>CAMKRY010000006.1 GCA_946415345.1 uncultured Bacteroidales bacterium | reverse complement strand
ACGTTGCCGACGCGGCCCACCAGGGCGGGATCCGTCACCGTCGTCGAGAAATTATATCCCATGTTGCTCACGGGCGCGAGGCCTACCATCATCGCGGAAGACCGCCAGATCGGGAAGGAAATAGCCAGTGAGTTGATATTAAAGGTATTGTGGGCGGATGTCACGTCGCCCTGCTGATAGATGACGTTTGTCGAGGCAAGGGAAAAATCCGCCATGAACGACAGGGAATCGCGGGCGGTGATGGCGGCCGGATTGAGGAGGTTGAGGATGCGGCGGTTGCGCATGCCGATGCCGGCACCGCCCATCATGCGGGTCGTCGCCGAGCCGCCGGCGGAAAAATCTCCTATACCATAAACGGAATAGGGAGAATACCCGCTGTACGTACCGTCCTGTGCGAAAACAAATCCACCGGGAAACAGCAGCAGCGCCGCTGTCACCCATCCGAACAAACTCTTCCTCTTACTCTTCAACATACCTGTCGGCAATTAAAGCGAGGCCCATAAGGACCAGGTTGCAAACTACAAAGATGGAACTTTTCATCCGTTTTGCAAAATAATTCGCATCGCCGCCCGTAAACACGACGATGTTGTCCGGATGAAGGTTCTGGTAGCCCTGTATTTCAAATAATATGCCTGATATCACACCGGCCTCGATGGAGGAAGGAATGGAAGTTCCTGTTTCAGGACATTCGTCCGGGGTGTTGACAAGGGGAAGGCGGCGGGAATAGCGGTTCAGCGATTTGAAGCGTGTGCGGCAGCCGGGGGAGATGTTGCCGCCGATAAACTGGCCGTCCGCGGCCAGCAGATCCACCGTCAGCGTGGTACCGAAGTCCATGATGGTGCAACCTTTTCCGCGGAAAAGATAGCGCACCGCCAGAATCGAAGCTGCACGGTCGTAGGAAAGGTATTTCGGCAGACCGGTCTTCTGCAGCAGTTCCGGGTGGGCGTTGTCGAGCAAGACCAGTTTACAGCACTGGGCCTGGAGACGCTCTTCGTCTTCGGAAGCGATAGGGAAGGTAGAAGCTATGACCAGGATGTCCGGTTTCTCCTTGGGGGTGAAAAGCGTGAAGACAAAGTCCATCATCTTCTCTCCCTGATAGCGGAATGTCTTGCCGAGGGTCATCCCGTCGGACCAGGCCGCCTTGAGCGCGGTATTACCTATTTCTATTAAAAGATTCACGCCAGCAAAAAGCTAATAGCCTGCAAATTTACGAATTTTCCGCCAATTTCATCAAATTTGCGTGGGCTTTCTCCATTGAATCCACCCCGCGGATGACAATTTTCAGTTTGTTTTCCGTCTGCTTGATGTTGAACAGACGGTCGTTGGCGTTCACGTTTTTGAGCACTTTCTCGAAGACCGGCGACTTGTAATAGGAAGACATCGGGTTGGCAATGAAGAACAGGAGTTCCATGCCGTTTTTGATGATAATCTTCTCGAAGCCCAGCTTCGCTCCCAAATTGCGGATGCGCACCACCCAGAACAGGTTTTCAAGTTCCTCCGGAAGGTGGCCGAAGCGGTCGGCGATGCCGCTGCGGAAACGGTCTATTTCACGGTCGTCCCGCAGCGAATCCAGGTCCTTGTAAATGCGGATTTTTTCCGCCATAACATCGATGTATTCATCTGGAATGAAGGCCGGACGGTCGGTTTCGATGGTGCAGTCCTCTACGTAGGACTCGCGGACGTTGCGGCTTGTCAGGCCCGTCTCGACACCGAGTTCTTCCATGGCCTCGGCGAGGATGGTCTGATAGGTCTCGTAACCCATATCGGAAATAAAGCCGCTCTGTTCCGCGCCCAGCAGATTACCGGCACCACGGATGTCAAGGTCCTGCATGGCGATGTTGAAACCACTGCCGAGGTCAGAGAACTCTTCAATGGCCTTGAGGCGCCGCCGGGCGTCGTCGGTAATGGTGACGAGCGGCGGAACGATGAGGTAGCAGAAAGCCTTCCGGTTCGACCTTCCGACGCGACCGCGGAGCTGGTGGAGATCGCTCAGACCGATATTCTGTGCCTGGTTGATGAGGATGGTGTTGGCGTTGGGAATATCCAGTCCGTTCTCGATAATGGTCGTGCAGAGGAGAAGATCATAGTCCCCGCGCATGAAATCGAGCATCCGGTTCTCCAATTCCCTGGCGTCCATTTGGCCGTGGGCGACGCAGATACGCATGTCCGGGACAAGCCTGTGGAGGATGTCTTCAATGGCAGGCAACTGCTCCACTTTATTATGGAGGAAGAAGATCTGTCCGCCGCGGTTGAGTTCGTAGCTGAGAATGGATTTGATTTCCTTCTCGTCGAAGAGAATGATTTCCGTCTGGATCGGAATGCGGTTCGGCGGGGGCGTTGATATAATGGAAAGGTCGCGGGCGCCGAGGAGGGAGAACTGGAGGGTTCTCGGAATCGGTGTAGCGGTAAGGGTCAACGTATCGATGTTTTCCCGCATCTGGCGGAGTTTTTCCTTGGCGCTGACGCCGAATTTCTGCTCTTCGTCGATAATCAGCAAGCCCAGGTCCTTGAATTCGAAGGCATCGCCGAGGATCTTGTGGGTACCGATGAGAATATCAATTTTTCCGGCTTTCAGGCGCTCTTTGATGTCGCTTACCTGTTTTGCGGTGCGGAGGCGGCTGACATAATCCACCGTCACGGGAAAGTCCTTGAGGCGGGCGGTAAAGGTGGTGAAATGCTGCAGCGCCAGTATGGTTGTCGGCACGAGAACGGCCACCTGTTTGCCGTCCGTAGCGGCCTTGAAGGCAGCCCGGATGGCTATTTCCGTTTTACCGAAGCCGACGTCGCCGCAGATCAGGCGGTCCATCGGACACTTGTCTTCCATGTCGCGTTTGACCGCGATGGTGGCTTTGTCCTGATCCGGCGTGTCTTCATAGATAAAAGAAGACTCCAACTCCTCCTGAAGGTAGGAATCGGGGGCGAAGGCGAAACCGGTGGAGGCTTTCCGCTTGGCGTAGAGCTGGATCAGGTCCTTGGCGATATCCTTAACCTTGCTCTTGGCGGAGGATTTGAGGTTCTGCCAGGTCTTGGATCCGAGTTTGTGAATACGCGGCGGCTCGCCTTCACGGGAACGGAAGCGGGATATCTTGTGGAGGGAATGGACAGATACGAACACGACGTCACCGTCCTTATACATCAGCTTGACGACTTCATGGATCCGGCCATAGTCGTCCCGCATGCGGACCAGGCCGCCGAAAACGCCGACACCGTGATCGATGTGGACAATGTAATCGCCTATGTTAAATGCGGTGATGTCGTTCAAGGTCAGCTGCTCGCTCTTCTCGACGCTGCGGCGGATGGCGACCCGGTGAAAACGGTCGAAGATTTCATGGTCGGAGTAGCAGCAGATGCGGTCGTCGTGGTCGATGAAACCGGCGTGGAGATTCTGGCGGACGAATTCCGGCATCAACCCGGCATTCTCGATGAGGATGGACTTGATGCGCTCAAGTTGGTTGCGGTTTTCTCCATAAATCCGCACCTTATAATTATGCTCAATTTTTTCCCGGATATCCGCCGCCAGCAACTCGAAATTCTTATTAAAAACCGGTTGCGGTGCTATGTTGAATCGAACTACGTCATGCCCGACCTGATCGGGCATCTTGTCGCGAATACCCAGCGGAACTTCCAGAAATATTCGCTTGAACGGCTCCAGTTCCGCGAAGAACGGCCGCTCTTTATACATATCGGAAGAATCCAGCCATACGACTGTCCGGGGTGGGAAGAGGGTCAGCGGGGAAACTTCTTCCGTTTCATTCTGCGTATCGGAAAGATCCGGATAAATATCAACGGTATCTACCTCTCCCTGAGATAATTGCGTATTACAGTCGAAAATGTGAATCTTTTCCACTTCATCCCCGAAAAAGGAAATACGGTAGGGATAATTATTAGAGAATGAAAAAATATCTATCAGGGAACCCCGGATGGAATACTGACCCGGTTGGGAAACGAAATCCACCCGTGTAAAACGCTTTTCCATCAGGATATCCTTGAGATGCTCGAAGGATATTTCATCACCTTTTTTTAGGGAAACGACGGCTTCCTGTATAGCGTTTGTCTGGGGAATCAACTCCTCCAGCGCTTCCGGATAAGTGACGATAAAAAGCGGATCTCCACCGCTGTAAGCCATTACTTTTCCGAGAGCAGCTGTACGCTGGACGGAAAGGGATGACTTGTAATTACTCCTTTCCACCTTCTTGCCGGAATCCGGCAGGAAGAAAACCCGGTCTCCTTCCACCAGTGGATATAGATCCGCCGAGCAGTATTCAGCCGATTCCTTATCCGGCAATACTATCACTTGTAATCCATCCTTTATCGCTTCAGAAATGGCGAACCATCGGGCGGAAAGGAAGAGTCCCTGACAGTATACAGGTTCCGGTAGCGGAAGGCTTCGGCGGAGTTGGAGAATAGCCTGTTCCATTGTTCATAAATCTGTTGATAACCCTGTTGAAAAGCCTGTTTAAAAAATATTTTTCTTATCGGCAGAAAGGTTTTCAACGGTCTTTCCAAACGATATCAACAGGAAAAATTGCTTTTATCAACAATTATAAATTATTCAAAATCAATTTTTTTTATGGGTTTATCAACATTTCAACAACCCAAACAAAAACAACAAATCAAATAAAAAACTATATTTGTATTTGAATTAAAAGCGTCAGGAGCCAATGAGCGAGTTCGACCCCCACGACACTTCCGTCCGCAAAGATAATGAATTGGATGGAATAATCAGACCCCAGGAGCTGGATGATTTTACGGGACAAAAGGAGATTGTCTCGAACCTTTCCATATATATAAAGGCCGCCAAGATGCGCGGCGAGGCCCTGGACCATACCCTTTTTCATGGCCCTCCCGGTCTTGGAAAAACGACGTTGGCACATATCATCGCCAACGAGATGGGAGTCGGGATGAAGGTTACCTCCGGTCCCGTTCTCGACAAGCCCGGAGATCTCGCCGGCCTGCTGACCTCGCTCGAAAAGGGAGATGTCCTGTTCATTGACGAGATTCACCGTCTCTCCGCCGAGGTGGAGGAATACCTTTATTCCGCGATGGAGGATTTCGTCATCGACATCATGATTGACAAGGGACCCGGCGCCCGTTCGGTCCGCATCACGCTTAATCCTTTCACGCTTGTCGGCGCGACGACCCGAAGCGGACTCCTGACCGCGCCGCTGCGTGACCGTTTCGGCATCAACTGTGCCCTGGAGTATTACGACACGGCCGATTTGGAAAAAATAGTAATCCGAAGCGCGGGTATCATGGATATAGAAATAGACGGGGACGCAGCCCATGAAATTGCTCTCCGCAGCCGCGGCACTGCCCGTATCGCCAATGCCCTGCTCAAGCGTGTCCGCGACTTCGCCCAGGTGCTCGGCGACGGTCGCATCAACATAGAAATAGCCCGTTTTGCCCTGAATAAACTCAAGATCGACACCCGCGGCCTCGACGCCATAGACAATAAGATTCTCCGTACCCTGATCACCACCTTCAAGGGAGGTCCGGTCGGTATCGGAACGCTCGCCACCTCTATCAGTGAGGATGCCGGCACGCTCGAAGAGGTATATGAACCTTTCCTGATCAAGGAGGGATTCATCGTGAGGACCCAGCGCGGCCGCGTCGCTACGGAACTAGCCTATCACCATCTCGGCATGGACGAGTATCTATCCACACGCAGAAACCCCGGAATCGATGAAAATCCTTCGTTATTTTAGCTTTTTTGTATTCTTGTTACTGCCTGTGGCGGCGGATGCCTGCACGGCGGTGATTATAAGCGGCAAGGTCCGTCCTGACGGCAAGCCGTTGATGTTCAAACACCGGGATACCGGCAATCTGGACAACACAATCGAGTATTTTCAGGGCGAGAAGTATTCCTTCCTCGGCTTGGTGAACCGTGATTGGCGGACAAATCCGGTGGCGAAGAATACCCGCGGCGTTCCCGAGGTCTGGTCGGGCCGTAACAGTGTTGGATTCTGCATCATTAATACAGCTACCTACGACCTCAAGGACGACGATGTTCCCATGTCTGAAATGGACCGGGAAGGACTGGTGATGTACCGGGCACTGGAAATCTGCCGGACGACGGCCGATTTTGAGCGGCTGCTCGATACGCTGTCCCGTCCGATGGGCGTGGAGGCGAATTTCGGCGTCATTGATGGCGAGGGAGGTGCCGCCTGGTACGAGGTCAACAACCACAGCTGGGTCAAGTTTGACGTCAACGAGGAGCCTTCCGGTTACCGGGTGGTGACGAATTTTACCTGCACGGGCCGCAAAGAGGACCGCAAGGGAGTGGATCGTTATGAAAAAGCCTGCGAGATTCTGGCGAATACGGAAGTACCTGTCGCTCAATGGGATCATACGTTTCTGATTAATAAGATTTCCCTTTCCGGCAAGCCGATTCTTCGCAATATAACTGCCTCGGCTATTATTTTTGAAGGTGACCGCACCTTTGCCTGTCTCGGTCGTCCGGACCGGGTACCGCTGGAGGAATTTTTCCTTCCTGAAAAGAAAAAGGGATGTTGTGCCTGCAGAAATTAGGTCTTTTGCCGAAAAATGATTAAAATTGCAAACTGATATACGAATTAATATCAACTAACTATACAACACATGGCCGATACTAAACTTATTTCCAAGATTCCTGACGGACCGCTGGCTGAAAAATGGACCAAGCGTAAATCAGAGATTCGCATTGTCTCCCCGAACAACAAGCGGAAACTCGAGGTCATCGTCGTCGGTACCGGTCTTGGCGGAGCGTCCGCAGCTGCCTCCCTCGGCGAAATGGGCTACAACGTCAAGATCTTCTGCATCAGTGATTCTCCGCGCCGGGCGCATTCCATAGCGGCTCAGGGTGGTATCAATGCAGCCAAGAACTACCAGAACGACAACGACTCCGTCTACCGCCTTTTCTATGACACGATCAAGGGTGGTGATTACCGCAGCCGGGAGGCCAACGTCTACCGTCTCGCGGAAGTCAGTGCGGCCATCATCGACCAGTGTGTCGCCCAGGGCGTTCCCTTCGCCCGGGAGTACGGCGGATATCTTGCCAACCGTTCCTTCGGTGGCGTCCAGGTCAGCCGTACCTTTTATGCCCGCGGACAAACCGGTCAACAGCTCCTTCTCGGTGCCTATGCATCCCTGAATAAGGAAATCGCCGCCGGCACCGTCAAGAGTTATCCTCGCCACGAGATGCTCGACCTCGTGATTATCAACGGTGAGGCCAAGGGTATCATCGCCCGCAACCTCGTCACCGGCGAAATCGAGCGCTTCGGCGCCCATGCCGTCGTCCTCGCGACCGGCGGCTACGGCAATACCTATTTCCTCTCGACCAACGCGATGAACTCCAACGGCTCTGCCGCCATGCAGGCCTACCGCAAGGGTGCCTTCTTCGCCAACCCGTGCTTTGCGCAGATCCACCCGACCTGTATCCCGGTACACGGCGACCAGCAGTGCAAACTGACCCTTATGTCCGAGTCTCTCCGCAATGACGGCCGTATCTGGGTTCCGAAGAAGAAAGAGGACGTGGAGAAACTCCGTAAACATGAAATCAAGCCGTCCCAGATCCCGGAAGAGGATCGCGACTACTATCTCGAGCGCCGTTATCCGGCTTTCGGTAACCTCGTCCCCCGTGACGTGGCATCCCGTGCCGCCAAGGAGCGCTGCGACGCCGGTTTCGGCGTGAACGAGACAGGTCTCGCCGTCTTCCTCGACTTTGCCGACGCCATCAAGCGCCTCGGCCACCAGAGAGTTCAGGAACGCTATGGCAACCTCTTCGACATGTATGAGAAGATCACCAGTACCTCCCCTTGGGAAGAGCCGATGATGATCTATCCCGCCATCCACTATACGATGGGCGGTCTCTGGGTCGACTATGACCTCCAAACCACCATCCCGGGTCTCTACGCCATCGGTGAAGCCAACTTCTCCGATCACGGCGGCAACCGCCTCGGCGCCAGCGCCCTCATGCAGGGTCTTGCCGACGGTTATTTCGTACTTCCTTACACGATAGGCGACTATCTGTCCCACAAGTTCGCGGAGCCGAAGACAGACACCAACGCTCCTGAGTTCGAAGAGGCCGAAAAAGCCGTCAAGGAGCGCATCGCGAAACTCTTTGCCGTTCAGGGGACTGAGACCGTGGACAGTATCCACAAGAAACTCGGCCACATCATGTGGGAATATGTAGGTATGGCCCGTGACGAAGCCGGCCTCAAGAAGGGTATTGAGGAAATCAAGGCCCTCCGCGAGGAATTCTGGAAAACCGTCCGCGTGCCGGGTACCAATGAAGAGTTCAACCAGGAACTGGAGAAGGCCCTCCGCCTTGTCGACTTCTTCGATATCGGCGAACTGATGGCGCGCGACGCCTTGAACCGCCGGGAATCCTGCGGCGGCCACTTCCGCCTCGAAATGCAGACCGAGGAAGGCGAAACCAAGCGTGACGACGAGAACTTCATGTATGTCGCCGCCTGGGAATACAAGGGTGAAGGCAAGGAACCGGAACTCCACAAAGAGCCCCTCAAATACGAGAACATCAAGATTGCGACCCGTAACTACAAAGACTAAGCGATTATGGAATACGATATCAAAGTTTGGCGTCAGAAAAACGCAAAGGCCAAGGGTCGCTTCGAGACCTATCACGTCACCGATGTTGAGGAGGATGCATCCTTCCTCGAAATGCTGGATATCCTCAATGACCAGCTGATCCGCAAGGGTATCGAGCCCATCGCCTTCGATCACGATTGCCGTGAGGGTATCTGCGGTGCCTGTTCCCTGTATATTGACGGACGTGCCCACGGTCCGGACGATCAGGTGACTACCTGCCAACTCTTCATGCGCCACTTCAAACCCGGCGCCACGATTACCGTCGAACCCTGGCGCAGCGCCGGTTTCCCGGTCATCAAGGACCTCGTGGTGGACCGCGGAGCCTTCGACAAAATCCTCCAGGCCGGCGGTTTTATCACCGTCCGTGCCGGTTCCGCCCAGGACGGCAACACCATCCTGATTCCGCACGATGATGCTGAGAATAGTATGGATGCCGCGGCCTGTGTCGGTTGCGGTGCCTGTGTAGCTACCTGTAAAAACGGATCTGCGATGCTCTTTGTCGCTGCTCGCGTATCCTCTCTGGCACTGCTGCCGCAGGGTCGTCCGGAGGCTGCCCGCCGCGCCAAGGCCATGGTCGCCAAGATGGACGAACTCGGTTTCGGTAACTGCACCAACACCCGCGCCTGCGAAATGGAGTGCCCGAAGCACATCACCATTGATCATATCGCCCGTTTGAACCGCGAGTATATCAAGGCAAAATTCCGCGAGTAGGATACCTCTTATATATAAAGCTGAGAATCCGACCGGAAGGCCGGATTTTTTTGCATTTTTCGCGAGATTTCGAATAATTTTTAAAAAATTTTCAAATTTAAAATTATAACTAAAAAGGCAAAAATTGCTTGCTAAATGAAATTCTATACTCCAGCTTTTCCAACGAAAAAATGAAAAAACAGGCAAATTATTTGCTTTTATGCGCTATTTAAATTATTAGTATTGTTTGCAATTCTCATTTGTTTTTCTCATCTTTGCGGAGTATGACGTATAAAATCGGCGTACGTGTTTAAGATGCAAATAGATTTTTGTATCAATATTTATGTTTAATTAACCCAAATGCTTATGAAAAAAATCCGTATTTTTTTCGCAGCCATGGTATTGCTGGTTTTGTCAGCTACGGCCTATGCACAGAGGATCTCTGTAAAGGGTACCGTCCTTGACGAGAACGGCGACGGCGTTGTCCAGGCCTCTGTGGTCCTGAAAGGAAACAATTCCGTCTATACCATGACAGACATCTCTGGTGCTTTCACCTTGAATGTTCCCGCTGATGGCGTCCTGCAGGTTGAATGCATGGGCTATCAGTCCGCGGAAGTTCCTGTGAACGGCCGTGGTGTTATCGAGATTGTTCTCGCAACTGACACCCAGATCCTGGACGAGACCATCGTCGTTGCCTATGGTACCGCGACGAAGAGTTCCTTCACGGGTTCCGCCAGCGCAGTCAAGGCTGAAACCATCGAGAAGAAAGTGGCCACCAGTGTTACCAGCGCCCTCGCCGGTACGACCCCTGGTGTGCAGGTTACTACTTCCAGCGGTGACCCGGCAGGCGGCGGTGCCAACACCATCCGCATCCGTGGTATCGGTTCCATGAGTGCCAGCAACTCCCCGCTCGTTATCCTCGATGGTGTTCCGTATGACGGTGCCATTTCCGACATCAACCCTCAGGACGTTGAATCCATGTCCGTTCTGAAGGATGCTGCCGCTTCCGCTATCTACGGTCACCGTGGTGCGAATGGTGTTATCATCATCTCCACCAAGAAAGGTAGCGCCGGTGATGCGAAGGTCAAGTTCGACGGCCGTATCGGTGTCAACTCCCGTCTGATCCCTCAGTACGACGTGATTACCGACCCGGGTCAGTACTATGAGACCTTCTACACGATGCTCTACAACCAGTACTACTATTCCGGTCACTCCGTTGCCGAGAGCTACAACTACGCCAACACGGTTCTCTTCGACCAGAACAACGGCGGTCTCGGTTATCAGGTCTATACCGTTCCGGATGGCCAGAACCTCATCGGTACGAACTTCAAGCTCAACCCGAACGCCAAGCTCGGTTACACCGATGGTGAGTACTACTACATCCCGGATGACTGGTACAAGGAAGCTTTCCACAACTCTGTCCGTCAGGAGTACAACGTCTCCGCTTCCGGCAGCGTCGGCAGCAAGATGAACTACTATGCCAGTGTCGGTTACCTCGACAACTCCGGTATCGTCAACAACTCCGACTACAAGCGCTACACGGGCCGTCTGAACGCTGAATACCAGGCCAAGTCCTGGATGCGTCTCACCTCCTCGATGAGCATCTCCCACACCGACTCCAAGTCCGCTGACTGGAGCGACAGCTACGGCTCCTCCGGCAACCTCTTCTACATTGCGAACAACATGGCTCCTATCTATCCGCTGTATGTCCGCAAACTCGATGAGAACGGCAATCCTTACATCGTCAAGGAGAATGGCCGTATCCTCTACGATTCCAACAACACGAACCAGACCCGCGCATGGGCCGTCGGTAACGCTGTCCGTGACAACGAATATGACCGTTCGGTTTCCTACGCTGACGTCCTCACCGGCAAGTTCGGTGCGAACCTCACTCCGCTCAAGGGTCTGTCCCTGACGGCCAATATCGGTTTCACGATTGACAACACCCGTTCTTCTTCCCTCGGCAGCCAGTTCGCCGGTTCCTCCGGTACCGACGGTTATGTCGGTGTCAGTCACAGCCGCATGTTCACGGTCAACCAGCAGTATCTTGCTGAATACAAGTTCACTGTCGCCGCTGACCACAATGTGGATTTCCTCGCCGGTTTCGAGAAGTATGAACTGACTTCCCAGAGCCTCTCCGGTAGCAACTACCACCTGTTCAACCCGTTCGTCGGCGAACTCAACAACGCTGACGGTACCGGTTCCATGGTTAGCAACGCTTCCGCTACGAACCGTTACACGACCCAGGGTTTCCTTGCCCGTATGCAGTATGACTACGCCGGCAAGATCTTCGTGAGCGCTTCTTATCGTCGTGATGCTTCCTCCCGCTTCGCCGAGGGTCATCGCTGGGGTAACTTCGGTTCCGCCGGTGCCGCCTGGCTCATCAGCAAGGAAGACTGGTTCAAGGTAAAGCCCGTCGACATGCTCAAACTCAAAGTGAGCTACGGTATCCAGGGTAACGACAACATCGGTGGTTACTATCCTTATTCCGATCAGTACAACCACTCCTGGAGCGAGACGGACGGTTATAAGGTTGAGAAGGTTTATGTCGGTAACGAAGAACTGACCTGGGAAACCTCCAAGTCCTTCAATATCGGTGCTGACTTCGAACTCCTCGGCGGCTACCTCAACGGTACCTTCGAGTGGTTCTCCCGCAAGACCGAGGACCTGCTCTATTCCAAGAGCGTTCCTCAGTCCGCCGGTAACCCGACCGGTACTATTCCGGTGAACGTCGGTTCCATCCGCAACCGCGGTTTCGAACTCTCCCTCGATGGTAAGATCCTCCAGACCAAGAACGTCTACTGGACCTGGAATGCCAACGTCAGCCACTATATCAACAAGATCCTCGAACTCGATGAGAGTGTTTCCGAGAACGGTATCCGCAGCGGTAACCGCATCCTGAAGGTCGGTGGTTCCATCTACGACGCTTACATGTACAAGTTCGCCGGTGTCGATCCTGCAACGGGTGAGGCCCAGTACTACAGCGAGGTTCTCCTCGACGACGAGGGTAACCCGACAACGACTGCTGTTGCCCGTCCGACCCAGAAGCAGATCGACGAAAAGCTGACGACCACTGTCATCACGAAGAAGTTCGCCGATGCGACCCAGTACAACCTCGGTTCTGTCCTTCCGAAGCTCTTTGGTGGTTTCGGTACCAGCGTGAGCGCTTATGGTGTCGACTTCAGCTGCCAGTTCTCCTTCCAGCTCGGTGGTAAGTACTACGATGGTTCCTACCAGGCTCTCATGCATACGCAGGCTTCCGCCGGTCAGGCCTGGCATAAGGATATCCTCAATGCCTGGACGCCGGAGAACACCAACACCGACATCCCTCGCAACGATGGTGACATCCAGGTTGCCCAGTCCGCTCTCGACCGCTTCCTGATCAGCTCCAACTATCTGAGCATCAACAATGTTACCCTTGGTTACACCCTGCCCAACAAGTTTACGAAGAAGTTCGGCGTTGAAGGCCTCCGCCTCTATGTCGCCGGTGACAACCTCGCCGTCCTGACTGCCCGCAAGGGTATGGATCCGCGCTTCTCCATGGGTCTTGGTTCTATGACTTCCGGTACCGGTCTGAACTCCGGTTTCTACTCCTCGATGCGCTCCATCACCGGTGGCATTACTCTTACTTTCTAATTCCTAAAAGTTCAAGACAATGAAAATCTACAGATATATTTCCGTTTTATTCGTCGGTCTTGCCGCTTGGGCTTGCACTGACATGAACGAGATTGTTCCGGAAAGCGGTACGATGTTGTCTTCCCAGTATCAGGAAACGAATGCTGCGGTTCCCTCCCGTGCTTCCGCTGCGTTCACCGGTCTTTTCAACCCGATTGGTAACCCGAACTACTTCGGTTACGGCACTCCCGATGACTGGGGTATCCTGATGATGCTTTACTGCAACGATGTGGAAAGTGCAGACGCCCATCTGCCTGACAGTGGTTACAACTGGTTCTCCGTCTGCGGTGAGTACTCCTCCCGTAACGCCTCCTACCGTAACCCGGTTATCCGCTATCGTACTCCTTATATGATCATTGCCAATGTCAACGACTTCCTCGCCGGTTTCCCGGAGACGGTTGAAGACCAGCAGTCGATCTATATGATTGCGCAGGCCAAGGTTCTCCGCGCCTATGCTTACATGCAGCTCGCCGCGAACTTCCAGTTCACCTATGCGGTTGCTAAGGATGAGCCTTGCGTTCCGATCTGCTCGCCGGATGTCGCCGACCCGACCAACAACCCCCGTGCTACCGTTGCTGAGATTTATGATCTCATCATGAACGACCTCAACGACGCCGTTGACGCCCTCGAGGGTTACGAGCGTCCGTCCAAGATGTATATCGACAAGCAGGTTGCTCTCGGTATCCGTGCCCGTGCCAATCTAACCATGTGCAACTACGCCGAGGCTGCTGCCGACGCCGAAGCTGCCGCCGAAGGTTACACGCCTGCTTCCCGTGAGGAAGTGAGCCACCCGACCTTCATGGATATCAGCGAGCATAACTGGATCTGGGGCTTCGACATGACGGCTGACAACGCCAAGACGTTCCGTTATGCCACGAGCTCTTCCTGGCTGCGTTCCTTCTCCGCCTGGGCTTATGCCGCCGGTGCCGGTACCTACACCATGATCAACAAGATCCTCTGGGACAAGATTCCTGCTACCGACATCCGCAAGCAGTGGTGGGTTGATGCAGAACTCCATTCCACCCTTCTCGACGGTCTGACCTGGGATGGTGGCAACCAGGGTTCCGCCTCCGGCCAGGATATTCCTGAGTTCGCTTATGACGACAAGCTCGCCTTCCTCCCTTACACCAACGTGAAGTTCGGTTGCAACCCGGTCGGTACGACGGACAACGCCGAAGACTCCCCGCTGATGCGTGTTGAGGAAATGCTTCTCATCCAGGCCGAGGCTTATGCCAAGAACGGCAACGAGGCCAAGGGTAAGCAGATTCTCGAAGACTTTGTCAAGACCTATCGCGACCCGTCCTACACGGTGAACGCTTCCGGTGACAGACTCATCAACGAGATCTGGTTCCAGCGTCGCGTCGAGCTTTGGGGTGAAGGTTTCGGTATCATCGATACCAAGCGCCTCAACAAGCCGATGGTCCGCTTCCTTGGCACCGCCGAGAGCACGAACATCGCTCCTGCTTTCCGCTTCAACATAGCTGCCGACGACGGTTGGCTGAACATGCGCTTCACGAACGGTGAGCTCAATACCAACTTCGGTATTGTGGACAACACCGGTGGCGAACTCCCGAAGATGGATCAGAATCCGACTCTTCGCGACGGAGTTACTGACTAATCTATGTTATTTTAAAACAGACAGATTATGAAGAATATTGCTAAATATTTGTTTGCGATCAGCGCTGCAGCATTCACCTTCGCCGCTTGCGAGAAGGAGACTGAGGTCAAGCCCGGCGAGCCCGAACTTGACGGATGCTACGGTGTCTACTTCCCTGTCCAGGACGCCAGCGGCGACCACGTCTTCAATCCGACCCAGGATCCGAAGATTGAGATCACCGTTGCCCGTACGAACACGGAAGGTGCCATCACGGTTCCTGTGACGGCTACTTATTCCGAGGAAGGCGTCTTTACGATGACTGACATTGTCTTCGCCGACGGTCAGGCCGAAACGACATTCACCCTTTCTTTCGACAAGGCTGCCGAAGGTGTGAGCTATGCGGCCCACTTCGTTATCGAGGATAACAAGTACGCTTCCATCTATTCCTCCAATGCTACCGGTCTCGACTTCTCTGTCCTTCGTGTCGCCATGAAGGAATTCCAGACCGAAGACGGTTCCAAGACCGCGAACCTCACTTTCACGGATAATAATTTCTGGGGCGAGGTTCACGACGAAATCACGATTGAGTACTATGAGGTTGACGGCATCCGTTACTGCACCACCAAGGGCGGTAAGCTTCTTGCCCCGGCCGATGGTACCGAGGGTCTCGGCCCTTGGGGTAACAACGTCCAGCTCAGCTTCAAGTGGTATCTCAACAAGACCGTCACCATCGACGACCAGGAATACCAGTGGATCGAAGTCGCTCCGAACTATATCGGTTACGACGCCTCCAACGGCCCTGTTTACATGGGTGACTTCTATTGGATGCGCGCTGACATGGGTCTTAGCAACGGTGATTACGCCAGCTCCTACGACCGTTATACCAAGGGCTCCGACGGTTATCTTCCGAGCTACTATGACGGCCACGGCGGCTTCATCTTCAACGCCGCTTACTGGATCCACGGTACGACTTCCTGGTATGGTTACAAGGACAATACCCCTGTCGCCATCGCCGAAGGTTATGTCCGCGTAGACTACAGCCTCAGCCTTGAGACCGACTACTCCGACGGCGGTGAGACTCCGGTCTATGTTGAGGCCGGTGTGGACATCAAGACCATCAAGTATGAGGTCTTCGAAGGCAAGTTCTCCGGTATCCAGACTTCGAATAAGATCGAAGAACTCCTGAAGGACGACAAGACCATGACGGAGGTCGCTCTTGAGTATGACGACGAGTATGAAGTCAATTATACGACTCTCCTTCTCTCGCCTGAGAAGTCCGGCGACTATACCGTGATCGTGCTCGCTTATGACGAGGCCGGTAAGCCGCAGGCTTCCGATGGTATCTCCATCCACCACATTACCGCTGAAGATGCGGCTGAGAAGGCCGTAGTGGCCAGTGTCTTTACGGAGGATACGCCTGCCCGTTACCAGAATCTCCACAAGTGGGATTCCTTCGCCTATGGTATCAGCGGCGAGAATCTTACGGAGGTTCACGTAGGTATCTTTACGGAGGCCACGATTTCCCAGTACGGCGGCTCTGCAGTTATGAACGCTGTCAAGTCTGACGCTAAGGAGTATGGTGCTTCCGAGGAAGATCTTGCTGCCATTAACGCTGACGGTGGTTTCTACGACATCCTCAAGGGTCTCGCGCCCAAGACAACCTATTATATTATTGTCTGGGCTACGAACGGCGACCTTGATGCTTTCGCTATCGACAGCTATACGACCGAGAAACTCCCGTATGTCTGGAACAGCCTTGGTACTGGTACCCTTACCGATGGTTTCTTCACCTCCATGTTCAACGGAAAGGCTGACTATACGGTTGCCTGCGACTTCTATCAGGAAGCCAGCGATCCGGGTCTCTATATGATTACCGGTTACCAGCAGGAACTCTCCGGCGCTTTCTTTGGTATGACCAAGGAAGACATGGCTCCTTACGAGAATGGTAACTGGAAGAATACCGAGGTTGTCATTGACGCCCACGATCCGAATGCTGTTTTCATTGAGGCACAGGATTACGGTGTGTTGGTCAACAGCAACTACGGCTGGATCCAGATTGAGACCGAAGCTTCCGGTACGCTGGTTGACGGTGTCCTGACCTGGCCGGTCAAGGAGATGTATGTCTATCTGGGAGGCTGGTATTATGGCAACCAGGAGGGCAACTTCAAGCTGGTCTTCCCGGAGGCCGCTGCTGCCGCTCCTGCCGCTCCTGCCAAGACGGCTGTCCGTGCAAACGGTCATGTCGAGAATGCCGAGCTTGTCAACGCTGTCCCGTTCAACCGTTCCAAGGTTGTCTACGAGCGCGACCCGCAGGGCATCCAGGTGAAGGCTAAGGTTGTTTACACGCGCAAGGAGCATAAGACTCCCGAGCGTGTTCTCACCACGGTCAAGTAATCACGAAGCTTTTGCTTATTATTAAAGGCCAGGTGCCAGTGCACCTGGCCTTTTCTTAAAACAAAAAAATGAAAAAAAGCTTTTTTATCTTTTCGCTTGCGCTGCTTGTCGCCGCCTGTTCGAAAGTGCAGGAGAACCTGCCGGAGGAGATGGTGGTGTCACCGCGCGCATTGGAAACCAAGGTTGTCCAGCTGAGTGATGAGTACAACGCTTCGGCTTTCCAGGTGAAATTCGAGACCGTTCCGAACGAGGAAATGCTCTCGGCTTTCCTGGAGAAGGAAGGTGTCGCTTCGATCGAGCCGCTTTTCGTTTCCCGCAAGGACCGCAAGGAGTTGGAGCACCAGTTCGGCCTGGACCGCTGGTATTATATAGAATTGGAAGAAGGCGCGGACGTGCATCAGCTGGTTCGTGAGACAGCCGCTATGGCTGCCGTCTCCATAGCTGAGTATGAGTGCTATCCGCAGAAGGCTTCCGACGGGATTGCTTATCCGGCAGAGGAAGTCTTTGCGACAAAAGCCATCGTGCCCGGAAAGTTCAATGACCCCATGCTCATTGACCAGTGGCATTATAACAACCAGGGCAGCAAAACCTATTCCTCTACTGCTGTCAAGGGTGCGGATGTCAATGTGAAGGATGTATGGGCCCGCCTGACCTGCGGCGACCCGGATATTATCGTTGCCGTTGTGGATGAAGCGGTCTGCTATTCGAATCCGGATCTGGCTGCCAATATGTGGATGAATACGGGCGAGATTCCGGATAACGGCATTGATGACGACGAAAACGGATACATAGACGATATCTACGGATATAATTTCGTTGATAATAATGCGAATATCAACTGGGAAAATGCCAACGATTCCGGCCATGGCACACACTGTGCCGGTACCATTGCCGCCGTCAGCAACAACAACCGCGGCGTAGCCGGTATCGCCGGCGGCAGCGGAAAGGGCGATGGTTGCCGCATCATGTCCTGCCAGATTTTCTCCGGCAAGCGCGGCGGTTCCACTTCCAGAGCCATCAAATATGCTGCTGACAATGGTGCATCTGTTATCTCCTGCTCTTATGGATTCAGTACCAAATTCGTCTCGGACAACAATTACATCCAGCAGGTAGGATCGGCAGAAGTCGACGCTATCCACTATTTCGAAGCCTGTAAGAACAATCCCGTCCTGAACGGTAATATCGCCATTTTTGCTGCAGGCAATGAGAACAACAACTACGCCCATTATCCCGGCGCCTTCTATGATATCGTCAGCGTCGCCGCTTTCGGTCCGGACTTCCTGCCTACCTATTATACCAATTATGGTCCCGGCTGCAATATCTGCGCTCCGGGCGGTGAGGTCGGTCACCTGACCGGCACGCGGGAACAGTATCAGAAATCCATGGTCCTGTCGACGCTGCCGAAGGACATTGCCGGCTCCGACTATGGTTATATGCAGGGAACCTCCATGGCCTGCCCGCACGTGAGCGGCGTCGTGGCCCTGGCCCTTTCCTATGCCAAGCAGCTGGGCAAGACCTTTACCGTGCAGGAGTTCAAGGAAATGATCCTCTCCTCCACGGACGACATCGACCAGCGTATCGCCAGTACGGCCAAAAAGACCTACCTGAAAGGCTGGAGTATTGCCGATCTGGAGCTGGCGCCCTATTATCACCAGATGGGTACCGGCGCCATCGACGCCTGGCGCCTGATGATGCACATTGAGGGGACGCCCAGTTCTACGGCCCAGACCGGTCGCGCACAGTGGATCGACCTGACCCCGCTACTAGGCACGTCTTCCACCTCTCTTACCTATCTGTCAATCGAAGCAGATTCCGCGACGATTGATTCGATGGGACTCGAGGCAGTCTCGCCGGTGAGTGACGCCAAGAATCCTGCCGTGATGGATGCGAGCGGAAAGGCTTATATCCAGTTCGGCCGTCTGTATATCCACCCGACGCAGATTGGTTCCGGTAAATTCATCATCCGGGCTGTCGGCGGCGGCAGCGCGCTGGGCGGTGGGAACAATCCTCCCGGCGGTATGGAAATCACACGTGTATTATCCGTCATTTCCCGCGAAGCGGCCAATGGCGGCAATGGAAATGGAGGTTGGTTATGATGAAGATTCGTACAATGGTCCTGACGGCCGTAGCGGCCGTCCTGACCCTCGCCGCCGTTTCCTGCGGCAAGTCCCATGGTGAAAAAGATGAAGCCTCGATCGAGGGCTGCTGGGAACTCTACAACGTGGCGACCAAGACGACCACGGTCGGAACGGTCTCCGTCGACGTGTATATCGAGTTTCATGAAGGCGCTTTCACGCTCTATCAGCGGATCGGAGAGGGACGTTATACCCGCTTCGACGGATCGTATAAGCTGGGGAAGAAGAACGAGCTGACGGGTTCCTATACGGGCGGAAAGGCCTGGGGACCCTATACGGCAGAGATTTCCGAATCCGAACTCATTCTGAGCACGAATTCCGAAAAGGATACGTACAAGAAGATTGCCTCCGTTCCGGAGAAAGTCCTCTCTAATCTGTACTGATCAGGAATTCCGTCTTGACCGGCTGTCCGTCCGGGGTCCAGCCCTCGGCGAGAATGCGGAAGTTTCCGGGATTGGAAGGCAGGCAGATATCCACGCTGCATCCTTCCTCCGGAACTTCCAGGGCCGGATTCCAATAGAGCAGCTGGCGGCCCGCCGCCGGCTCCGTGTCGCCCGGATAAGCTACCGGATAGGACACACCCATGAAATCAACTACGCGGACGTTCTCCGGGAAATGGAGGGCGGTCACGTAGTTCTTTTTTGTGATGAAGTTGACGATGCCGTTGAAGGTTACCTCGCCGATGGTGATGGCCTGCGCGTAGATGTCGATATCTTCCAGGAGCATCGCGTCGAAGTCTTCCAGCATCCCATGGTCGGTCAGGATCACGCCGTCCATCAGGACCAGGATGTTGTCCATCAGGATCTGACGGGAGCTTGTCGCGTCGGAGACAAACATGCGGATGCGCCAGCGACCGTCTTTTTTCGTGAACTGCAACTCGGGAATGAACTCCACGCAGATTTCCCGCACGGTCGGGAAGCGGGTATAGTCGTCGAGATGGTATCTTTTCGGGGTGATTCCGGACAGCAACAGGTCATTCCGTTTCGGCAGGAAACGCACCAGCGTGTCGAGTTCCTGCTCCGATTCGGCCTTCAAGGCCGCCTTACGGGCCTCCAGGGCATCTTGCATGGACGGGCTGAGGACCAGGGCGGGAAGGGGACCTGTTTCCGGGTGAATGAACGGGCTGGCGAAGGAGATGTGGCAGCTGCGGCCGCTCATGGAACTGACTTCGCAGACCAGCTCCCGGTTGCCGTAAATGTTGTTGGTGAAAAAGCGGATCTGTCCGTCCGTGTCACTCCTTCCTATATAGATATTGGACGGGCTGCCGGTAGAGGAAAGAAAAGCGGTCACCCGGTCGCCTCCCGACAGTGAGCTGCGTTCGAGACCTTCTACCTGCGCCACGATGATTTCCCCTTCATATTCTTTGTTGTTGGGACTAAGTGCGGTTTTTCCTCCCTGTAGGAAGGCCTGCAGGGACTTTCCGTCGGGGCTGGCCAGTCCATCCTCCCGGCTGACGGAGAGGGCGATATCGGTCCCGGCTGGAGCGTGGACCAGAAGTTTCTGCGTACTGCCCGGTTGGGCGTTTCTGGGGAATGTGAGCACCAGCTCCCGGTCGTATTGCTCCTTCAGCTCAGGGGCGCTCCACTGTCCTTTGGGGACGATGGTAACGCCGTCCTTGACACGGGCCGTGGAGGTGGTGTTGTAGACGGAGAGCAGCCTGCCGCCTTCCGGGACGACCTGTCCGCCGGCTGTGTAGGCAATGAGCAGATAATGACCGGTCGGCGCCGTCGGGGGAATCAAGAAGGAACCGGCTCCACGACCCTCGAAAAGGCCCGCTTTTGCCTCGGCTACCGTGCCGTCCGTGGAAAGGAGCTCGAGGTAGGATACGGCGCTGAAATCGCTCTGGCGGCCTTCTCCGTCGACACAGAACAGGGAGAAGTAGACGCGGTCTCCGGCAATGTAGGCCCCGCGGTCCGTGGTTACATATAGTTTCTCCTGGCCCCGTGCCGTCAGCAGCGACAGGGCGGAAAGCAGGAGGATCAGACAAACTCTATTCTTCATACTCATCCCAAAAATCGGGTTTTTCCTGGGTGCCGCCCGCTTCGATGCAGTTGATGCAGCGGTGTGGTCCCCAGCCGATGGTTTCTTTTTCGTCAATCGTGGTCTTCTTGATAGGCCGGTAGTTCATGTCATAATAGAATACCGGCATCTTTTCCTGCGGGACGTCGATCATGAAACTGTCGTCCTGCTTTGTGACGCGGAGGTACATGTTATTGAGGAAGGCCCGTTTCGTGGCCACTTCCGCGGCGAGAACGAGTCCCATGACGGGGCGGCCTTCGTCGCTCGTACAGACCAGATTTCCCTGGAGGATGCCAGGCTCCGGCGAGAAGAGATCGCCGCCCTGTTCGGACATTTCCTGCGTCTGCTTGTTGTAAAGGTAGGCATCCCGGGAGAGGGCAAAGGCCTTGACGAGGATGGAATACCGCTGGTGGTTGCGGGAATCGGCGCAGGAGAAATTCTTGATCGGATACTGCTTGGTCTCGACCCCTTCTAGCGTCGAATAGTCGAGCAGGACCATCTGCAGCGACTCGTTGCTGCGGTAGCACCAGTAGTAGGGCCAGGACGTCATCATTTCCGAGTAGGACCAGTTCGTCGGATTGATGACATATTCCGGGATGAAATCGGCATGGAACTGCCAGGTTTCCTCATAGGCGAAGCCCATGTAACCGCTGCGGCAGGCCTGGGCGTCCACGTCTACATAGACGGTAACCTGGCGGCCGTCGCTGCCGAAATGGATGCCGGTGATGACCGGTTTCGGGTCGGCCTCGAGCCATTCGGACTGGTAGGTCTCTCCGTCCACTTCGACAATGGCCCGGTACCGTTTGCCGCTGGGTGCGTTTTCCATCGGGATGTTGATGGTCCAGGAGAGGCTTATGTTGGAGGCTTCATACCGCTTTCCGTCCTCATCCTCGATCCAGGCCCTGCCGGCGGGATGGTTGGCCGATGTACGGGCCAGGTCGGTCAGGTAGGAAAGGCGGATGGTGCTGGTGCCGCCGACGAGGATTTCCCCTTCGATAACGACGGTCTGGTCGGTATCCTTCGAGATGTCGGCATCGTAGGGATAGATGCAGGAGGACAGGCCCAGAAGGACCGCCACGGCGCTGTATATATAGTGCAATGCTTTCATCAGAAGAGAATGTTGAGGTTGATGTAAGGGACCTGGGTCGCGAAGACGGAGAGCATGTAACCGTTGACCCGTCCGTTCTTTTCGGTCTTGTAGAACACGGAGTACGGGTTCTTGCGGCCGGTGATGTTGTAGACGCCGATGGTCACCGAGGCGTGGGCCAGGGCCTTGAGGTAGTGGCCCGGGTCGATGTTGACCGCCGCGTCGATGCGGAAGTAATCGGGAATCCGGTGGCTGTTGCGTTCGGAGTAGGCCAAACGCCACTGGCCGCCGTAGTAGTACTTACCGATCGGAATGGTAATCGGCCGTCCGGTGGAGTAGTCTACGTTCAGCGAGAGGCTGAACCGGTGCGTCAGGGCGTAGTTCCCGGCGAATTTGAATTCGTGCGGTTTGTCGTAGGGAGCGTTGTACCAGTCGCCCTGGTTGATGGTCTGGACGCCGCGGTCGTTCATTTCCTGCAGCTGGCTGCGGGAGTAAGTGTAGGAGACCCAGCCGGTCAGGCGGCCGGAGGGCTTGTTGATCATGAATTCG
Organism: uncultured Bacteroidales bacterium; assembly: GCA_946415345.1. Lineage (GTDB taxonomy): Bacteria > Bacteroidota > Bacteroidia > Bacteroidales > UBA932 > Cryptobacteroides. The sequence goes on along the minus strand of CAMKRY010000006.1, from coordinate 18,321 downwards.
ACGCCATAGGCTTTTCCGCGCACGGGAACCAGCTCATCGGCGATGTTCGGGTTCATCGACAGCAGGGCGCCGCTCTTGTAATCCAGTCCGTTGCGGCTCTGCTTGTAGTAGCCTTCCACCGAGAGGTCCAGATTGGCTCCGAGCAGCGTCCAGTAGGCGCCGGCTGCGCCCTGCCAGCCCGTCGTCGGGACGATATCCTTGCTGGAGAGCCGCCAGGTGTCCATCGGGGAGATGGCGGAGGTGTTGGAGATCAGATGGATGTACTGGCGCATGGTGTTGATACCGGCCTTGAGTGTGAAGAAACGCGCCGGGGAGTATTTCGCCGAGAAGCGGAACTCCGGTCCGACATAGAACTGGCTCGGGTCCAGCGCCAGGAAAGAGGAAAGGCGGAGGCCACCGTCAACGGCAAAGCGGTCGCTGGGTGCCCATCGCTCCGATACGTATACCGAGGGTTCCAGACCCAATTCCCGATCCAGCCGGGCAGCCTTTATCTGGGACTGTTCGCCATAGGGATCCATGATGCCCGGGTCGAGGAAGTAGCCGATGATGTCCGAGCCGAAGGAGAGTGTGTGGTTGCCGATCGGGCGGACCCAGCCGGCTTTCAGGAAGCCCTGGCGGATGATGGTTGTCAGGTCATAGGCACCGGTCTCCCAGCTGTGGGCGCCGAGGACGTTGCCGTAATGGTCATAGCCGGCGCTGAGCTTGAAGGAGCCGCCCTCGGGGCCTTTGTGGCGGAAGGCGATGGAGGCGTTGACGTTCGTGTAGCGGAAGGTCGTGTCGCCGCTGAAGGCGAAGCGGTCCGTCGCGAAATAGCCGTTCAGCTGCAGCGAGTTGCGGTCGTCGAAGCGGTGGGTGATGCCGAGGTTGGCGTCGGTGAACGTCGCGCCGCCACCGGCGTAGGCGCTGTTTTTGGGCAGCATCTTCATCAGCCAGTCGGAATAGGTGGTGCGGGCTGCGGCGATGAAGGAGGTCTTTCCTTTTTTGATGGGGCCTTCGAGGTGGACGCGGCTGGTCAGGAGACCGATGCCGAGCGAGCCCTTGAACTTGTCCGGGTCGCCCTTTCGGGTGTTGACGCTGAGCACGGAGGAGATTCTGCCGCCGTATTCGGCCGGGATGGAGCTCTTGTAGAGTTCCACATTGTCGACGATGTCGGGGTTGAAGGCCGAGAAGATGCCGAAGAGGTGGCTCGGGTTGTAGATCGTGTTGTCGTCGAAGAGGACGAGGTTCTGGTCCGCCGAGCCGCCGCGGACGTTGAATCCGCCGGATGCTTCACCGACGGTCTTGACGCCGGGGAGGGTCAGGACGGCCTTCAGGACGTCTCCTTCACCGAAGGCGGTCGGGATTTTGGTCAGGGTCTTGATGCTGACTTTTTCCACGCCGATGGCGCTGGACTTGTGCTGCTCGATGCTGCTGGCGGAGATGACGGCGCCTTCCAGGTAATTGATCCGCTCCGTCATGACGACATCCAGCGTTCCGCTCGAGAAGAGCTTGATTTTCAGCGGCAGGTCTTCCTTGGTGTCGGCGTTGAAGTTGAGGATGTTGTCTCCGGCGGGGAGGGAGATCGTGTATCGTCCGTTCTTATCGGTTCGGGCGTAGGTGTGGGTCTTGTCATCGAATATGACCGTTCCGGGCAGCGGAAGGCCCGTTTCGGCCTCATAGACAATGCCGGTGACGGTTGCCTTGCCGCCTTTGCTCCGGCCTTCCTCCCCGATTTCATAGATTTTGTTGCGGAAAGTGACGGTCATGGCGCCCTGGCTGGCGGTGGTATCCTCCTTTTCTTTGGCTTCATCGAAATAACCCGCTGGGAGCAACTGCGCCGTCCGCTTGTCGAAACGGCTTTTCGGGAGGGTTCCTTCGGCGGTCTCCGTTTCCGGGTGCCAGACAAACGCCTCCTCCGAAAGCGGACTTCCGGTCATGTCAAAGCCTTTTCTGAGCAGTCGGCGGGCTTTGCCCGAGCCGATCTTCCGCAGGCTTCCGTCTTCCTGGAGGATGTAGTACTTCTCTTCGCGCTCAAAGTAACTGACCACGCCCGCGTCGTAATTCTCATCCATGTCGTCGAGTGCCTTCGCGCTGAGCATGTTGGTGGCTGCCTTGAGGACCTTGAAACTCATTCTCAAGATGGGTTCCCGTCCGTTGCGGACGATTTCATAATAGCCCTCCGGAACGTTGTCATAACCGATGTAACGGAGATTGATAAAACGGCGGCTTCCGACGGAGAACCAGGCGACCTGGTCCCGGAAGAGGATCACGCCGGCGGAGTTGATGTCCGGGCGGATGACAAGTTCCTGGGCGGAAGCATCCAGATTGAGCAGGACGTCCGTGTAGTGCTTGCCGTTATAGAGCATATCGCCTTTTTTGAAGGCGCGGGTGTCCAGATAGGGAGTGCCGTTGTAGCGGAAGGGAATGGACTTCTGCAGCCGGCCGCGATAGAGCGTGGAGAGACCGCCGGCATCCTGTTCGAAGCGGGCGACGTCGTTTTGGGCCCGGAGCGGAAAGGCGGACAGCAGCAGAATAATAAATATAGGTGTGAGTCTTCTCATTTTACAGGAATTCCAGTAATAGTAAACCCTTCTTTCTGTCAATCTTGCATGGGGATTACCAGAGGAAATTGTTAAAAGGATAGCGGCCGGCGTGGATTTCGGCGACCATCTTGTAGATGTCGTTGCGCAGTTTGTCGATACCTGTTTTCTGGAGGGCGGAGATGAAGATACAGGGGGTCTTCTCCTCGGCGATCCAGCTGTGCTGCAGCTCCTGGAGCGTGCGGTTCTCGGGCTTTTTCGGCTCGAGGGAGAACTCGTCATACTCTTCATGACGGTAGGCGTCGACTTTGTTGAAGACGACATAGACGGGTTTTCCGCCGGCTCCTATGTCCTGGAGGGTCCGCTCGACGACCTGCATCTGCTCCTCGAATTCGGGATGGGAGATGTCGACGACATGGACGAGGATGTCGGCCTCGCGGACCTCGTCGAGCGTGCTCTTGAAGGCTTCGACGAGTTGGGTCGGGAGCTTGCGGATGAAACCGACGGTGTCGCTCAGCAGGAAGGGGACGTTTTCGATGACAACCTTGCGGACGGTCGTGTCGAGCGTGGCGAACAGTTTGTTCTCCGCGAAAACGTCGCTCTTGGCGAGGAGATTCATCAGCGTGCTCTTGCCGACGTTCGTGTAGCCGACGAGGGCCAGGCGTACGAGAGAGCCGCGGTTGCTGCGCTGGGTCGCCATCTGGCGGTCGACCTTGCGGAGATCCTCCTTGAGCTTGGTGATGCGCTGCTTGACGATTCGGCGGTCGACCTCGATCTGGGTCTCACCCATACCGCCGCGGGTCCCCATGCCGCCGCGCTGGCGCTCAAGGTGGGTCCACATGCCCGCGAGGCGCGGGAGCATATACTGGTAGTGGGCCAGCTCGACCTGCATCTTGGCGTAGGAAGTCTTGGCGCGCTGGGCGAAGATTTCGAGGATGAGACTCGTCCGGTCGATGACGTTGAGGGCCTTGTTGTCCAATTCGCGCTCGATGTTGCGCTGCTGGGTGCCCGTCAGTTCGTCGTCGAAGATGACGTATTCGATATCGTTCTCTTCGCAGTAGGCCTTGATTTCCTTGAGCTTACCGGTGCCGATGTAGGTGGATTTGTCCGGCCGGTCCATCCGCTGGATGAACTTGCGGTCGGGAACCGCCCCGGCCGTCTCGGCCAGGAACGCAAGCTCCTCAAGGTATTCGAGCACTTTCCGCTCCCCGTTTTTCTCGAGGACAACCCCGATAAAAACAGCTTTCTCGCTATGTTGATTCGCCTGTTCTATCATTCCTTGGTCTTAAAAAAAGGCCATCCTTTGGACGGCCTTTTTTTGAGTGTAAATAACTTATCTCAGCTCAAAGATAACCGGGAAGGTGTAGGTAACCTTGACTGCACGGTCTCTCTGCTTGCCAGGGGTCCACTTCGGGGAGGACTTGACGACACGGACGGCTTCGTCATCCAGCGCCTTGTCTACACCGCGGACAACCTTGATATCGGTCAGCTTACCGTCGACACCGATCGTGAACTGGAGGATAACACGGCCCTTGATACCGTTCTCCTTCGCAATCTCAGGATACTGGAGGTGCTGTGCAACCCACTTCGAGAAGGCGTTCGGGTCGCCGCCCTGGAAGGTCGGCTTTACTTCGACGCGGAAGAATTCGACGGTCTCGACTTCTTCTTCCTCCTCCTCTACTTCCACGTTCTCGTGGCGTTCGACGCGGACAATTTCGATTTCCTGGTCTTCGTCGATGCGCTGCACGGTCTCATCTTCATCATCTTCGACTTCCTCGATCTCATCGGTGAACTGCTCCTCTTCGGGCTGCTCCTCCGGCGGGATTTCAGGCTTCTTCTCTTCTTCGATGATGACCTCTTCCTGTTCGGTCTCTTCTTCCATCTTCACCTCTTTCTTCATCTTGGACTCCTCGGCTTCCTTGGTCTCCCAGGAGAAGCCGGCCCAGACGGCGGCGAGGGCAAGAACCAATCCGATCTCGAGGAACAGAATTCTCTTGTTCTCGAGGCTGGCTTTTACTGATTTCTTGGTTTCCATATGTTTGTGTTTTTATTGTCAAAAAAAGGCTTTCAGTCCGTCAAAGATAGGAAGAAATATTCTCTTTTCATAATTTTTTGATTTAATAGTTGTAGATTTGCAGTAAAATTGATGCTTATGATAACGTACCAGACCGAAGAAACCTCTTTCCGCTTGGGTTCCCGCCGGCTGACCAGCCGCTGGATCAAGGAGATTGTCTCCCAGGCAGAAATGCGTCTTGGCGACCTTTCCGTCGTATTCTGCTCGGACCCTTACATTCTTGAGGTCAATAAGCAATACCTCGGTCATGACTATTATACGGATATCATTACATTTGATTACTGCGAGGGAGATGTTCTCTCCGGAGACCTGATCATCAGTGTTGATACGGTCCGGGCCAACGCCAAGGAGTACGGTGCCGCCTCTTTCGATGAAGAACTCCACCGCGTCATCATTCATGGCGTGCTGCATCTGATTGGCTTCGACGACCATTCGCCGGAGGACCAGGCAGAAATGCGCAGGCAGGAGAACGCCGCCCTTGCTCTTTTGAAGACGCTCGCATGACAGATCCACGCTTTGACATCATCGTCGTCGGTGGCGGACATGCCGGCTGTGAGGCTGCGATGGCAGCGGCGAACCTCGGTTCGTCCGTGTTGCTCATCTCGATGGACCTCGACGGTTTCGCGCGCATGTCCTGCAATCCCGCTGTCGGCGGAATAGCCAAAGGACAGATTGTCCGTGAGATCGACGCGCTCGGCGGATACACCGGTATCGTCACGGATTCCTCGACGCTCCAGTTCCGGATGCTGAACCGTTCGAAGGGGCCGGCGATGTGGAGTCCCCGCGCACAGTGCGACAAAAGGGAGTTTTCCTTTCAATGGCGTCAAATTCTCACAAATCATTGTAAATTAAGTATTTACGCAGATTTAGCGACGTCTTTCCTCTTTGAGAATGGGAAAATTGCCGGCGTCCGTACAAATACCGGTGCAATTTTCTATTCTCAGGCGGTTATCCTGACCGCCGGAACCTTCCTCGGCGGCAAGCTTTTCGTCGGACAGACGGTTTGGGAAGGCGGGCGCATCGGCGAGAAGGCGAGCCATGGTCTGACGGAGCAGCTCGCCGAGCGGGGTATCCCCACCGCGCGGATGAAGACCGGCACACCGCCGCGCATCGACATCCGCAGCGTCGATACTTCGAAACTGCCCCTCCAGCTCGGCGACGACTCCCCTGAGCGCTTCAGCTTCCTTCCAGTTCCGTCAACAATTCAGTCCGGCGCGCCGCAGCTGCCCTGCTATATCTGCCATACCAACCTGCGGGTCCATGACATTCTTCGAACCGGCTTCGACCGTTCCCCGCTTTTCACCGGCCTCATCGGCGGAAAGGGTCCGCGTTACTGCCCGTCGATCGAGGATAAGCTCCGCACCTTTGCAGATAAAGATTCGCACCAGCTCTTCCTCGAGCCGCAGCATCGCAGCTCGACCGAATACTATCTCCAGGGATTCTCGTCGTCACTTCCGCTGGATGTTCAGCTCGATGCGCTGCATGCCATAGAAGGCTTTGAAAACGCAAAGATCTTCAAACCTGCTTACGCCGTCGAATACGATTACTTTGACCCGATGTATCTCCGTCCGACGATGGAGTCCCGTTTGGTCGAGGGACTCTATTTGGCCGGTCAGGTCAATGGAACCACAGGGTATGAAGAAGCCGCCGCTCAGGGTTTGATGGCGGGTATTAATGCGCATCTTAAATTGAATGGACGCGATCCGTTTGTGCTCCATCGCGACGAGGCTTATATCGGCGTGCTGATCGACGACCTCATCACCAAGGGTGTCGATGAACCCTATCGTATGTTCACCTCCCGCGCCGAGTACCGGATTCTGCTTCGCCAGGACAATGCGGATCAGCGCCTGACGACCCGTTCACATGAGATCGGCTTGGCCGATGAATCCCGCTACGCTTACACGATGAAAAAGTACGAGGCTGTGCAAGAACTCCAGGATTTTGCGGAAACAACGCTCGTCAAGGCGACAGATATCAATTCTTATCTGGAGTCCGTCGGTTCCGCTCCCTTGACCGAATCCAAGAAACTGGCCGACCTCGCTTCCCGTCCCGAGCTCAGCTTGGCTGCATTGCTTCGCTTTGTTCCACGTGGAACATCGGCTTGTCTCGACGATGCTCGAGATGACAAGGAAATCTCCGATGCCGTGGAAATTTTCCTGAAATACCGCGGCTACATTGAAAGGGAAAAGGCGTTGGCCGATAAAATGGCTCGTTTGGAGAATCTCCGCATTCCGGCTGATTTCGACTTTGACATGGTGTCCAGCCTGTCCATCGAGTGCCGCCAGAAACTCAAACGCTATCGCCCTGAAACTATCGCCCAGGCCTCCCGCATCTCCGGCGTCTCCCCCGCAGACATTTCCGTCCTGCTGGTTTACTTCGGCAGATAACAGACCTCTCGACTACGCTCGATGTGACAATCAGAAGTACTCCGGGAAGGAGCGGCGGAGGGTAGGTGTGGCAATCTGGCGGAGCGGGCGGAGGACGAAGTCCCGTTCGGCGATACGGGGGTGGGGAACGGTGACGAGGGTGCTGGAGCAGCGAATATCTCCCAGAAAGAGGATGTCAATGTCGATGGGACGGTCGTGATAGATTCGATTCCCGGCTTCATCGTATTCTACTTTTAATTCCCGTCCCAGCTGCTCTTCAATGGCTTTGACGCGATGGAGTATGCGAAGGCAGTCCTGCAGAGGATCTGCCGAGCGAAGGGCGACCCTATAACGCACACACAGATTGAGGAATGCGTTCGGGCTGTTAAAGCCGACAGGCTCGGTTTCGATGATCTTGGAGAGGCGGGTATAGCGTCCGTAGGAACGGTTGAGCGCGGCAAGGGCTGCTTTCAGATAGGCCTCCCGGTCGCCCAGGTTGCTTCCCAGAGACAAATACAGATCAGCCTTCGTAGTTGGCATAGGCGTCGTCCCCTTCATCATAATCAAGGCCCAGTTCCACGCGGGCCTCTTCGGAAAGCATGCTCTTGTCCCAGGCGGGCTCGAAGGTCAGTTCGATCTCGACTTTCTTAACCGTTGGAACAGCCTCGACGGATTCCTGGACTTCCTGCATAACCTGGTCGGCCATGGGGCAGTTCGGCGCCGTGAAGGTCATCTTGATATAAACCTCATGGTCGGGATTGATGTTGAGTTCGTAGATCAGGCCCAGGTCGTAGATGTTGACGGGGATTTCGGGATCATAGACCTGCTTGAGGGCGGCAATCACGCTCTCGTACAGCGGCTGCAGTGCCTGCACATCTTCTGCTGTCAATACCTTATCCGACATAAGCTGCTGCGGTTTTTTTGAGGGTGTCAATCATGGAAGCCAGGCCCCCGGCGCGGGTCGGAGAAAGATTCTCCCGAAGGCCGATTTCGCTGACAAAGCCGAAATCGTCTTCCGCGATTTCAGCGGGCGTAGCGCCGGAATAGACGCCGATGAGCAGGGAGATGATACCCTTGGTGATGATGGCGTCACTGTCTGCGGTAAAGTAAAGCCGTCCGTCGCGCAGTTCGCTGTCGAGCCACACCCGAGACTGGCAGCCTTTGATAAGCCGGTCTTCCGTCTTCTTCTGCTCATCGAAAGCCTCGAGCGATTTGCCGAGCTCAATCAGATACTCGTATTTGTCCAGCCACTCATCGTACATCGAGAAGTCATCGATGACGGCTTGTTTCTTTTCCTCTATGGTCATTTTTTAGATGCCTCGCATTCGCTGGGCATGACGTTAAAATAACATATCTATCGCCCGGTTCAGGCTTTTGATAAAGGTTTCCGCTTCCGCCATCGTATTGTACGGGCCGAAGGATGCGCGGAGCATGCCGGTCACGCCGAAACGGTCCATCGTCGGCTCGGCGCACATCTGGCCGGAGCGCACGGCGATGCCCATCTTGTCCAGGATCAACGCGAGGTCTTCATGATGTACTCCCTCCACAACAAAGGAGAAGAGCGGAATCTTCTCGGATGTTCCACGTGGAACACCAAAGAGACGAATCCTCGGATCGGCGGCCAGCGCGTCAAGGACATAGTCTCGAATTGCATCCATCTCCCGGTTCCATTCCGTGTCTTTCCGCCAGGCCTCCATCGCGTCCATCGCCGGCGCCAGCGTCGGGATGCCGTTGAAGTTCTGGGTCCCGGCCTCGAACTTTTCAGGGAGGGGGGCGAAGGTCGTCCCGGAGAATCGGACCGTCTCAATCATCTCGCCGCCGCCCATGTAGGGAGGCATGGCGTCGAGCCACTTTTTCTTTCCGTAGAGAACCCCCGTTCCCGTCGCTGCGTAGATCTTGTGGCCGGAGAAGGCGTAGAAGTCGCAGTCGAGCTCGGAGACGTTCACTTTCTCGTGAACGATGCCCTGCGCGCCGTCAATGAGCACCGGAACGCCGTTTTTGTGACAAACGCGGACAATTTCCGTTACAGGGTTTACAAGGCCTAACACATTGGAAATGTGAGAGATAGCTACGATTTTTGTGCGCTGAGAAAGCAAATTTTCGAGAGAGTCGACCATCATGTGGCCGGATTCGTCCACGGGAAGGACCTTCAGAACGGCCTTTTTCCGCTGCGCCATCAGCTGCCAGGGAACGATGTTCGAATGGTGCTCGACTTCCGAGACGATGATCTCGTCTCCCTCGCCGACGAAGGCTTCGCCGAAGGAAAAGGCGACGAGGTTGATGGCGGCTGTCGTGCCGGAGGTGAAGATGATCTCTTCCCGACTCTCGGCGCCGATGAACGCCTTCACCCGGTCGCGGGTGTTTTCATAGGCGTCCGTCGCGAGGGAGGACAGCCGGTGGACGGCCCGGTGGATGTTGGCGTTGGCGTGGCGGCTCAGCTCCGCCTCCCGGTCCAGCACGGCGTCGATACGCTGGGCTGTCGCCGCATTGTCGAGGTAGACAAGCGGTTTGCCGTAGACGGTTTCCGTCTGCAGCAGCGGGAAATGGGAGCGGATCTGTTCGATGGTCATAGCTTGCAAATTTACGAAAGACTTCTTTCATTTGACAATGAAAATTGATATTTTTGCATCTATGATCGATTATATAAAAGGAACCATCGCCGAACTGACCCCGACGGACCTCATTCTGGAGACCGGCGGCATCGGCTATCATATTCTCATTTCGCTGCAGACTTTCGAGCAGCTGAAAGGCAAGGACAATGCTCAGGCATACATCCACCACTATCTCCGCGAGGACGACGAGCAGTATTACGGCTTCGCCACCAAGGATGAGCGCGAGCTCTTCCGCCTGCTCATCAGCGTCACCGGCATCGGTGCCGGTACGGCCCGGATGATGCTCTCGTCGCTGACCGCCGAGGAGATCCGCCAGGCCATCCTCAGCGAGGATGTCAACCGCATCAAGAGCATCAAGGGAATCGGCGCCAAGAGCGCCCAGCGCGTCATTCTGGAGCTCAAGGACAAGATTGTCAAGGGCGCCGGGGCGGACAATGGCGAAGTGACCATTTTTGCCAAAGCAGATAACGCCGCGACGGTCGACGAAGCGACGACAGCCCTCGTCATGCTCGGCTTCTCCAAGGCCAATATCGCCAAGGTGATCCCGGCCATTCTCAAGGAGAACCCCGCCGCCAAGGTTGAAGAGATCATCAAAGCGGCCCTACAGCGCCTCTAGGGGATGAGAAAGCTCGGATTCATTGCCTTGCTGTGCCTGGCGCTGCTGGTCCCGTACGCTTGCGACAAGGACTCGGTGGAGCTGGTGGACCCGCCCGTGGAGAAGCCTGAGGAGCCGGATCCGCAGCAGCCGGAGGATCCCGATGATCCGGACGACCCGGAGGATCCGCCGGTGGATACGACCCCCCTCAAACTGACCGGAACCCTTATCGGCACGTCCCGGTTCGTCAATTACAATACCGGTCAGGCGACGACGACGGTCAATACCGGCGCTAACGCCTTCGATGGCAATTATGACACTTTCGTCGCGACCTATGACCGCAGCCGCACCTGGGTGGGACTGGATCTGGGTGAACCGCATGTGATAACGAAGGTGGGCTGCTCGCCCCGCATCGACCACCAGAGTCGCGTCCTGCTGGCCCTGTTCGAGGGGGCCAACCAGCCCGACTTCAGCGACGCCCTGCCGCTGGCCATCGTCAAGGAAAATGGCCAGAACCGCACGATGCAGTATATCGACGTAGCCTGCTCCCGCGGTTTCCGCTATGTCCGCTATGTCACCCCCAACGATGTCCGCTGCAATGTTTCCGAGATTGAATTCTATGGATACAAGGCGAAGGGCGACGATACGCAGCTGTGCCAGCTGACCAACCTTCCGACCGTGGTCATCAATACCGAGGGCGGAAAGGAGATTACTTCCAAGAAGGACTATGTCAATTCCAACGTCTATATCATCTCGGAAGGCGGCACGAAGCTGCTCTCTACAGCGCTGACGGGCGTTCGCGGCCGCGGCAACGCCAGCTGGGGCTTCCCCAAGAAGCCTTACCGCATCAAGTTCGCCGAGAAGCAGAATCCTCTCGGCGCGCCGTCAACGGACAAGAGTTGGACGCTGATCAACAACTACGGCGACAAGACATTGATGCGCAATATTTTAGCCTTTGAGGTAAGCCGACGCGTGGGGATGGTGTATACCCCCTTCTGTACGCCGGTGGACCTCGTCCTCAACGGTGAATACCAGGGCTGCTACCAGTTCTGCGACCAGGTGGAGGTCGGTGAGGGCCGGGTGCCCGCCAAGGACGGCTATTTCATCGAAATCGATGCCTATGCCTACGACGAGGATGTCTATTTCTACTCCAACAAAGGCATTCCCGTGACCGTCAAATACCCCAAGGACGACAAGATTACCGCCGCGCAGAAGACCTATATCCAGAACTACTTCCAGCAGATGGAGACGGCCGTTTTCTCCTCCAGTTATACGAATGCGACCAGCGGCTACCGGAAGTACCTCGACCTCGACAGTTTCCTCCGCAATTTCATCGTCGGCGAGTTCTCCGGCAATACCGACACCTACTGGAGCGTCAATATGTATAAGGATGCCGGCAACGGACCCTTCTTTACCGGTCCCGTCTGGGATTACGACCTCGCTTTCGAGAACGACAACCGCACCTATCCGATCAACAACCTGAGCGACTTTATCTATGCCTCGGCCGGATCGGTAGCGGACGACGACGTCCGGAAAATGGTGAACCGCATCGTCAAACAGGATGCCAACGCCCGGGCGCGGCTGGTCCAGCTCTGGGAGGAGGCCAAGCCGAAACTGGCCGACCTGAATGCCTATGTCGATGAGACTGCGGCTCTGCTGCAAGAGTCCCAGCAGCTTAATTTCAAGCGCTGGCCCATCCTCGGCCAGTATGTCCACCAGAACCCCAAGACCTACGGCAGCTATGCCGGTGAGGTCAATGCCGTCAAGAATTACATCACCAACCGCCTGACCCGCTTCGACCAGCTCATTCGCAAATAAAAAGACATATATGGAAAAGAAAGGCAAGGGTATCAACATCCTGCTGTCGCTCTGCATCATCGCGCTGATATCGGTGGGACCGTATCTTGCGATGAAGTACCTCGTCAAAGGCGCCGGGGAGGAGACGGAACAGGAAATGGTCGTCACGACCGGCCCCAATGGCAACAGCCGTCCGGTGGACATCGAGCCCGTCGAGGGCATACGGATCAAGGCGGCGGAGAACGCCATGGACAAGGACCGCGAGATAACCCTCGCTTTCGCTGACGGAAAGCAGTGGGCGCGCGCCGAGAAGGCTTTGAAAGACGAGCCTGTCACGCCCCTCTGCGCGTTTGAGTTCGATGCCGGAATGGGCCCGCAGGAGACGATCCCCGGGGATTTCGAGATCAGCATGGACCTCGGAAAGATGGGGATTCCGCCCGAGCTGTACGACCGCGTGCAGATCTGGCGCCTCGCCGAAGACGGGACTCGGTACCGCTATTCGACGCGGATGAACGGCTCGCAGCTCTGCTTCCGCAGCAACCAGAATTCCTTGTTGCTGATAGCCATCGGGACGGCTTTCGTCTTTTACGGTACCATGAAATACGTCCACGCCGTGCAGGAGAAGTCCATGAAGAAATTCTTCATGACGGGAAACGACGATGAGTATGACAACATGGAAGTACCTGTCGATGACGAGAATGGAGATTTCACGCTCTATTTCAAATGGTCGTCGACGGAACGGCCGGGCGGCGGCAAGGCCTTTCTGGACAACGAGAACGAGGCTCTGGCACGGGTTGAGGAGCTCGGAAAGCAGGTGGACGCTGAGATCGAGCGCCGGGCCAACAAGATGGCTTCCGGCAAGGAAGAACTTGGGTGGTGGGACTCCTGGATGCTGAGCGACAAGCGCGAAGCGGCCAAAAAGACCATCGACCGGGAGGCCCTGCTGCAGCAATATATTGAGAAAGATCCTGTTCTGACGAAGCTCAACAGCAGTCCGGACGCCCAGCTGCCGCACAGCATCCTGCAGATCATCCAGATGGTCAAGCTGTCCAACTATTATCTCAACAAGGTGGCAAAAGTGCGTCCCCTGGACATCGACATGGAGGTATATCTGGTGGACAGGTCCGTCATCGGCTCTGACAACGGGCGCTGTGTCAAGCGCGTGGGCAATGATCTGGTGGGCGGACAGCCTTTCCTGCTGATCAACGCCGACTGCTGCATCCTGACGGACGGCAAAACCGGAAAGAAAGCTTTCTCCGTAGATGCCAAGTACGGCCAGTCCACGCTGATCACCGTCGTCCACGAGCTCTTCCATGCCCGCCAGCAGACACTTTACTGCCCGATCCATATGGGCATGTATGCAGCCGAAGCGACGGCGGCGGTGCTGGAGTTCGACGCGGCCCGCTGGTTCTTTAAGAACGGCATCATCACAGCCAATGTCGATGCGCCGGACAATGACAATCTCCAGATGTCGCCCCGGGAAAACATGGAAGTCTTCGCCCGTTCCCTCAATGAGATATCTGTGACGGACAAGTATTCCATTCTCGATCTGGGTTCTCCCAGCAGGCTCTATAACAAGACGGTGCAGGAAATCGCAGACGCCTCCGACGTAGGTTATACGATGGGCTACGTCATCGAGGCGGCGCGGGAATTTGCCGGCAAGCCGGACCGTTCGATGCACTACATCGTCGAGCAGTATCCCGACCACGGGTCATCTTTCAGCGAATTGGTCCGCTACGGCATTCCGCTCAGCGAGGACAAGTGGGACAAGGCCTGGAACTATTTCTGCGATAGCCACATGAACGCCCTTTACGAGAGGCAGTATACGCTGGAATCAAAGGATCAGATCAACCAGTTGCTGCAGGAATGCTATACGAAAGAGCTGTCCATCGGCGAAAGCATGCCCGTGCATGAACTGAAGGTGGACCAGAAGGATTTCTATTTCCGGACCTGGCACATGGGTCTAAGCGCGAAGTCCAAACCGGACTTCAATCTCTTCGTGACCGACAAGACGGACGGAACGATCAGCCCATACGTCAGCTTCTATCTCGCTGACGGACCGGTCGGATTCAAGGACAAAGGCAACAAATCGCAGCTTTATATCAAGGGACCGAAACATGTCAAGGTAGCAGCGGCGGTGTCTTCCTATTCCAAGGAAAAAGAGCCGGATAAGTATTATGCCGTGGCGCTGTTCAAGCCCCGCGAGATCCGGATGAAGCGGCAGAACAAGGATACGGTCGTGTTCACGCTACCGCCGGTCGGCAAGGACCTGCAGAAATACAAACTGATCACCGGTGCGGAGGTCACCTTCTATCCCGCCAAGGGCGAGAACCTGACCCTGACCGTGCCGGCGGATAAAATGGACAATCCGGTGACCTGGGTGCTGGATGGCCTCAGCAAGGACGGCGGCCAGTTCGCGCTGTCGGTCCATTGGTTCTACAAGGAGAGCGACAAGGTCGTCTATGAGTCTCCGGAGTCGGACAAGAATACCTTTACGGCCGTAAAATTCGAGGAGGAAGAGTCTGAGGAACCGATTGATCTGGAGGATGATGGCGACTATGACAGCGACGATGTCCCGCAGGGGTTGATCCGGCCGACCATCGAGGTTCCGTATGTATCACTGAACATTTCTCCGTATGGGTTGATTTCGAAAGAGGAAGATACCTATTTGAGTTGCGTCAAGAGCCCGGCTGTGTGGGGTTTCCACGGAGAGTGCTGGGCCGAAAAGGGCGAGATTTCTATCACTTACGAAGGAAAAGGGCGGTGGCATATCGAATGCAACGCTTCCTATGGCGATTTCGAAGAGGGCAAGAATAAAACCTCGTCAGTGACGATTTCCATGTCGTTGTATTATCAGATGCGCCTCGGGGATATGGTTCGGAAGGACGATAAGTATGTATTTGAAGGCATTGAGGAGTCGCTTTCGGGCTCCTACAACATCTCCTATAAGAAATGCATCCAGTCGAACTGCGAATGGTACGATTACGACAAGAGCCAGTGGCATTACGACTATTGTACGGACTCCGCCACCGCTTCCGGATCGTTCAAGGATTTCACGGGCTGGAATTCTTCCTACAAGAGGGAGGGTTCGCAGTGGCTGTGCCAGGCCTTCAGCGGCATTCCGCTTTCCTACAATTTCCAGGATTCGTTCTACCAGCGCGTCGGCGACGATCTGGTCAACCGCCATGTGGATGCTACCCTGGATGATCTCCTTGCCCTCAAGGCGGAGACCGAACGGAGGATTGCCAACGGCGAGAATCTCTTCTGGGAAGGCGGCCGCGGATTTGTCACGATCGACATCGATATCGACCTCGACAAGGACGGCGACCCCACGACGGATAACCGTTACATGAAACCTTTGACGTACTCGGATATCCTGTAAATGCCCAGCTTTCTCCAGATTGAAAACATCTCCAAGTCGTACGGCACTAAAGTGCTGTTCGACGGGATCGGTTTCAACATCAATGAAGGCGACAAGGTGGCGCTGATTGCGCCGAACGGCTCGGGGAAGACCTCGCTGCTGCGGATTCTGGCCGGAAAAGACAGCTCCGACAGCGGCGGAAAGGTGCTCTTTCTCAAGGATATCCGCATCGCCTTCCTCGAGCAGGAGTATGCCTACGACCCGCAGCGGACCGTCCGGGAGCAGATCCTGGACGACGCCCGCAGGCAGTGGCGCATCGAGGGCGAGGCGCAGTGGGAATACGAGCTGCGGATGGAGCAGCTGCTGACGCAGTTCGGTCTCGGCGGCCCCGACAAACGCATGGACCAGCTCTCCGGCGGCGAGGTCAAGCGTGTCGCCATCGTGTCCATGCTGGCCTCGGAGCCCGATTTCTACATCATGGACGAGCCGACGAACCACCTCGACCTCGACGCCATCGAGCTGCTGGAGAACTTCCTCAAGCAGTCCCGCCGGACCCTGTTCATGGTGACCCACGACCGCTATTTCCTCGACCGCATCTGCAACACCGTGATGGAACTGGACCGCGGCCAGATCTATATCTACCGTGGCGACTATGTCAACTTCCTCGAGCGGCGCCAGGACCGCATCGACCAGTTCAACGCCGAGACCGAGCGCGTCCGCAACCTCTTCCGCCGCGAGCTGGAGTGGATCCATGCCACCCCCTGCGCCCGCACCGGCAAGGCCAAATACCGCAAGCAGGCCTTCGAGCGCATTGCCGAGCGGGCCGAGGGCAGTTACATCCAGCGCAAGGTCGACCTCGGCGAAATGGCTACCGGCGAGACCTACCTGGGCAACAAGGTCATTGATTGCAAGGGGGTCAGCTTCAGCTGGGAGGGCCGCTGCTATTTAGATAGCTTCAGCTATAACTTCCAGCGCTACGAAAGGGTCGGCATCGTCGGCGGAAACGCTTCCGGCAAGACGACCTTCCTGGACCTCATCACGGGCAGCTGGCGGCCGGAATGGGGCGGTGAGATGGACGGAGTCATCGAACGGGGCGACTCGCTCCGGATTGGGTACTACCGGCAGAAAGGCATCTCCTTCAAGCCCGGGCAGACGGTGCTGGAAACGGTCGCCGACACCCATCTGCTGGGTCGTTTCCTCTTCCCGCACGAGATGCTGAATTCCCCCGTGGAACGCCTCAGCGGCGGGGAAAAGCGGCGCCTCTACCTGCTGACCGTACTGATGCAGAAGCCGAACCTGCTGATTCTCGACGAGCCGACAAACGACCTAGACATCGTCACGCTGGAGATCCTGGAGGAGTATCTCAAGGACGACTACAAGGGTTCGCTGATCATAGTGTCCCACGACCGCCACTTCCTCGACCGCCTTGTGGACCATCTGCTGGTCTTCACCGGCGACGGCGTAGTGAAGGACTTCATCGGCAACTATACCGAGTACCGCTCGTTCATCCAGGATACCGCCGTTGCTTCGACAAAGACGGAGGGACGTGTGGAGAAAGCCGTTATAACCCCGAAAGCCGTGAGGAAAAAGCGCAGCTGGAAGGAAGAACGCGAAATGGAGGCCTTGGAGGCCGAAATTGCGGCGCTGACGGCCGAGAAGGAGGCCCTCGAAGCGGACCTTTCTTCTGGCACTCTTGCCGGCGATGCCCTGATGGCGGCGTCCTCCCGCTACGGCGAAATCACCGCCCTTCTCGACGAGAAAGAGACCCGCTGGCTGGAGCTGACGCTGATTTAATCAGCGGAAGCTGAAGAAAAAGTTGTATATTTGCAGGTTCAAAAGATTTCTCGAGATTTCTCGACTACGCTCGAAATGACAGTATTACGCTGAAATGACAGTATTACGCTGAAAAGACAATTATTAAGATATGACACAGGACGAACTATTCAAGGTGCTGGTAGCACACTGCAAGGAGTACGGGTTTATTTTCCCGTCCAGTGAGATTTATGACGGTCTGGCTGCTGTTTATGACTACGGCCAGATGGGTGTCCAGCTCAAGAACAATATCAAGACCTACTGGTGGGAGGCCATGACCCGCCTCAACGAGAACATCGTCGGTATCGACTCCGCGATTTTCATGCACCCGCGCATCTGGGAGGCTTCCGGCCATGTCGGCGCCTTCAACGATCCGCTCATCGACAACAAGGACAGCAAAAAGCGCTACAGAGCTGATGTGCTGATTGAGGATTTCCTCGGCAAGATCGAGGAGAAGATCGAGAAGGAAGTCGCGAAGGGCCGAAAGAAATTCGGCGATGCCTTCGACGAGGCTCAGTTCCGCGCCACCAACCCCAACGTCCTTCGCGAGAAGGCGAAATGGGACGAGGTCCACAACCGTTATGTCGCCGCCGAGAAGGCCAACGACCTCAACGAGTACCGCAACATCATCATCGACAACAATATCGTCTGCCCGATCAGTGGTACCTGCAACTGGACGGACGTCCGCCAGTTCAACCTGATGTTCCAGACCTCGATGGGTTCGACCGCCGAGGGTGCCAACATCATCTACCTGCGTCCGGAGACCGCCCAGGGCATCTTCGTCAACTACCTCAATGTTCAGAAGACCGGCCGTATGAAGATTCCGTTCGGCATCGCCCAGATCGGCAAGGCCTTCCGCAACGAGATCGTCGCCCGCCAGTTCATCTTCCGCATGCGCGAATTCGAGCAGATGGAGATGCAGTTCTTCATCAAGCCGGGTACCGAACTCGACTGGTTCGCCAAGTGGAAAGAGACCCGCATGAAGTGGCACGTCAACCTCGGCATGGGCGCTGAGAATTACCGTTTCCATGACCATGAGAAGCTGGCGCACTACGCCAATGCCGCCACGGACATCGAGTTCAACTTCCCGTTCGGATTCAAGGAGCTCGAGGGTATCCACAGCCGTACCAACTTCGACCTCGGCAACCACCAGAAGTTCTCCGGCAAGAAGATCGAGTACTTCGA
>CAMKRY010000005.1 GCA_946415345.1 uncultured Bacteroidales bacterium | reverse complement strand
AAGGTTGGGACTGCGGCGAGGACGACGAGGAACTCCTGAATATGGCCATGTTCGAGCGCCAGTACCGCGACTACAAGAGCGGTATCGCCAAGGAGCGCTTCAACAAAGAACTCGAGGAACTCAAGGCCAAGGCCGGCGCCCCGATCGTCATCACCCGTCCCGTCGTGGAGATGCCGAAGTTCAATGCTGAAGAGTACGCCACACGCTATCCCAACGCCGTTCCCGTACAACTCCCTGTCAAGGGCCAGCTGCTCTGGGAGGTCGATGTGGATGACGCGTCCAAGGCTCCGGCGGTCGGCAAAGCCGTCAAGGCCGGCGAGGTCATCGGCTACGTCCAGACCTACTACGGCATGGAAGAGATCGTCTCCGCCGTCGACGGCCGCATCGTGGCTGTGCTCGGCAAGCAGGGCGACAAGCTCGAGAAGGGCGAAATCGTCGCGTTCGTGCAGTAGACCGTTTCGCTTTCCAGACTGAAATAAGCGCCGTCCGAGATGATGACATGGTCCAGCAGGACCAGCCCCATCAACTTGAGCGACAGCTGTGCCCGGCGGGTCAGCTCCAGGTCGGCCTTCCCGGGATGGGGATCGCCGGAGGGATGATTATGGATAAGGATGACGGCATAGGCCTTTTTCTCGAGCGCCATGCGCACGAGGGCGGGAATGTCCAGGGTCGTTTCCGACATGCCGCCGCGGGAGAGAAGATCCTCGCTGATCATACGTTTCGAGCGATTGAGAAAAAGGGCCCAGCACTGTTCATGATCGAGACCCCGCAGCCGGGGGAACATATGCCGGAAGACGGCCTCCGGACCGACGATGGCTTCATCCGGCCGCGTCATGTCCTCCAGAAAGAGCCGCCGCCCGATTTCCAGTGCCGCTTTCAGGGTAATGGCCTTGGCGGGACCGATGCCGTCGGTCTCGCTGATTCTTTCCATGGACATGCCATATAGCCGGGTCAGGGACCCTTCCGCTTCCATCAGCAAGGATCTCGCCACTTCCACGGCACCGGCCCTTTCGGTGCCTGTCCGGATCAGGATGGCCAGCAGTTCCGCCAGTGTGAGGACTTCCGTTCCAAACTTCCGGGCTTTCTCCCGCGGTCTCTCGTCGGGGTACATCTCCGCTATCTTCATACGCACTTTTTGACAAAGATAAAAAGCCCGCCGGAGATTTCCGACGGGACTTAAGAAACATGTTGAAAGATTTTTATCTTTCTTATGTGTCTTTCTTTTATAGGTCCGGAAAGGAATCATTATTCTTGTTGATATCCCTTTCAGAAGCACTTTTTGTTTTTCCACCACAAATCAGTATATTTGTTAATCGTTAAAGGTATATTTGTGTTTATAATCACTTCATTAGATTTATACTCGATTCCTTTTTCCTGTTTCGGGGGGGGGTATAAAACCTTAATATCCATTGATTTACAACTTTTTAGTAATCGCTATCATGATTGATGGCGATAGTAGAGTTATAACTGATTCTTTATAAATAAAGGCAAAATTACTATGGCAAATTA
Source organism: uncultured Bacteroidales bacterium (assembly GCA_946415345.1). Lineage (GTDB taxonomy): Bacteria > Bacteroidota > Bacteroidia > Bacteroidales > UBA932 > Cryptobacteroides. The sequence goes on along the minus strand of CAMKRY010000005.1, from coordinate 46,668 downwards.
CTTACAAACAGAACTCAGGGGAAGGACCAAGGAGCAACAAGCAGTTATCCAGTATTTTTTAGAAGACGGAGGATGTTTCTCTTCGATAATGGACGATGCGCAGTATGATGAAATGGTTGCTAAGAAAATCACTGCTGTTAATTGGAAAAAACGCGCTTTAAAGTATTTAGGAGTCGATGAGGATCAAGTAAAAGAAGTTGAACCAGTACATTTCGAGAACTGGTCATTTGATTCTCTTTCTGCTTATGCAAAAATGGGGAAAGATGGAATTTGGCGTAGCTCTGCTTATCAGATTACTTGGATTTTCTTCTCTGATGAACAGATCTATGTTTATCAGCGTACAATCAATATGGTTGAAGATGGAAAGTCTGAACGGGGAGAGGAATACTTTTATAAAGACATTACGAATTTTTCTACAGTAAGTGAGACGGTTGAAAAAGAAGTTCTTGACAAAAGGACTTGTCGCGGAGAAGGTATATATAGTAGACAGTTGGTTGAGGCGGATAAGTTTAAAATTGTTGTTCCTGGGGAAAAGTTCGAGTGTTCCGTAAAAAAGAACAAGTATACCCAAACCTCAATTCAAGGAATGAAGGCGAAGCTGCGTGAAAAAAAGAATTAATCGATCATTAAGCCGTTTTGAGGATATTTGGGAGGATATTCCGAGTGATTTCGTTCAAGAAATTGCTCGCTCTTACTGTGAGGATAGGCCTTTGTTTCGACCTAGAGTCTCTTATTGGGGGATCCTCATCAAATGGTCCATCGTAATGCTGGTTTCTTTTTTTGCTTATTATTTCGCTTTGAGATTCTTATCTCTTTGGGTTATTCCCCGTTTCTTATCGGGGAGTTTGATTGCGTCATTATTGGTGAATCTCAAAGAGACATCCTTTTTTTTAATACCTTTTCTGGCAACATGTATCAGTTTGTGTTTCTTTCTTCGTTTTCTGGTAATTGACTGCATTAAACTATATCAGAGATATGCACCAGAGCATATTCGAAGAAGATGCATTTTGATGCCTTCTTGCTCAACCTTTGCTATACTTGCAATAAGAAAATATGGCCTTGTTTTCGGTTGCATTCTGACAAAGTACAGATTGGATCACCGTTGCAAGGGAACAATAAATCGTATAGAATATCCTTAATTGTATCCACGTATGGGGTTATTTGGCAAAAAACAAAACGACACTGAAGATAAGGGAAGGGAACAGCATTGGGTAGACGTTATTAAGAATTCGGGAGATGGAAGCCTTATGATCTGGCGTCAGCCGGAAGAAGACTTTAATACGAATTCAACCTTGATAGTAATGCCTGGCGAAGAGGCGATCTTCGTTAAGGGCGGCGTTATTGAGCAGACATTTACGAACGGGACGTATAAACTATCCACACAGAATTACCCTGTTATAAGTCGTTTACGCAATGCTTTCTCCGGAGGCATCAGCACGTTCAACTGTGTTGTCTATTTTGTGCGTACTGCCCATAGCCAAGAGATTGAATGGGGTACAATGTCTCCGATTCAGTATTATGATGACACATTCGGTAATTTGAATGTCAAGTCTTATGGCGCTTTTAAGGTCCATATTGATAATGGGGCCAAGTTCCTTACCAAGTTGTTGGGCAACAATGTTGATTTTGAAACTCAGCAGGGATTAAAGAAGTACTTTGCCAATGAGTTCCAAATGCACATTGTCAATTCACTCAGTCAAACTCTTGATCGACTGAAAGCCTCAGGTAAGGTAATCTTTGAGACTGTTCGCAATACGGTTGAGATTGCCGCCGAGATTGAGCCCCATATTGCCTCCATTATTGAAGAATACGGATTAAAGCTGGATGCTTTTTCGGTCGCTTCATGCAAGGCCACATCTGATGATCCTGAAATCCAGAAGATGATCACCGATAGAGCAAGGATGAACTATCTTGGTCAGAATTGGGCAGCTCAGCAACAGGTCGACATTCTCAAAGACGTTGCAAAGAATCCAGGAAGTGGTGGTATTGCTGCCGCTGGCGCAGGATTGGGCCTCGGCATGGCAGCTGGCGGAATCTTCGGAGGCATGGGACAGCAAACAATGCAGGGGCAAACTATCCTGAATCCCTCGACAGGCGGGAATCCAATAATGGAGAAACTGAAGCAGCTTAAGGAGATGCTGGATATGGGGCTTATCTCTCAGGCTGATTTTGATGCAAAGAAGAGTGAAATCCTTAGCCAGATGTAGATTATGAAACGAACAAATTTCTTTTGGCTTGCATTAGATACCGTATTTGTAATTGTGTTCCTGGTGTTCTTTTTCACCCTATCTGGAACAGATAATAATACGGCCGTTTGGATTTCTTTTGGAGCAATCCTGTTTTCCTATGTTGTTTTGTTCTGCACCCCGTTGATGGTAAGGAAGAGTTCTGTCGCCACTGATTATAGGCGGCCCTTATATGTTGCATCATCTGCATACTTCCTGATAACTCTCATTGTCGGGGTGATTGTTATGATTGTCCAGCCGGAGAAGCATACAGCCACTTTACTAATCAATGTTGCTTTGTTTGGGCTATTTGCGATTTTCTTGCTGGCAAATCTCCTTTCGAACGAGCATACTGCAGACCAACAGGAGAAAAGAGAGGCGGAACTTAAGTATATTAAGGATTCTTCGGCTCGTCTGAAAATGCTGATGGGTACCGTGAAGGATAAGACGCTCGCAAAGAAGATTGAAGAAGCGTATGATTTGATTTCGACCAGTCCTTCCAAATCCAGCCCAGCTGTAAAATCATTTGAAGATAGCATCATCCAGGAGATCTCCGATATTGAGGATAGTGCCCCGTCAACCGATAGTGTAGAAATGATGAAATCTGTCGAGATGATTATTTCCTTGGCCACCAAACGTAATAGCAAGTTGCGGTTAGAGAACTAAAGTATGGATATTCAGAACATAGAACTAGAATGCCCAGGATGTGGGCGTCCGGTAACCATTGGCCAGAAAGAATGCTCCTGTGGAAGGCCTATCGTTATCTCAACTTTTTCCAGCGTGGCCAGTATGCCTCTGCCGGAGTTGAACAAATATGCACGTACATACCAGAAAGCCCTGGCGACCAATCCTGATAATACATTGCTCAATAATTCCGTAGCAATGTGTTATCTTAAATTGAAGATGTACGATAAAGCCTTTGATGCGTTTGAGAAGGCGATTGAGGACAATTTTGATAATCCCGAGACGTATTTTTACGCAGCGGTGTCCCTTTTAGGAGGGCAGAAGGCATTTCTTACCCCACGTCCTAAGATTGATAAGATAGAAGAAATGCTCAATGCCGCTGTGTCAATTAAACCGTTTGGTGTTTACTATCTATTTTGGTCATATATCAAATATGATTATTTCCACCGTAAGTGTTTTAATACTTCACCGGATTTCAGGGATATGCTTTCAAAAGCAAAAGAGTTTGGGTATTCAGACTTGGATCGAGACGGTCTTTTCACTCTTTTGGGCGTAGAATGCCCTTCTGAGCTCTTTGAGTGATGTAAGAAGTCCGTTTATTATTTGCCAAATACAAAAAGAGTCAAAGCACCCATATCGACGATGGCCGGAGCCACCAGGGAGAACTTGATTTCTCGTTTTGCCATATCGTTTGTTGCTATTTTCCAATCATACATAGATACATAAAAATATGGTATTCCTACGCAAACACGGCATCAAGATCCCTATATAGGTTAAGGAGCCCCGTCCGAATCCGATCTACTTGCGGTTGGCGGGGTTTGGTGCCATTGTTATAAGCCCAAAGCTGCTTTTGATTGATACCTGTTAACTTTTCAAGCGTGGCAAGGGAGAAATAGCCCGATTTGATATAGTATTTCATAAGGCTGAGCGGCTCCACCGTATAATGAATAGTATAATCGCCATCCAGGAAAGCCGGATACTTAAAGCCTTCTTGTAGAGCAGTTTTCCTATAGAATTCCATCTGCTCCGTCATGTCCGCTTTGGCTTCAGCTATGGTATCTCCCATACCCGAGAAGATTTCGTCCTTGCAGTAGACGCTGAATGTCCCGTCCTCTGCCCTTTCGATCATTGCTTCAATCTGTTTCATGGCTTATTCACTTTTGGAGACAGCTTGTAGTCCCATCTCTTTCTTTATTTTTCTGGCAAGGCCTTTACCCATCTCCTTACCTTGATGATACGGAACCGGATAAGTGCGGTTCCCCTTCTTGTATATTACATGGCTCCCTGTTTGTCGAATCTATCCAGCCATTCTCCCATACAAGTTTGTGAAATTCGTCGGACTTCATAATCTCACGCAACAAAATTAGTAATATTTCTATTATTTTCAAAACTATTAAAGTAGAAATTTTACAATTATTACATCAGTGCTCAGCACACGGAATCGTGCTGTCCGAAGAACGGAATGGCCAAATATAATAAGCCCGGCGGAGATTTCCGCCGGGACTTAAGAAACATGCTGAAAGATTTTTCTCTTTCTTATCTGCTTTTACGAAATGATTTCTTTGAAAGAAGCATTTTTTGACAATGTCGGCGGAAAGTGCTAAATTAGCAGACTCAAACGAAAAGGAATATGGAAAGCATCAAGTGCCTGATACTCGGAGCCGGACCGGCCGGCTATACGACTGCCATCTATGCCTCGCGGGCGGGGATCCAGACCGTGCTGTATGAGGGGATGGAGCCCGGCGGCCAGCTGACGACCACCACGATTGTCGAGAACTATCCCGGCTTCGCCAATGGCGTTGACGCCAACCAGCTGATGGCCGAGATGAAGGCCCAGGCCCAGCGCTTCGGCGCGGATGTGCGCCGGGGGAGTGCCGTCAAGGCCGATCTCAGCGAGCGCCCTTTCCATATCACGATCGATGACGGGACGGAGCTCCTTGCCGAGACCCTCGTCATCGCCACCGGCGCCACAGCCAAGTATCTCGGCCTTCCCTCCGAGACGAAATACCGCGGGATGGGCGTTTCCGCCTGCGCGACCTGCGACGGTTTCTTCTACCGCAAGAAAGTCGTTGCCGTGGTCGGCGGCGGGGATACGGCCTGCGAAGAGGCGGTCTACCTGGCCGGCCTGGCCCGCAAGGTCTACATGATCGTCCGCCGCGACGTCTTCCGCGCCTCCAAGGCCATGCAGGAGAAGGTTTTCGCCACGGAGAACATCGAGATCCTCTGGAACTGCAACACGCAGGAAGTCCTCGGCGACGACAGTGGCGTCACCGGCGCCCGTCTCCTCCGCAAGGATGGTACTGTTTTTGATATAGAGGTCGACGGATTTTTCCTCGCGATCGGGCACCATCCCAATGCCGAGATCTTCACTCCCGCGGTGGCAATCGATGACAACGGTTACATCATCACCGACGGAAAGAGCTCGCGCACGAGCGTCCCGGGCGTGTTCGCCGCCGGCGATGTCCAGGACCCGTCTTATCGCCAGGCCGTGACCGCTGCCGCATCGGGCTGCAAAGCCGCCATCGACGTGAGGGATTTCCTGCTCGAAAACAAGTAGAAAGATGAAGAAATATATACTCCTTTCCGGCCTCATCCTGCTGATGCTCATGCCCGCCTGCAAGTCGCAGTACGAGGCGCTGCTCTCCAGCAATGACGCCGACGCGAAATACCAGGCCGCCTTCGACCTGTTCAACGCCAAGAAGTACGGCAAGGCCGCTTCCATGTTCGAATCCATGATGTTCCTTGTCAACGGCACCGAACGCGAAGATACCGTCCGCTACTATTGGGGCCTGAGCAACTACCGGGACAAGGACTACTATACGGCCGAGACCAATTTCGCCAGCTTTGTCGAGAAGTTCCCCGTGAGTCCGTTCACGGAAGAGGCTGCATTCCTCCGCCTCGACTGCATGTTCCGTGCTACCTATCGTTGGGAACTCGACCAGGCACCGACCAAGGCCTGCATGCAGGCCATCCGCGAGTATCTCAAGGAGCACCCGACCACGGATTACACCGAGGCCTGTAATCTCATGCTGAATGATCTGCAGGAGCGTCTCGACAAGAAAGCGCTCGAGGAAGGCAAGCTCTATTACCGCATGGAGTATTATAAGTCCGCCCACGTGGACTTCAAGAACATCCTCAAGAACAACTCGGAGAACGTCTACCGCGAGGAGATTCTCTACTACACGGCCATGTCCTCCTATAAGTACGCCCAGCTGAGCGTCGAAGCGAAGCAGCGCGAGCGTTATCTCGTCTTCGTGGACGACTATCTCGCCTTCATCGGCGAGTATCCCGAATCCTCTTTCCGTTCGGAACTGGATGTCCTCTACCGCCGTGCCCAGCGCGCGCTCGGACGCGGTGTCTCCGAAGAGGATGAAGAGGGTACGAAGGCGTAATCCGCCGTTTCAAAAATTTTTGAAACCTTCCCGAAAACGGGGCGGTACTTTATATAGATAATCAGTAAATCACAATATGGAAAACAAAGCGAAAGTCCCGACCAACACCATCACCCGGGACGTGAAAGACCTCGCCGAACCGACCGGCAACATCTACAAATCCGTCGTCATCCTCTATAAGAGAGCCAACCAGATCGCTCTCGCCGAGAAGAAGGAACTGACCAAGAAGCTCGAGGATTTCAAGAACGACCGCGACACCATGGAAGAGGTCTTCGAGAACAAGGAGCAGATCGAAATCTCCAAATACTACGAGCGCCAGCCGAAGCCGGACCTCGTCGCCATCTCCGAATTCGAGAACGGCGAGATCGCCTACCGTACGGCCGGGGAGCAGGAGAACCAGTAATTCTCCTTCCCTATGCTCCGCTCTCTCCACGTCGAGCATTACGTCCTAATAGACTCTCTGGAAATCCGTTTTCCGGAGGGTTTCATCGTTCTTACGGGCCAGACCGGCGCCGGCAAGAGCATCCTTCTCGGTGCCCTTTCCCTCCTGATGGGGGCGAAGGCCGATGCGGCGATGATCTCCGACGGCGCGGACAGCTGCGTCGTGGAAGGGGAGTTCGACGGCAGGGGAGACGCCGCCCTGGAGGCCGCCGTCAAGGCGGAGGACCTCGACTGGGCCGACGGGCAGCTCCTGATCCGCCGCGTGGTGAGCCGAAGCGGCCGTTCGCGGGCCTTCCTCAATGACGAGCCCGTGTCCCTGCCCGTGCTGACGGCCCTCTCTGCCCGACTCGTGGATATCCATTCCCAGCACCAGACCCTTCTGCTGACTGACCGGAAGACCCAGCTTTCCATGCTGGATTTCTTCGCCGGCGACGGAGAGTTGCTGAGTGCCTACCGCCAGACCTGGCGGACCCTGCAGGAGCGCCGTGCAGAGCTTGCCCGCGTTCGGGAAGAAGCCGCCCGCCTCAAGGAGGAGCAGGATTTCCTGCGCTCCCGCCATGAGATGCTGGCTTCCGCGAAACTTCGCGAGGGGGAGCTGGAGGAACTGGAAGCCGAGCAGCAGATTCTCGCCAACGCCGAGCAGATCAAAGAATCCCTCTGCGCTGCCGAGTCTCTGTTCGAGCCCGAGACGGAGGACCGCCAGTCCCTGTCCTCGACGCTGAAGGAGATCGCCGCCCAGCTGGAGAAAGCCGGCCGCTATATCCCGTCCCTACTGCCGCTGGCGGAGCGGACCGCATCTGCCCGGGTGGAGCTGGACGACATCGCCGATGAACTCGCCGCCGTCAATGCCCGGACCGACGTATCTACGGACCGCCTGACCGAGGTGGAGGACCGCATCGGGGTGCTCTACGAACTGATGCGCCGCTTCTCTGCCGCCACTCCGGCGGAGCTCATCGCCGAGCGGGACCGTCTGGCGGGTCTGCTGGACCGCTGCGAAAATGCAGCCGGCAACATGGGCGCCCTGGAGAAGGAAGTCGCTGCGCTGGAGAAGGATCTTGCGAAGCAGGGAAGTGCCCTGACGAAGGCCCGCCAGAGCGCCGCGACGCCTTTTGCCGCCGAGGTCAAGTCCCTGCTGAAGGGGTTGGAGCTCGAAAAGGCCGCCTTCCTGGTGGATCTCACTCCTGTCGCGCCCGGTCCTGACGGTGCCGATGCCGTGACCTTCCGCTTCTCCGCGACGGGGACGGCTCCGGTCGAGCTGGCCCGCTGCGCCTCCGGTGGTGAACTCTCCCGCATCATGCTCTGCCTCAAGGCCTTGATGGCCCGCTGGACGAAGATGCCGACCCTCCTGTTCGACGAGATCGACACCGGCGTCTCCGGCAGCGTCGCCGACAAGATGGGCGCCATGCTTTCGCGCATGGGCGCTGACATGCAGGTCTTCGCCATCACCCATCTCCCGCAGGTCGCCGTCCGCGGCAAGGCCCATTATCTCGTAGAAAAATCGGTGGCCGGCAGTGGCGCTGCCGTCACCTCCATCCGACCGCTGGATGCCGAAGCGCGCATCCAGGAAACCGCCCGCCTGCTCAGCGGCGCCGAAATCACCCCCGCCGCCCTGGCGAATGCAAAAGCCCTCCTCAAGGAGGCACAATCCTAATCTATACTATGGAAAGAAGAACCCGCGTACGTTTTGCTCCCTCTCCGACCGGTCCGCTCCACATGGGCGGCGTCCGGACGGCCCTGTATAACTATCTCTTCGCCAAGCAGCACGGCGGCGACTTTATCCTCCGCATCGAGGATACGGACTCCAACCGCTTCGTGCCGGGTGCCGAGAAGTACATCATCGAATCCCTCGCCTGGTGCGGGATCTATCCCGACGAAGGCGTGGACGCCGAGGGCCATGTCGTCGAGACGGCCAGCGAGCGCCATCCCCATGCCCCGTACCGCCAGAGCCAGCGCCGCCCGATCTACCGGCAGTACGCCGAGCAGCTGATCGCCGCCGGCTGGGCCTACTACGCCTTCGACTCCGCCGAGGACCTGAACGAGCGCCGCGCCGCCGCCGAGGCCGCTGGGGAGACTTTTATTTATAATCAGACGACCCGCCGCGCGCTCCGCAACTCCCTGACCCTCCCGGAGGACGAGGTGAAGCACCTGCTCGAGACCACGACCGACTGGACGGTCCGTTTCAAGATGCCCGAAAACCGCATCGTTGCGATGGACGACCTCATCCGCGGCCATATCGAAGTCAACACTGACACCCTCGACGATAAAGTGCTCTGGAAGCGCGCCGACGAGCTCCCGACCTACCACCTTGCCAACATCGTGGACGACCACCTGATGGAGATCACCGAGGTCATCCGCGGCGAGGAGTGGCTCCCGTCTCTGCCGCTGCACTATCTCCTTTACGAAGCCTTCGGATGGACGGACACCATGCCGAGGTTTGCCCACCTGCCGCTGCTGCTCAAGCCCGTCGGAAACGGCAAGCTGAGCAAGCGTGACGGCGACAAGATGGGCTTCCCGGTGTTCCCGCTCCGCTGGGTCCCGGAGGAAGGCGATCCTTCCCGCGGCTACCGCGAGGACGGCTATTTCCCCGAGGCTTTCGTCAACCTCCTCGCCATGCTGGGCTGGAACCCCGGAACGGAGCAGGAAATCTTCTCCCTGGAAGAGCTGGTGCAGGCTTTCTCCCTCGACAAGGTCGGCAAGAGCGGTGCCAAGTTCAACCCCGAGAAGGCGAAATGGTACAACAAGGAGTACCTCCGCATGAAATCCGACGAGGAGCTCACGGACCTCTTCATCCCCGTTCTCGAGACCCATGGCGTCAAAAATGTCGAACGCGACTATGTCCTCAGCGTCGTTTCCCTGATCAAGGAGCGCGCAACCTTCGTCGCCGACTTCTGGGACATCGCCTCCTATCTCTTCATCGCCCCGAGCGAGTTCGAGGCCTATGGCGTCAAGGCAGGGGCCGCCCTCCAGACCAAGCCCGTCGATCCCAACCGCCCGGTGGATCCCCGCGCCAAGGTCTATGACGACAGCCTGACCGCCCCGTTCCTCGCCAAGGACGCCGAGAAGTTCTGGACTCCCGAGAATGCCGCTCTCGCGCAGCAGGCCTGCGACTGGCTGGTCAAGGAATATGACGGTCCTTTCACCCCTGCCGCCGTCGCCGAGGCTCTCGAGACCCGTATCAAGGCGCAGGAGTGGCCGATGGGCAAGGTCATGAACACGCTCCGCCTGGCGCTGACCGGCGCCGCTTCCGGTCTCGGCATCGCCGACATCGTCGCCCGCATCGGTCGGGAGGAAACCGCCCGCCGCCTGGAATACATTTCGAAGCGACTTGCATAAAACAAAGATATTCTTTCGAGAAGGATTCTTCTATTTTTATTGGGAATTCCCTTTTTATTCTTTACATTTGTAACGGAATAAAAGAGAATTCCTAAATTTTTTAATTAATAACACACTACAAACAAATCAGTCATGAAAACACAGGAAATTATGGCCCGCCTCCAGGCGAAGTATCCGCTTGAGAAGGAGTATCTGCAGGCTGTGCAGGAAGTGCTTGAGTCCATCGAGGATGTCTACAACCAGCATCCGGAGTTCGAGAAGGCCAAGATCGTCGAAAGAATGGTCGAGCCCGATCGTATCTTCACTTTCCGCGTGACCTGGGTCGACGATAAGGGCGAGGTCCAGACGAACCTCGGCTATCGTATCCAGTTCAACAGCGCCATCGGTCCCTACAAGGGCGGCCTCCGTTTCCACAAGGCGGTCACTCCGTCCATGCTGAAGTTCCTCGGTTTCGAGCAGACCTTCAAGAACGCCCTCACGACCCTCCCGATGGGTGGTGCCAAGGGTGGTTCCGACTTCGACCCGGTCGGCAAGTCCAACGACGAAATCATGCGTTTCTGCCAGGCTTTCATGCTGGAGCTCTGGAACTGCATCGGTCCCGACCAGGATATCCCTGCCGGTGACGTCGGTGTCGGCGGCCGTGAGATCGGCTTCCTCTATGGCATGTACAAGAAACTGGCCCGCCAGTACAATACCGGTGTCCTGACCGGCAAGGGCGGCACCTGGGGCGGTTCCATCCTCCGTCCGGAGGCCACCGGCTTCGGCGCCCTCTACTTCACCCAGCACCTCCTCGAGAAGGCTGGCAAGGACATCAAGGGCAAGAAGGTCGCCCTCTCCGGCTTCGGTAACGTCGCCTGGGGCGCTGCCACCAAGGCCACCGAGCTCGGTGCCAAGGTCGTCGCGATCTCCGGTCCGGACGGTGTCTGCCACATCCCTGACGGCATTACCAAGGAAATGATCGACTACATGCTCGACATGCGCGCCTCCAACCGCAACAAGGTTGAGGATATGGCCACGAAGTTCCCGGGCAAGGCCCTCTTCACCGCCGGTAAGAAGGCCTGGAGCATCCCCGTGGACATCGCTCTCCCTTGCGCCTTCCAGAACGAACTCTCCGAAGAGGACGCGAAGGAACTCGTCGCCAACGGCTGCTGGTGCTGCTGCGAGGTCTCCAACATGGGCTGCCAGCCTGAGGCCATCCACTACTTCCAGCACAACGGTATCCTCTTTGCTCCGGGCAAGGCCGTCAACGCCGGTGGTGTCGCCACTTCCGGTCTTGAGATGACCCAGAACGCCGAGCACATCAGCTGGGATGCCAAGGAAGTCGACGATAAGCTCCACTTCATCATGAAGAGCATCCACGAGCAGTGCGTCAAGTTCGGCACCCAGCCGGACGGCAAGGTCGACTACGTGAAGGGCGCCAACATCGCCGGCTTCATGAAGGTCGCCCAGGCCATGCTCGAGCAGGGCACGATCTAATCGAACCCTTCAGACACAATAAACCCCGCGAAATCTCGCGGGGTTTATTCGTTTGATGTCTGAGATGGATTACGTGGAGGGATGGTTTCATATTCTCCGCAAAAGTTCTAACTTTGTAGGGAAGCCGATTGGAATGGACAAGCATTTCGACCGGGTGGTCGAAGCAGCGGAAATCCAGAAACTGCCGGAGTAGGGCAGCTGCCATGGCCAAGAACTACGGACTATGAAAGACTTTGCAGCAATAGATTTCGAAACGGCCAACGAGTGCCGATGCAGCGTCTGCAGCGTGGGCGTGGTAATCGTCCGGAACGGTGAGATTGTGGACTCATTCTACAGCCTGATCCATCCGGAACCAGAGTACTACCAGTGGTTCTGCCAGCAGGTTCACGGACTCTCGGAAGAGGACACGGAAGATGCGCCAGTGTTTCCTTTTGTTTGGGAAAAAATTGCGCCTAAGATTGAGGGCCTTCCGTTGGTAGCCCATAATAGTCCGTTTGATGAGGGCTGCCTGAAGGAGGTCTTCAAGGTGTACCAAATGGATTACCCGGATTATGAGTTTTACGATACGCTGGCTGCATCCAGGAAGCATTTTGGTTGCAGCTTGCCTAATCACCAGCTGCAGACCGTTGCTGCCGCATGTGGCTTTGATCTCACCCGTCACCACCACGCCCTGGCGGATGCGGAAGCCTGTGCCCACATCGCCATCCGGATTCTGTAAGGGATAGCTCGGCTTACCGCACCGTGCGGATAACGAAGTCCTTGTCGTAAATGAGGCGGCGTGTGCCGTTGTTTTCCAGGGAACCGCTGTCGCTGCGTTTGAACTCGAAGCGGAGTTGGGTCATGGTCTCGGGGAGCTGGAGGAGGCTCTCCTTCCAGGCGGTGCCATATCGGGCGACGCGGCGAATCAGGAAGGTGGCGATGTCATAGCCCTGGTAAGCATACGGACTCGGTTCCGTCTGGCAGAAAGCGCGGTATTCCATCAGGAAGTGCTGTACCTCTTCGTCCGTATAATCTACATGGTAGGCCGTGCTGACGTGGAGGCGGACCGAATGATAGGCTTCGACCTCGATGGTCTCAAAGTTGCGGAACCGGGCCGGCGCGTAGACCACAATCGGGTAATCCTTGTGCGTCAGGACGTTGAGGTTGCGGATTACGTCGTTGACGAAAGCCTCGTTCTCGGAGGCGATGAGGATGCGGTTCGGGCGCTCTTTGGCGAGCATCTCCGTCAGGGAGTTCGTGATGTTCCTGCCCTGAAGAATGCCGTAGGAGAAGGTCTTGTACGGCAGACCGGAGTGGGCGAGACGGGCGCTGATACGGGTCGTGTAGTCCGTCGCGGCGGCATCCTTCTCGCTGATCAGCAGGATCTTCTCGCCGACGCTGTAGTCTTCCTGCAGCCAGTGGATCAGGTCGGCATACTGGACATCGTTCGAGACGGGGACCTGGATCAGGTCGGAAGCCGATCCAACCAGGGAGGAGACCTTCGGATCCAGCGGCGAGATGACGGGAATCTCCTCGTCCGGGCGCTGCTGCATGACTTTGGATACGGCCTCGCGGGAGACCGGCCCCAGAATGAAGTCCACGCCGCGAAGCTGGGAGGCTCCCTGTAGCTCTTCCTGGTCATAGACCCTGAGGTCGGCATGGATTCCATCGCGGACGGCCAGTTCGCGGACGGCCAGGAGGACACCGCTGTAGAAATCGATGTTGTTGTCACTGACCTTGGTCCCCTTCTGGAACGGAAGGACAAGGGCGAAGGGAATGTCCGTGCGGAAATAACCGGTCGTGTTGAAGAAGTCTTCTGTCCAGGAAGTTGCCGTTTCCACGGTGTCTGCGGGCGAAATCTCTTCCTCTGCAGGCAGGATGGCCAGCGGGCCTTCCTCTTCTTTGTGGACCGGCTCCGCAGCTGGTGTTGTCGCTGCCGCGGCTGCCTCCTGGGCGGCGACGGTCTCCGGCGTCGGGATACGGAGTACCTGGCGTTTCTTGATCTTCGTATCGGTCAGGCCGTTGGCTTTCTGGATGCTCTCCACGGTCACGCCAAACTTCTCGGCGATGCTGTAGAGCGTGTCGTTCCATTTGACGATGTATTCCGTGTAACCGCCGTCGGGAAGCTGTTCCTGCGGGGTTTCTACGGTCTGCTCCGGCGCGGGCGTCGCAGGGACGGGCTCTGCTTCGACGGGTTTCTCATAGCCCTTGGCGGTCGTGTCTGGAATGAGGATGATCGCGTTTTTCTTCAGGACGGTCAGGCCGGGGTTGGCGTCGTAGATCTCCTGCACGGTCACCCCGTAGGTCTGGGCGATCGAGTAGAGCGTCTGGCGCTCCAGCACGACATGGGAGTAGTAGGTCTTGCCCTTGTACTTGACCTTGTCCTTGGAGATGGTGACGGGAGTCGGGACGTAGTCCTGTGCCAGCGCCGTCGTTACCGGCCCCGCCAGAAGCAGGGCGGCCAGCAGGGTTGTCAGAACGCGTTTCATCATTTCTTCGTCTTATCGGTCTTTAGCTCTCCGGCAAAATCCGTCAGGGCGCGGCAGAAGGTGCTCCAGGAAAGCCTGCGCTTTTCCCGGCGCATGGCTTCCACGAGGCTTTCCCGCAGAAGGGCATCCGCGAAATAAGCCTCGATCGCGTCCCGGATCTCTCCGGAATCGGGGTGATTTACTACAATACTTGTGCCCGTGTCGCCGAGCGTGCTCCTGAGTCCGCCGACGTCGGTGACGACCATCGGCACCTCGAAATGGCAGGCGATGGAGCTGATGCCGCTCTGCGTCGCGCTGCGGTAGGGAAGGACCACGAGATCCGCTGCGCCGAAGAATTCCTTGACCTCGGCGTCGTCGATATACCGCGGGAAGGCCTTGATGCGGTCCCTTCCCGGCAGGGCGTCCATCTGCTTCTGATACTTGTCGAACGGGCCATACGGTTCGCCGGCAATCAGCAGCTGGTAGTCCTCCGGAAGCTGCCCGAAGGCGTCGATGAGGATGTCCAGCCCCTTGTAGTCGCGGATCAGGCCGAAGAACAGCAGGGTCTTCTTTTCCGGGTCCAGCCCGAAGCGGCGAAGCGCCTCCGTACGGTCCGCTTTCGGACCGAAATGGTCGTAGAGCGGATGCGGCAGGAGGATGTTCGGGGCATCGGGACGAAGGGCGAGGAGGTCGTCCCGCACCGTGTCGGACAGGGCGACGAATCCGTCATTGCCGCGAAGGAAGTACTTGGTCAGCGGCTTGTCGAAAAAGCGCTGCTCGTGGGGGATGACATTATCGAGGACCGTGATGACCGTGCAGCCTTTCTTACGGAGCCGGCGGGCGACATGGCCCAGCGAAGGGGCGAACCAGGACATCCAGTATTTCATGACGAGGATGTCCGGCTCCCATTCCGCGATGCGGCGGGCCGTTCGGCACCAGCTGACGGGACAGATCGTGTCGAGGGTCCGGTCGGTCTCGATGGGAGTGGCATCATCCTCCGGCGTAACGTACTGCGTTTTGCCGGGGAAGAGGATGCCGGGATACTGCCGCTTGAAATTCCAGGCCCGTACAGTATGGGTTTTGCCCAGTTCTCCGTACATGGCGGCATTGAACTGGGCAATCCCTCCCCGAAGGGGGTAGAAACTGGACAGGAAGGCGATTTTCACGCGGAGGGATCCTGTTTACTTGGTTGCGACGTAGGCTTCGTTGAGGCCGTTGATGATGTCCTGGGTGATGTTCATGCCCGGATCGGCCAGCGCCACGGGGATGGAGAGAAGGCCGGTCTGGTTCGTCAGGATGAGGCGGAAGCCGCGGGTCTCGTTATAGGTCTTGAGGAATTCGGCGATGTCATTCATGACGTTGTTGTTGATGACGGCCTGCTCATTGGCGAGCTCTTCCTGCTTCTTGGCGTACTCCTGGTTGAACTTGTCCTGGCGGGTCTGGATGTCCTGGGCCTGCTTTTCGGCGGAAGACTGGAGGATAAGTCCCTTCTGGGCGTTGTCCACGAGTTTCTGGTAGTCGGACTGGATCTGCTTGCCCTTGCGCTCGAGGTTGCCGAGCTCCTTGTTGGCCTTGTTCTCGAACTCGCTCATCAGGTCGGCGGCGCGGTCATAACCGGCAACGACCTCGTCAAGGTTGAAATAGGCGATGTCGCCGGCGGCGACGGGCGTCACGGTGGCGAGGGAGTCGGAGGCGGAAGCGCCCTTGTTTTCAGCGTTCTGGGAAGCCGTGCAGGCGGAAAGCATCAGGACCGAAGCGGCGGCGAGGCCGAGGATCCCGGAGTGAAGCATGTTCATTTTCATTTTTTATCGTTGTTTTTTTACTTGCGCGTGAACTGCAAAGTTAAGCATTTATTTTGACTTTGGAAAGGTAGGCCTTGACAGTGGTCTCCAGACCCATGTAGAGCGCATCGCTGATGAGGGCGTGACCGATGGAGACTTCGTCCGTCCAGGGGATGGTCCGGATGAAGTATTCCAGGTTCTCGAGATTGAGGTCGTGGCCGGCGTTCAGGCCGAGACCGACGCGGCGGGCTTCCTCCGCTGCCGCGAGATAGGGGGCGATGGCCTTCTCCCGGCCGGCGGCATACTCCTCGGCGTAGGCGGCGGTGTAGAGTTCCACCCGATCCGCGCCGCAGGCCTTTGCACCGGTGACCATTTCGGGATTCGGGTCCACGAAAACGGACGTACGGATACCCAGGGCCTTGAAACGGGCGATGACATCCGTCAGGAATTCCCGGTGGCGGATCGTGTCCCAGCCGGCATTGGAGGTGATGGCGTCATGGGCGTCCGGGACGAGGGTGACCTGGTCCGGAACGACCTCGCTCACCAGCTCGATGAACGAAGGAATCGGGTTGCCTTCGATATTGAATTCTGTGCGCACCAGCGGGCGGATTTCCCGGACGTCCGCATAGCGGATATGGCGCTCGTCGGGTCGGGGGTGGACGGTGATGCCTTCCGCGCCGAAATCCTCGATGGCGAGGGCTGCCTTCGTCACGTCGGGCAGATTCCCGCCGCGGGCGTTGCGGATCGTTGCAATTTTATTGATATTTACGCTCAAACGGGTCATGATTGTTCGATTTAACAGACAAAAATAGTCATATTTGTCAAATAATGATTAATTTTGAAGTCTGAATTGAGCATACAGTTATAAAAAATGAAAATTGGCATATTCATCAGGCGGAAGTCGCTCCGGGAGAAGCCCGAGTACAAGGACATGATCAAGCAGCTGCTGGACGCTTCCTATGAGCTTTATGATATCGAATCCAAGGCCGACATCCGTCCCGAAACGGATCTCGTGCTGAGCGTCGGCGGCGACGGTACCTTCCTTTCCGCCGCACACGTGGTCTCCGACGTGGGCCTGCCGATCCTCGGCGTGAATTTCGGCCGCATCGGTTTCCTCTGCGAGAACCGTCCCGGCGAGGTTCTGGACGCCCTGATGCAGGGAGAGTTCCGGATTGAATACCGGACCGTGCTGAATGCGACCCTCAAGGGCCCCGGCGCCCGCAAGCAGATCGGCTTCCTGCCCTATGCCGTCAACGAAGTCTCGCTGCACCGCATCGGCAGCGCCGTCCTCGGCATCGACGTCGCCATCAACGGCGAAATGCTCCCGACCTACTGGGCCGACGGCCTGATCATCTCGACGAGCTCCGGTTCCACGGCCTATTCCCTCAGCGTCGGCGGCCCGATCTGCCTCCCCGACACGAAGGTCCTCATCATCGCCCCGATTTCCCCGCACAACCTCAACGTCCGTCCGCTGGTCGTCCCCGAGACCGCGAAACTTGACATCACTTTCCGCAGCCGCGACGGCAAAGCGACCATGACCATGGACAATACCGCCATGGAAATCGAGCCGGACTGGAACATCCATATCGAAATGGCACAATTTTCGCTCAAACGGGTCAAGCTCCCTAAGTCCGAGTTCGTGGCTGCGCTCACGAGCCGTCTCTTCTGGGGAGAAGACCGCAGAAACAACGGATTGGCATAGAAATATGGATATAAACAAGATACCGACCCACGTCTCCATCATCATGGATGGCAACGGACGCTGGGCCAAGGAGAGGGGACAGGAACGGACATTCGGCCACTTCGAGGGCGTTGAAAGCGTGCGCGCATGCACGGAAGCCGCCGTCGAATGCGGTGTCAAGTATCTTTCCCTTTTCGCTTTCTCCGAGGAGAACTGGGGCCGCCCGGAATCGGAGGTCAATACCCTGATGGAGCTGATGATGAAGTCCATGAAAGGCGAGTTTGAAACCTTCATGAACAACGGCATCCGTTTCGTCGTCCTCGGCAACCGCGCCCAGCTTTCGGAGGCGCTCAACGCCGAGATTGACGACATCATGCAAAAAACTTCCCGGAACGAGACCCTGACGCTGATTCTCTTCCTGAGCTACAGCGGCAAATGGGACATCCTCCAGGCGGCGAAAAAGATGGCCGCCGTGATGGCCGCGCATCCCGGGACGGAGTTCTCCGCTTCCGATTTCAGCCGTTTCCTCGTGACGGCCGACATCCCGGATCCGGACCTGCTGATCCGGACCTCCGGTGAGCAGCGCATCTCCAACTATCTGCTCTGGCAGACAGCCTATTCCGAGTTTTACTTCACCCCGATTCTCTGGCCTGATTTCCGGAAAGAGGCCTTCCGGGAGGCGCTGGCGGAATACGCCCGCAGGGACAGAAGATACGGAAAAGTCAAATAATCTTGCTATATTTGCAGGTTTGAATTTTAGCGAATGAAGATCCGCCGCCTCATACTCCTTGCCGCGTTTGCGCTGACGGGCCTTTCCGCCCGGGCGCAGAATGACGACATCATCATCGACTACAACGCCCCGAAGACCTACGTCATCGGCGGTGTCCGTGTCGCCGGCAACCAGTATGTCAAGTCGGACCAGATCGTGCAGATCTCCGGTCTCCGCGAGGGCATGCGCCTCAAGCTCCCCGGTGACGAGATTTCCGCCATCCACCGCCGTCTGTGGCAGCAGCGCTACCTCGAGGACATCGCCATCAGCATCGACTCGCTGAGCGCCTCCCGCGATACGGCCTGGCTCCGTCTCGACATCACCGAGCGGCCGAGAATGTCCGCCTGGGACTACACGGGTATCCGCAGCGGTGAAAAGAAAGACCTCAACGAGCGGCTCCATTACCGCCGCGGCGGCGAGTTCTCCGACTATGTCCAGAGCACGTCCGTCGACATCATCAAGCGCTATTTCAAGGAGAAGGGCTTTCTCAAGGTGAATGTGGACGTGGACGTCCAGCGCGACAGCGTCGTCAAGAGCGCCATCCGCGTCAAGTTCAACATCGACAAGGGACCCCGCGTCCGCATGAAATACATCAACTTCTCCGGCAACGAAAACGTCTCTGACTACAAGCTCGCCAAGGCGATGAAGAAGACGAAGTCCGTCCGCTGGTATAATTTCTTCCACGGCAAGAAGTTCAAGGAGAAGGAGTACGCCAACGACCGCCGGACGGTGATGGAGGCCTTCAACGAGCGCGGCTACCGCGACGCCCGCCTCGTCCGCGACAGCATCTACTACGTCAAGCCGAACCGGCTCGCCATCGACATGGATTTCGACGAGGGCCAGTGCTACTATTTCCGCAACGTGACCTGGACGGGCAACTCCGTCTACAGTTCCGACGTCCTCAACAGCATCCTCCAGATCAAGAAGGGCGATGTCTATGACGTCGTCACGATGAACCATCGCCTTCTCGGCGGCGGCAAGCAGAACGAGTACTCCGTCCGCAGCCTCTACACCGACAACGGCTATCTCTTCTTCAACGTCACGCCCGTGGAGGTCAACATCGTCAAGGACTCCGTCGATGTCGAGATGCGCATCGTCGAGGGCAAGCAGGCGACCCTGAACGAGATCATCATCAACGGCAACGACCTGACCAACGAACGCGTCGTCCGCCGCCAGATCTTCACCCGCCCGGGCGAGCTCTACAGCCAGTCCGACTTCGAGCGCTCCATCCGTGAGATTTCCTCCCTCGGACAGTTCGATCCGGAGTATTCGATGGACCCGAACAAGGGCTTCTCCGTCCTTCCGAACCAGGCCAACAATACCGTCGACCTGGTCTACAACGTGCAGGAGAAACCTTCTTCGCAGCTTGAGCTTTCCGGCGGCTGGGGCGGCAATACCTTCGTCCTCACGGCCGGCGTTAGCTTCAACAACTTCTCGACCCGCCGCATGTTCGACAAGGGCGCCTGGCGCCCCGTTCCGCTCGGCGATGCCCAGAACCTGGCCTTCCGTTTCCAGACGAACGGTACCTATTATACCTCCCTGTCCGCCAGCTTCACGGAGCCCTGGCTCTTCGGTAAGAAACCGACGTCCCTGTCGCTCTCCGGTTACTATTCGAGAATGACCGACTCCTATCTGGCCATCGGTATCCTCTCCAAGGACAAGATGTTCGAGGTGTTCGGCTTCACGGCCGGTATAGGCAACCGCCTCAAATGGCCGGACAACTACTTTGTCCTTTATAATAATCTCAGCTGGCAGACCTACCGCCTGACGAACTGGACCTCCAGTTACTTCATGTTCAACGACGGTGTCTCCCACAATATCAGCTACACGCTCGGCCTGTCGCGCAACTCCACGGACCAGATGATCTATCCCCGTTCCGGTTCCGAGTTCTCCGCGACGCTCCAGGTGACGCCTCCGTTCTCCCTGTTCCGCAAGCACAGCTACGACGCGGACGGCAATCGCATCAGCGTGGGTTCCTGGAAGGATGTCAACTATGACAACTGGACCTCCGAGCAGCGCTACAAGTGGATCGAGTACCACAAATGGAAATTCAGCGGCGCCGTCTATACCAAGCTTGTCGGCGACCTCGTCCTGATGTCCCGCGCCCAGTTCGGCTACCTCGGTTACTACAACCGCAATTGGGGCTATTCCCCGTTCGAGGGCTTCCAGGTCGGCGGCGACGGCATGTCGGGCTACAACATGTACGGATCGGATATCATCGCCATGCGCGGTTACGAGAACTACTCGCTGACTCCGTACATCCGGACTCCTTACTCCCAGAGCCGCTACAGTTACGCCGGTAACGTCTACGACAAGTTCACCGTCGAGCTCCGCTACCCGGTCATCCTCCAGCCGCAGTCCACGATCTTCGTCCTGGGCTTCCTCGAGGGCGGTAACTGCTGGTCCGACATCCGTGACTTCAACCCGTTCCAGATCAAGCGCTCCGCCGGCTTCGGCGTGAGGGTCTTCCTCCCGATGATCGGCCTGCTCGGTATCGACTGGGGCTACGGCTTCGACGATCCGGTCAACGGCGGCAGCCAGTTCCACTTCATGATCGGACAGCAATTCTAATCCTTAGGCACAATAATTGTCATTTCGAGCGAAGTCGAGAAATCTTAAAACGATAATAATTAATAAACCATAGTACTATGAAAAAGATTATCCTTATCGCTGCAGCAGCACTCCTTTCCATCGCCGCCTCCGCGCAGGTAAAGATCGGATACGTCAACTTCTCCGAGCTCGTCCAGCTCATGCCGGAAGCCGACCAGGCCCGCACCACCTTCACCGCCCTCCAGAAGGACGCCGAAGAGACTTTCCAGGCCATGTACGCCGAGTATCAGACCAAGGTCCAGGCTTACCAGCAGAAGAGCAGTACTTGGACGGCTGCCATCAAGGAAAGCAAGGAGAACGAGCTCCAGCGCATCACCCAGAGCCTCCAGGAATATGAGCAGTCCGTTTCCGCCGAGCTTCAGCAGAAGCAGAACGAGCTGATGGCTCCGATCTATCAGAAGGCTCAGGAGACTGTCAAATCCCTCGCCAAGGAGCAGGGACTGACCGTTCTCTTCGATGCTTCTTCCGCCCTCTACTACGATGAGGCCACGGCCATCGATCTGACCGCTGCCGCCCGCAAGGCCCTCGGCATCCCCGCCGACCGCACGCTCGAGTCCCTCCAGGCCGAGCTCGCCGCCCAGGCCCAGGCTCAGCAGCAGTAATCCTTCTGCATAGCGAAACAAAAAGCAGGACCCGTCGGGCCCTGCTTTTTTGTATGCCTGCCGCTTTCCGCTGCGCCAGTAATTGCCGCTGGCGCGGGTTTTCTATAAGAAACAGACAAAGTTGTTAAGAAAGATAAAAATCTGCTTGTCCGGCAACATTCCTTTATTGACAGTTGTTTTAATTGTGCGTATTATTGCGAGAAGAAAATGACAAGGAGTATGAATGAAGAATTGATTCCTATTCAGAACCTGATTTATGAGATTAGGGGCAAGAAGGTAATGCTGGATTTTGATCTTGCAAAGTTGTATCAAGTTGAAACAAAGGCATTAAAGCAAGCGGTTAGAAGAAACATAGATCGATTCCCGGACGATTTTCTGTTTACTCTTTCTCAAGAAGAGTATAACTCGTTAATAATCAGTATAAGGTCACAATTTGTGACCATGGAAGAATCACGTGGGAAGTATCCTAAATACGCGCCATTCGCTTTTACTGAGCAAGGAGTTGCCATGCTTTCCGGGGTATTGAAAAGTGATATTGCAGTTAAGGTCAGTATCGCTATCATGAGAGCTTTTGTTCGAGTCCGGGAGTACTTGCTGACAACGGCTTCCTTTTCCGCAGAACTGAAGGAACTACGGGCAAGAGTAGACTTACTGCAGCGTGAACAAGAAGAAAGCCTCGAGGCTGTCAACGATTTGTCGGAAGATGTGCGTAAAGATATTGATAGCCTCTATCTGGCAATCGGAGAGCTGGCTGAAAGAATTGAAACAAAAAAGAATGAGCCTAGAAAACGGATTGGCTTCAAGTAACCCCGGAAAACCGTAGCCGCTCTCCCTGTTTCAGAGGAGAGTAGCCACATCCCTTAAGAGGAATGTCTAATATCCATGAGTATAATCAAAGAAGCCGAAGTGCAATATGCGCACACGCTTCGGCATCGGCTAGTGCATGATGGTGATTCGTCAAGTCGTAGCCACATGCGGCAGCCACTGTCGGCAACTGGTGATTCGGCAGATCGTAGCCGAAATACTCCCTGGAAGCAGACAGAGTGTCGTAGAACTCGTAATCGGGATAGTCCATCTGATAGGCTCTGAATACTTCTTTCAGGCATCCTTCATCGAAGGTGCTATTGTGGGCGACAAGCGGTAGCCCTTCAATCATCGGCGCGATCTTTTCCCATACTTGTGGGAATACGGGCGCGTCATCGGTATCTTCTTCCGACAGGCCGTGAACCTGTTGGCAGAACCACTGATAGTAGTCCGGTTCTGGATGGATCAGGCTATAGAATGAGTCTACGATCTTTCCGTCCCTGACGATTACAACGCCGACGCTGCATACGCTGCAACGGCACTCATTGGCGGTCTCGAAGTCTATGGCTGCGAAGTCTTTCATAGGCCATATTGCTTTGCCATCTCGGCGATGTCTCCTTTGATCTCGTCCCGAAATCCCTCCGGTGCAAGAACCTCGACGGCGGGCCCGCGGCTGAGCAGTTCCTGCTTGAAATCAAAGGTGGGAGCTATGTGATAACGATAGACAGTATATTCCTCGTCAGATCCTTCCAGGACCTTCATCTGGGAATCGTGAAGCGGCAGTGTATCAAAGTACTTGACTTGGTCGTTGACCACGCGGATCTTCACCTCTTGAGGCTCCCAATCGGTACCGACGATGATGCCGAAATAATCGGAGAAGTACTTCTGCGCATTGAATTTTGTCGGCAGTTTATATTTCTCGTCAGTCGTCTTTACATCCATCATCCGCTCGTCGAGGGCGTAGACTCGCGGCTCCTCATAGCCTTCGCTTTTGGCCAGCATGTACCAGCGCTGCTTAAAGAGTTTCAGGCAGTAAGGCTTGGCCGTGAAGGTGTCGGGTTCGTCCCTCCAGAAGCTCTGGTAGGTCATCGAGATGACCTTGCTTTCCCGCATGGCATTGACGATGACGGAAAGCCACTGCTGCGAGGAAGGGATCTTCTCGAAGAGGATGCGGTCCCGCATATCCTTCGTCTCGTTGAGCAGGTTGCTCAGGGACAGGGAGTGCAGCAGCCATTTGCGGACATCGTCGGCTTCCTCGTCGGCTCCTTTGGCTATATAGTAGCCGGCGGAGCGGTCGCATTTGATTTCGATGCCGAATATTTCCAGGATGGCTTCCCTGTGGTTGTGGAATGTCCTTTCCGGGAGGTAGTTCTCCCGGAGGGTGTTGACCGAGCTCCGAGACCAAAGGTAGCTGATATCCTTAAAAGATATAGGTCCGCGGCGGTTGATCAACTCAATCAGCCATACATACCTGTCGAAGTAGTTCTTTGCCATAGCGTGTTCTTTTGTTCCGACTGCAAAGATAGTGATATTATTTGCCAAAAAGTGGCAGCTAAATTAATTCTGTCTTCTCTCATGAATTGTAGCGGTGTCAAGAAAGAAACACTATTTGGCTGTCGATCTGTTAAAGTACGAGAAAAAAAACTTACCTTTGGAAGAAGATGCAACCACAAAACTCTTTAGCAGATGCCAAGCTTTGGCAGTTTCGCCATCGATATTTGCACAACAAAACATTAGTGTCATATGTACGAGATAGAACCACAAGTAAAACAACTCATCCTCAACAGCCTTGAAAAAAGACTGGCTGGGACTGATCATGTTGACAATATCCGTAGTAATTTCGCCCTGCTGTCCATTTGGATGTCGGATATTATGGCTTTGGGATTCAACCATTGTGATGTAAACGAAGCCGCTTGGGACCTTTATCAAACGCAGATACCCTTCATGGGAGAGCAAAGTATTGAGGATCTGAGAGCTCGTCTTTTCTTTACAATTAACAGATTCACAGATGAAGTCCTTGCATTCCAGGCTTACGTTGACAACCGTGACACATTCGATGATGTAATTATTCTTCGAAAGGTGCAGGAGCATCTTGCAGATATCGAACCTGGAGACTTTATGTTAGCTTAATAGTCAAGAATTGGCAATTTGTACTAAATCTGATTTCTCTTGAAGAATTAGATTCGTATAATTACCTGTTAGTTTCTGTAGCCATTCCATTGGGGGAATCTCATGGGATGGTTGCTTTTTTTGCACTTTTAATGAACTGCCACATTTTGGCAAAGAGATCATTTACCTTTGCGGCAAACAAAGATGCGCTATGACCAAGAAACAAGTAAAAGAACTTCATCGTCTGGAACAGAAAATCATCTCGATGGTTCACTACGTCGAAGACCGTTATTGCGGAGCTCGCATCCAGGACCTCGATAAGCAAACCAAGGAGCAACTGGATACGCTGCTTGGCGAGCGCTGTCGGCTGCTCAACGAGATGTTCCGCGCCACGCCCGAGGAACTGGAGGTTTTCAGGAAAGTGAACGACCGCCTGCTCGACCTGACGCAGAAGATGCATGACAAAACCCTGCGGCTGTATAAGGCTCTCCTCAAGACCGGCTATGATCATGAGTTCGACGACGATATCATGGTCGAGGGTACGCTGCGCTTTGTCTACAACGACGAGGATGGCTCCCTGTATTGGTCCGACGAGGATCTGAAGGATCCCTACAACAGGCCCAATGCTTATGGCTCCAACTTCCCTGCCATGATGGATATCCTGTATGATTATTATGAGGAATCCGCCATCCCGGAATGCGCTTCCTGCGGTGTATCTTACAGCATAATGCACAACCGCGGGATGTCGCCCAAGGAGCTGGGAATAGACAACTTCCTGGATGATGGACAGAGCTGGGCGGAAGGGTGTCTGAAAAGGGAGGAGTTCAAAGACATCTGCATCTGCCATGCCGTCCACGACCTCTGCACGCACAAGAATTATTCGATTCCAGACCTGCTCCGTATGAATGACTTCTGGTGCGAGGTCCGGATCACCCACCAGCTGCTTTCTGACCGGGATGGGAAACGGTATTCGTTCATTGAACCAAATGGAGAAGAGTAAGCTATGGTAAGGACGAAGAAACATCGTCATGCCCGCAGGGTGCGGGATTTGAGGAACCACCGTGAGTGGGCCCGCCGGCAATGGATCAACGCCTTTGACGAAGACTGGGACTATGAGTACCTGCTCTTTATACTCAAAGCGAAGCTGACCACGATGGCCAGGTATTTCCGGAACCGGGCATACATCCGTAACGGCCCCTATTATGGAAAGCAGATGGAATTGGCCGTCCGGCTCATCAATATCATCTTGGCAGAGGGTGGGGAAGTGGACTACGCGCGGATCGGGATCGGGTTTAAGTTTCCCTACAAGGTTAATATTCGCAATCGTTCCCGCATCCCCAGCCCAGACCATCACTGTATGAGATTTATCTGCAAAGAGCAGCAGCTCCGCTTCGACAAGGCCTGGATGCTCCTGTGGCGCCTGCTGTCGGAGAAGATGATAACATGGAGTGATTAACTAAATATCCTAATTGAATATGAATAAATACCCTTTAAACGAGAAGCTTCTACTAGTCTCTTTACCTGAGTTCTCAGAACTGACTGAAGAAGAAGTAGAAAAGATTCATGTGGTGAAGGTCGTATACAAGGACCACCCTCAAATGTTTTCTTTTGATCTCATCTTTGAATATCAACTAGGCGAAGACCGGAAAGTCAATTTGAAATTCGAGATGATGGGCAACCGAGGGGATGACCACTTTTATCGTCATATCCTCTATGAAGACTATACGGAAGAGCTTGAGTTCTTCTCCTTCAAGGAGGCTGTTTTGCACTTTAATCAATTGAATAACAATAATGGAACTCAATAAATGGGATATTGACTTGGAGCATTGGTGCCCGGCGCAGATCTATTACTGCTTCATCGACAGCGAAGGCGGCCACTGGTGCGTCTATCTCCGCTGGCGTCATCAAGATCCGTGGACGGCAGAACTGGTCCACTGCGACGAGGATTGGAACTTCCAGTGGAACCATCCAGATACGGTCGACCTGCTGGAAGAGAAGGTTCATACCCCGGGGATCATCACCGGATACTATACCGACGAAGATTATCCGGCTCTGATGGAGAAGGCTCTGGAGACCGTGAAGCAAATGAACCCGAAATTCAAAGACATTTAGCTATGAATAGAAGAGACTTGATTGATTATCGTCCTGAGATTCTTGGGATGACTTGGACTCCCGGTAACCTGATTCTTGTCGCATCGCGCTCCTGGGGCGGCCGGGTGCAGTATATGCTGGGAAACTGCATTGTGGAAGGAACGAAAGACAAAGTACCGGTAGCCTTGTTTGCGCTGCAGAGCACCCGTGCTAAGATAGCGGAGATGCTGATGAGAATGCAGGTAGGTGACGTGGCCTATAAGAACGGCAAGGTTGCTCCGCGAGAACTGACCGTGTATCCGGTGTATATCGACGATACGCCGAACATTACCATCGCAAGACTCGTTGAGCAGATATTCCGGCTGGTTGAGCAGCAAGGCATCCAGATGGTCATCATTGAGCCTGTCCAGGCAGTGGATGGCAGCCTGCTGGATGACGCTTCCCGTGAAAGAGAACTGAATGGCGTGCTTCGTATCTTGAAGTCTCTGGCAGATGCTTTGAGCATCGTTATTGTGGTCTGTTCAGAACTATCTGATTACGGCTTCAAGAAGCACCGGCAGCCCACGGTCCGGGATATCCAGTACATCACGGAAACTGAGGACCTCTGCGACCAAATTATCCTCTTCCATCCCCTGGATATTGTGCTCAATCATTATAAGATGATTCTGCCGAAAGGCTTCCCTTATTATGAGAACAACTATGGAGAGCTTGTTATCAATGTCGAACGGAATGGGGACAAGGGATACTTCCGGAAGGCGACGACCTTGTTCGAAGAGCGGGAGGACAATGAACAGGATCCGCCAATGTACGAATGGTATCCGGGGGCTTCAGAGGGAGAATGGTGCTTCGAGTTCCTGGATGCCGAAGGCATGGGCTGGACGCTCATAATTGACGAACTGTCAGAAGACGACGCCCTCTATCATCAAATCACCGTCCAAAGCTGGTCTGGTGAAGAGGACCTCCTGGACGACTACGTCGACCTCGACGACATCGAGCTGGTCAAAGCCGTTGCTTTGGAGAAAGCTCGCGAGCATTTCCCGGAGGTGGTAATTCCGGATAATAGTTGATTTTGCTGTACACAATATCCTCATTATGTCGCAGATGTTACGAATAATTCCTATATTTGAGTCCTATAGTATGTAATCTCTTTCTTTATTTCATAAATCAAACCGATAAGTCTATCTTTTTCTGCCTATGAATTCATTTTTTGAACAAATCAAGAATGTTATTGAAAAAGAACGAATACAGCTTAAAGAGCAACTATTAAGAGGAGAGTTCTTCAATGTTTTCGAGGTATTAGGTCTTTCTGCAAACGAAACAAAAACTCATTCGGCATTTCTTGCAGAATTGTTGAGGCATGACGGCTCTCATGGACTTGAGAATAAACCGCTCGCTATCTTCCTTCGATTGATTAATAATCGTGTGTGTCAATTTGATTTTGATTCAGAAGAAGCAATAGTTGAAGTGGAAAGATCAATAGGTCCCTTAACAGATGAAAAAGAAAACGGTGGACGTATTGACATCATCATCGAGACAAAAAAACGCGATAAAGCAATCATCGTTGAGAATAAAATATATGCTCAAGAGCAAGAGAATCAACTTGTTCGGTATTATAATTATGCAAAGAAAAAGTATGGAGAAGGAAATTTCCTTATTCTTTATCTTTGCTTGAATGCACATGATGCAAGTGACTATTCATCAAAATCGGCAAATACAACCGTAGAATCAGGGAAGCATTATTTCCCAATAGCTTATAATACTGAAATCCAGTTGTGGATTAAAGAGTGCCTTTCAATATCATATGATAAACCACTAATACGTGAAACATTAAGACAGTATCTATCGTTAATACTTAATTTGGCTAATAATATGGAAAACAGCAGCGAGGAGATTATTGCAATAATGAGAAAGAATCCCTCTGTCGTTACTAAGCTATTGACCAATGTGGATGCTTATAAACAGACTGTTATAGAAAACGAGCTTAAGGCAGACTTCCAGAAGTTTGCATCCAGCCGTAATCTTGAGTTAATCATTGATCCTGGTTTTTTGTGCGGAGCGAAACAGAGTACGCTCTCTCTTAGAAAGAAAGAATGGAAGAATGCTGAAATCGCTATTTTGCCCGAAACGAAACAAAGCAATTATTGGATTGCAATTTTTATTAAAGATGATGACAATAACAAATGTGCTAATGTTATACCTTTAAGCATTCTACCTGATGGAACGGGAAAGACCTTCCCGTTCGGGTCAAAGTGGCTACCAGGGGTTTATCGCTGGCTCTACGATGCTCAAACTATTGAAGATATTTTGTCAGGGAAGTTTATTGACGAAATCGGAAAGCTAATTGATGAGATAATCGCAGCGACAGAAACCATTCCTGGTTTCTCTGATTTATAGTAAACTATATATTTTAAGCATGAAACCAGCTCCTGCGCGAATTGTTGCCTATCTCTCCAATCCTCAGAGCATTCTGTGAGGAAGAAGGTATAACTTATTCTGAAGACTATTCCTATCAGTTCCTATCCATAAGGATGTCTATTCCTGAGCAGAAGAAATCTACTTTTCATTTCCATACAGAAGGGGATGGCAGTAACATCTATGGAATATCAAATAACGATGTAAATGAAGGGGATGTTCTCCCTGAGAAAACTTGGAATCGTTATTCTCGACTAGGTTACAAACAATCGCGTTGGTGGCCGGCCTACAAGACGCCGAATGATCGCCGCTTTTTGACAACCGGCACCGATGAGTTTTGGAAGGTTTGTGTTATAGACAAAAGCTTTGCTGAGTATTTAAAAGAGCTTTATAAAGAGGTCATTGGTATTCTTCGCAATTCTTAAGGAGAAGATGCTGGAACGCAATTGTCTCATAGGCATATGCTATTAGGATTCAAGGGACACATCATATTTGCATTCTCTGATACTCATGGAATGTATCGGAGAATGGCTGTGCCCTCTGAAGCGGACATACTTATCTGCGCCGGGGATGCCTGTGAGGGCTTCAATCCGTCAGATCTGACGGACTTCTTTGCTTGGTATGCAGCCATTCCTGCAAAACTCCGAATCTTTGTGCCAGGCAATCATGACCGCATCTTCAACATCGAACCGTCCCGTGCCCGAAAACTGGTCCCTGGCGGCATTGTCTATCTCGAGAACGAAGGCATAGAATACGATGGTATTCAGTTCTATAGCGTCCCAGCCAGACCCTATTTGGAAGCCCCGGCATCATTGCCGGCTGGAATCGACTTCCTCATAACTCACGGCCCGGCCTATAGCTATCTCGATAGAGACCAAGGCTGCAAACAGCTCTTCCTGGACATCTCCAGCGCCCGCCCCAAGTACCACATTTTCGGCCACGTCCACGAGGAAGGCTTAAATAGAAAGGCGATGTTCGGCACCACCTATCTCAATGTCTCTTACTTCGTAGAGCTGCGGAAATCTCTATAATAATTATTTGGCGTTGAACTGTTCCTCCTCGTTTGCACTTAGAATGCTACAGGAGTCTGGTCTTCTGCAAACGCGAGGCGGATTTTGGCGAACAAGGGAGTTTTTGGGAATGCGTTTGCAGTTAGAGTGCTGTGAGAGGCAGATTTCATGCAAACGCGCGAGAGATTACCCGGACGAGCCGGGTAATGACGGAGACAGATGCCCGATCAGGTCGGGCATGACGGTTTATGGGCGGGACTCATCCTCAAAAATGGCCGTTTTCGTGGATGCAAATCGCTGGATCGGGCTCTGTAGCGGCGGGTTGGGGCTGCGGTGAGGGCTCGTTGGCGAAAACGGAAATGCGCGTGGGCCTTGTGCAGGGGGCGGTGACGCGAAGCGGCATGACGAGCACTGTCCGCCGACGTTAGGCCCGCTCGGCGGGACTAAAAGGAGAAGTTGCTCGTCAAGACCCCGGTGCCGCTCCGTTTTCGCCTTCCGAGCCCGAACTGCAGTCCCAGCCCGCTGCGGAAGAGACAAAAAGCGCAAGACCGTGGGGCTCTGCGCTTTTTCTATACTGTCTGTTGTCCGCTATTTCTTCTCGTGATGGGAGCGGCGGATGGCCGGGGTGCTCTCGAGCTCGGAGATGCTGCGGCCAGGCTCGATAATCAGGAGGGGTTTCTCCTCGAAGTTGAAGCGCGGGGCGTTCTCGCTCGTGTTGTAGCCGATCTTGGTGGCCGGAGGAGCGTCGGGGAGGGAAATCTCGTCGCCGACCTTCGGGCGCTCATAGCGGTAGTCCGCGGGGATGCGGATGAGGTTGCCGAGGTTGATGTCGGTGATGTCGCCGAGCTTGCCCATGTCGAAGCCGGTCACAATGGCCGTGATCTTGACCTGGTCGCCGAACTCCGGACTGTCGTCCCAAATGAGGCCGCGCTTGAAGTGGTTGGCGTCGCCGGTGTATTTCGAGATCATCTCGTCGATGGTCTTGAGCTCGGTCATCCTGACGCCCTGCTCGTTCTTTCCGGTCGTGATGTTCAAGAGCACATTCTTGGAGGTCTTGAGGTCGAAGTCGTTGAGGAGCGGGGATTCGAAGGCGCCCTTGACGGCTTCCTCGAGGCGGTTGCTACCGCGGCCGGTGCCCATGCCCATGAGGGCCATGCCGCTGCCGCGCATAAGCTTGCAGACATCCTGGAAGTCGACGTTGATGAAACCGTGCTTGGTGATGACCTCGATGATGCCGCGGACGGCGGTGGACAGGACCTCATCGGCCTTCGGGAAGGCCTTCTGGATCAGCATGTCGCCGAAGAAGTCGTAGAGCTTCTCATTGTTGATCAGGATGAGCGAGTCGACGTTCTTCTCGAGCTCATGGATGCCGTCGATGGCCTTGGAGTGGGACTCGAGACCTTCGTTCTTGAACGGGAGCGTGACGACGGCGACGGTGAGGATGCCCTTGTCCTTGGCCATCTTGGCGATGACGGGGGAGGCACCGGTGCCGGTGCCGCCGCCCATGCCGGCGGTGATGAAGAGCATCTGGGTGCCGTTGTCGATCACCTTGGCAGC
Source organism: uncultured Bacteroidales bacterium (assembly GCA_946415345.1). Classification (GTDB taxonomy): domain Bacteria; phylum Bacteroidota; class Bacteroidia; order Bacteroidales; family UBA932; genus Cryptobacteroides. The sequence continues at coordinate 15,244 of CAMKRY010000005.1, read as the reverse complement.
GATTTCATCCTGGCTTTCCAGGGCGGCGTTGCGGCCTGCGGCGGGGTCCGTTCCCGCGCCGAGACCCTGGCTGCCCATCTGGATTTTGGTCGGGACAGGGGAGGAGGCCAGCGCCTGGGAGTCGGTGTTGCAGACGATGAAGCTGCAGCCCTCGATCTTCTGTTCGTACATGTAGTTGACGGCGTTGCAACCGCCGCCGCCGACACCGATCACCTTGATCAGCGATCCCTCGCGGGACCAGTCGTTCGGCGTATAGAAATTCTTGATGAGATTGTCTTCCATGTCTTGTTCCTCCTATTTGGTTGCTTCGTCGTAGATATCCACGAAGGTGTTGGAGACCTTCTTCCAGAAGATGTTGAGGGATTCCGGCGTCTTGATCTGCGGACCTTTCCAACGTTTCCGCTGCGGCTTTTCCTTCTTGACTTTCTCCTTTTTGACCGGCTCGCCGAACTCTTCATCCTCGATGAGTTTGCCGGTTTCACCCTGCTCGAACTCCCCGTTCCACTCGGTGGCGGGAGTCTCGGTGGTTTCTTCGACGGTTTCCTCCTCTTCCGGGCTGACCACCTCGAGGCCGGCGTTGCGCAGGGCCTCCGGATCGAATTCCGGCAGATCGACGCAGTCCGGGAGATGGTCGTTCTTGGCCGCCAGGATCATGCCCATCGCCGCGGTGGCGCTGGTTTCATAGATGCCCGAGCAGCCCTCGGCGGAGAAGAGATGGCGCGGATACCCCATCTTGACGTTGAAGCCGGAGCGTTCCTTGAGGAGGAAGCTGAGGCCCATGAGGTTGGCGCCGCCGCCCGTGATGACGATGCCGCTGCGGAGATTGTTGGCGAAGCCGCTCTGCTGGATATGCCAGAGGATGGCGTCGACGATCTCGCGGGTGCGCTCGCTGATGATTTCGGCGAGGTAGCTGACGCGGACCTCGATGCCGTTGCGGTCGTCGTACTGGATCTGGAGGGTCTTTTCGCTGAGATTCTGGAGCTTGGACGGCATGCAGGAGCCGAAGCCCTTCTTGATGTTGTCGGCGAGTTCTTCGGAGATGGAGCATTCCGCCTTGATGTCGGACGTGATGACCTTGCCGCCGAAGGGAATCGCGCCGTAATAACGCATAATGTTGCCGTGATAGATGCTGACCGAGGTCACCCCGCCGCCGAAATCGATGAGGGCGACACCGCTGTCCATCTCCTCGTTGGTGAGGACGGCCTTGGCCACGGCATCCGGAAGGAAGTACATCCGGGCGATGGCGATATGGAGCTGGTTGAAGAGAACGTCGATGGTGTTGACCGCGTGCTGGCGGCCGATGAAGACCTTAAAATTGCCTTCCAGGGTGCGCGAGACGGTGCCGATCACATCCTGCTCGACGAGCTGGTGGTACTCGGCGGTCGAGAAGGACTGGGCGACGGCGCCGTAGAGTTCGTCGGTCTCGGGATTGCTGAGCGGATAGGCTTCCAGGGCGAGGCTCTTGAGCGTTTCGATCTCCTCTTCGGAGATGCAGCTGTTGGGTTCGGTGCGGTCGAAGCGGCCGGTCGCAATCTCCTGCGTGACCGGATAGCGCGGCAGACCCACGCAGACCTGCATGATCTTGATGTTCAGCTCACGCTCGGCTTCGCGGATTGCGTCTTCCAGTTTCTGGCGCGTCTTGCCCGGGTTGAATACCTCGCTGTTGCGGATACCGTCCGAGGGCGTTTCCTTGTAGTAGACGATCTGGATGTCGTCCCCGCTGATCCGTGCGACGGTCACGGCGAATTTCGAGGAGCCCAGGTCGATGGCGGCAATGTGTTTCTCTTCCATAACTTCTATTTGTTTCGGCAGATGATCTGACCTTTATATTTTACGTTCACGCTCTTGTAGGCGGCGCCTTCCGGCAGTTGCGGAAGCACCTTCCTGAAATACTGTCCCATGCGGGCAAGCTTGGCCTGAGCATGCTCCGGCTGGCCGAAGAGGAAGCGCTCGGGACGGTCGCGCAGGATTAGCGTCAGTTCCCCGTTGCCCTCTGCCACGTGGATCTGGGCGATGTTGCCGGACCAGGCCGGGGATTGGCGGATGACGGCGACGAGGCCCAGCATCCTGTCGAGCCACTCCTTACCGGGTCCGTCCTCCGGAAAGCCGGAGAAACCTTCGGCGGGTATGTAGCCCAGGGCTCCGTCCACTGTCTGGACGCGGATGGCGTTGGCGTTCAGCGGGAGGATATAACCCTCGGCGTCGCAATAGTATCCGCCCTCAGGACCCTGGAAACGGACGACGGGGATGCGCTGGTCGATGCGGGCATGGAGCTGACCGTCCGGGGTCAGCCATACCTCCGAGCGGAGGATGCCGACGCCCCGGTTGAGCCGGTGCTCGATGTCCGCGAGGTTGAGACTGTCCAGATCTTTTCCTTCGACGGCGCCGATTTCGTCCGAGAGATAGGTCTCTACGTCCGAGGCGGTCACGAAACGGTGTTCGCTCGAATCGCGAACCTCCACGGTCAGGCCCGTACAACGGCTACCCCTGCGTTCGGCACGGCCGAGCAGAAGGACAAAGCCGAATACAAGGGCCATCAGTGCGAGGCCTGCGAGAGCGAAGATCGTTTTTCGATTGTTCCGTCCGGCGTTTTCCATGGTCTATAAGCGGGATTGCAATAATTCTGTGATGGGCTGGATATAGCGGTCCACGTTGCCCGCACCGAACGAGGCGAGCACGTCGACGGGCTCTTTGGCCAGGTAATCCATCAGCTCTTCCTTATTGAGGAGCACCTTTTCGGGCGCGGTCACCCGGTCGAAGATAATCTCGGAGGTGACGCCCTCGATCGGCAGCTCCCGGGCGGGGTAGATGTCGAGGAGGATGAGCTTGTCGACGGCGCTGAGCGCTTTGGCGAATTCCGCCGCGAAGTCCCGCGTACGGGTGTAGAGGTGCGGCTGGAAAATGGCCGTCAGCTTCCGGCCGGGGAAGATGTCGCGCATTGAGGCGATGGCGGCGGCGAGCTCGGCGGGATGGTGGGCGTAGTCGTCGATGTAGGAGAGTTTCGGCGTGTTGAGGTGGACGTCAAGGCGGCGCAGCACGCCCTGGAACGAGCCGATGGCGGCTTTTACGGCCTCGGGATCCAGTCCGTAGGTAAGGGCGATGGCGGCAGCACCGATGCTGTTCTCGACGTTGATGCGGCCGGGGATGCCGACGCGGACGCCCTTCAGGAGGCCGCCCGGCCAGCGGAGGTCATAGGTGAAATGGCCGCAGGCATCGGCCTGGGCATTCTCGGCGTGGAAATCCGCGTCGGGATCGCTGGCATGGTAGGTCTTCAGCGTGGCCTTGGTGTCGGCCGCGGTGAGGGGGAGTCCCTTCTTGACGATGAGGGTGCCGCTCACCTGCGCCGCGAAGTCGCGGAAGGCCTGCTGGTACTGGTTGAGGTCGCCGTAGATGTCGAGATGGTCGGCGTCCATGGCAGTGATGACGGCGATCTTCGGGAAGAGCTGCAGGAAGGAGCGGTCGAACTCGTCCGCTTCGGCGACGACCACGGGATTGTGGCTGGTGAGGAGGTTGGTCCGGTAGTTCTTGGAGATGCCGCCGAGGAAGGCGGTGCAGCCCTGGGTCTGCGTGAAGATGTGAGCGGTGAGCGTCGAGGTCGTCGTCTTGCCGTGGGTGCCGGCGACGGCGAGGCAGTCCTGTCCGGCGGCGATTTCGCCGAGCATGCGGGAGCGCTTGATGACGCGGTAGCCCTTCTCCTGGACGTAGAGGAATTCCGGGAAGTCCTTGGGGATGGCGGGCGTATAGACGACGAGGGTCCTGGCCGTGTCCGCAGGAATCAGGTCCGGCCGGCTCTCGTAGTGCACGGGGATGCCTTCCCGCTCGAGGGCGGCGGTCAGGTCGGAAGGCGTGCGGTCATAGCCGCTGACCTCCAGGCCCTTGAACTTGTAGTATCGGGCGATGGCACTCATGCCGATGCCACCGATTCCGAGAAAGTAGACGCTCGTGTATTCCATTTATACCAATTTATATACTTCGTCACAAATAACCTGGGCAGCGTCTCGGAGGGCCATCTTTTCGGCGTTGGCGCCGAGAGTGGCGGTCCGCTCCGGGTCCGCAAGAAGGCCGAGCGCCTCCGGGAGCAGCTTCTCCGCGGCTTCGGCATCTTTCACGATGAGGGCCGCATCCTTCCGGACGAGGGCCATCGCGTTATGGGTCTGGTGGTCCTCCGCCACGTTCGGCGAGGGAACGAAAATGCAGGCCTTGCCCATGGCGCAGATTTCGGAAACCGTGCTGGCGCCGGAGCGCGAGACCACGACATCCGCCGCGGCAAAGGCGAGGTCCATCCGCTGGATGAAGTCGAAATGCTTCACGGCGGGAACCGGATGTGCCGCCATGAATTCGTCCACGCCGGCCTTGTAGTACTTGCCGCACTGCCAGATGACTTCAACGCCCTCTCCGCCGGGGCAACCGGCCTCGATCCAGCTGCGCATCGCCTTGTTCAGCGTGCCGCTGCCGAGGGAACCGCCGACAATGAAAAGGTGCTTTTTCTGCGGGTTCAGTCCGTAGAACTCCATGGCCTCAGCGCGCATCGTCGGGGTCGGAGGGGTGGAGACTTCCTTTCGGATCGGATTGCCGCTCATGACAATCTTGTCTGCGGGGAAGAAACGCTCCATGCCTTCATAGGCGACGCAGATGCACTGAACCTTCTCGCCGAGCATCTTGTTGGTCATGCCGGCGAAGCCGTTCTGCTCCTGGATCAGCGCCGGGATGTGCAATTTCGTCGCGGCTTTCAGCAGGGGGGCGCTGGCATAGCCGCCGACACCGATGGCGACGTCGGGCTTGAACTCGCGGATGATTCTCCGCGCCTTGCGGAGACTGGACATCAACTTGAACGGCACCTGGATGTCGTTGATGATGTTTTTCACGGTGAGCCGGCGCTGGAGGCCGGCGATGGGCAGGCCGATAATCTTGTAGCCCGCCGCAGGCACCTTCTCCATTTCCATCTTGCCGTTGGCGCCGACAAAGAGGATGTCATTCTCGGGGCAGAGTTCCTTGAGCTTGTTGGCGATGGACACGGCCGGGAAGATGTGGCCTCCCGTGCCGCCGCCGCTGATGATGATGCGAAGAGGTTTGTACTGCATGGCTATCCGATTTCTTCCTGGATTTCTTTTTCTATGCGGATCCGTTCCTCGCGGTCCTTGCGCGCCTGGCGGCTGAAGGAAAGGATGATGCCGAAGACGATGCTGAAGGCGAGGAAAGAGGAGTTTCCGTGGCTGATCATGGGGAGGGTCTGTCCCGTGCGGGGGACGAGATCGAGGTTGATCGCCATGTGCATGAAGGCCTGGCCGACGGTCAGCACCACCAGGCCCGCCACGGCGGTCTTGGCGTAGTAGTCGTTGAGCCAGCTGGATATCAGCGCCCCCCGCGCCAGCAGGCTGGCGAAGAGGATAATGATGACCAGGGCCCCGATCAGACCGTATTCCTCGATGATGAAGCTGTACATGTAGTCGCTGTACATGATGGACACGACATAGCGCTGGGTGCTTTCGCCCGGACCCTTGCCGAAGAGCTTGCCCTGGCGGATGGCCAGCTTGGCGCTGAACGGCTGGCTGAGCTTGTCCTTGGCCCGGTTGTATTCCTGGGTATCCTTCATATCCGGATCCAGCAGGATGGCTTCGTAGGCCTCATCCGTGCTGCTGAGGCGGGAGGCGGCGGTGTCGAGACGGTTGAAAATGCGGCCGCCTGAGACCTTGTTGATGCCCACGGCACCGATGATCAGGACCACGGCGATGATGCCCGGCACGACAACGTCGCGGATGGACATGCCGCCGATGAGGATGGTCACGAAGAGAATCATGCCGATGAACAGGGCGCTGGAGACGCTTCCCGTCAGGATGAGGCCGCAGATAATGACGATCGGTACGTAAATATAGAATATGCGAAGCCCGACCGGCGTCCCCAGCCATTCCAGATGACGGATATTCGCCAGGCGCTTGCCGAGGTGGAATCCGTCATACTTGTAGGCATCCACCGCCCAGGACAGGTAGAGGACCATCAGCACCTTGACGACTTCGAAGACGTGGATCTGGAAGCCGAAGACGGAGAGCATACGCCAGGCGTCGTTTATCTGGATCGGCCGAATCATGGGGATGATCGGCTTGTGGACGGCCAGCAGGCCGAGCAGTAGCAGCGACAGGGCAAAACCATACTTGGAGCAGACACGGAAGAACTTGATGCTGCGGATGTTGTAGCAGACCACAATCAGCGCGATGCCGAGCGCGACGATGATGCTCTGCTCCTTGAGGATGCTGATCCGGTCAGTCTTCTGCATGTTCGCGAGCAGCGAGGTCGAGGAGAAGATCGTGACCAGCGAAATCAGGATCAGCAGGATCACGATCATCCAGACGACCTTGTCGCCGGCGAAGTTGTCGATGAAGCGCCAGAAGCGGCTGCCTTGTTTTTTCTCCGTGGTCTCCATGGCTGCGGTTTAGAGGTTGCGGACGGCTTCCTTGAATTTGGCGCCGCGGTCTTCGTAGTTCTCGAAGAGGTCGAAGCTCGCGCAGCAGGGGCTCAGGAGCACGACGTCACCGCTTTCGGCAAAGTCATGGGCGGCTTTGACGGCCTCCGCGGCGGATTTCGTGTCCCTCATCTTGTCGCTGCCGACGATGCTTTCGAAGGCGGCGTGGATCTTCGTGTTGTCGACACCGAGGCAGACGATGGCCTTGACCTTCTCGCGGACGAGCTGGGTCAGGATGCTGTAGTCGTTGCCCTTGTCGGTGCCGCCGACGATCCAGACGACCGGGCGCTTCTGGCACTCGAGGGCATACCAGGCCGAGTCGATGTTCGTGGCCTTGGAGTCGTTGATATAGAGGACGTCCTTGATGGAGAGGACGGGCTCAAGACGGTGCTCGATGGGCTGGAAGGACATCAGGGAGTTGCGGATGACCTCGTTGGAGATGCCGCTGGCCTTGGCCGCGAGGGCGGCCGCCATCGAGTTGTAGATGTTGTGCTTGCCGCCGAGGGCGAGTTCGCGGAGGTAGATCTCGCTCTCGTCCTCCTCGTAGCGGACGACCATTTTGTCATCACGCAGGAAGGCGCCGCTGCCGACGATTTCCTTCTCCTGGGAGAAGGGGAGCATCTTGGCGCGCAGAATGATGTTGTCGAGGTGGCGGATGGTGATCTCATCATCGGAGTCGAAGATGAAGCAGTCGTCCTTGGAGAGGTTCTTCGTAATCTTGAACTTCGCCTCGACATAGTTCTCCATCTTGTGGTCGTAGCGGTCGAGATGGTCCGGGGTGATGTTGGTGATGATGGCGATGTCCGGCTTGAAGTCGTAGATGTCGTCAAGCTGGAAACTGCTGATTTCCAGGACATAATAGTCGAAATGCTCGGTGGCCACCTGATAGGCGTAGGACTTGCCGATGTTACCGCCGAGGCCGACGTTGAGGCCGGCGTTCTGCAGCAGGAAGTAGATCAGCGACGTAGTCGTGGTCTTGCCGTTCGAGCCGGTGATGCAGATTTTCTTCGCGTTGTCATAGCGACTCGCGAACTCGATCTCGGACACGATGTGGGTGCCCTGCTCCCGCAGTTTGCGGACCATCGGGACGGTCCCGGGGATGCCGGGGCTCTTGACGACCTCGTCCGCGTTCAGGATGAGGCTCTCCGTATGCTGACCCTCCTCGAAGGGAATGTCCCATTCCTTCAGGGTCGCGATATATTTGTCGGCGATCTTCCCCTTGTCCGAGAGGAATACGTCGAATCCTTTTACTTTCGCGAGCACCGCGGCTCCGACGCCGCTCTCTGCTCCTCCTAATACAACTACTCTACTCATATTAGATTTCTCGACTTCGCTCGAAATGACAATTAACGTACTTTCAACAGGGCCAGGGTGGCGACGGCGAGCATGATGCCGACGATCCAGAACCGGGCGGTAATTTTGGCTTCGTGGTGCGGGGGGACGGGCTTGTGGATCAGGACCACGCCGGGAATCTCCTTCTTGTCCTGGTAGTGGTGGTGCAGCGGGGTCATGCTCCAGACCCGGCGTCCCTCACCGTATTTGCGTTTGGTGAATTTGAAATAACCCCGCTGGATGAGTACCGACAGGCTCTCGACGAAGAAGATGCCGCACAGAAGGGGAAGGAGCAGCTCCTTCCGGATCAACACGGCGCTGACGCCGATAATGCCGCCGATGGTCAGGCTTCCGGTGTCGCCCATGAAAACCTGGGCGGGGTAGGAATTGTACCACAGGAAACCCACCAGCGCGCCGACGAAAGCGGACATGAAGACCGCGATTTCGCCGGTGCCGGGGATATACATAATATTAAGGTAATCCGAATTGATGAGGTTGCCGCCCAGCCAGGCCAGGATGCCGATGACGACACCCACGATGGCCGATGTCCCCGCCGCGAGGCCGTCCAGGCCGTCGGTGAGGTTCGTGCCGTTGGAGCAGGCGGTAATGACGATGACGATCATGAGGACGTAGATCGCCCACTTGAGATACCAGCCCCAGGCGCCCTTTACCGGGCTCAGCCAACCGTAGTCGAACTCGTGGCTCTTGACGAACGGGATGGTGGTCTTGGTGCTCTTGACAGCCTCGGCCTCGTCGACGAAATCGACGTCTCCGGGGGCTGCACTGACCTCTTCCGTGAGGGCCTTCACCTTCGACTCGACGTCCTGCTTCTGGAACACCTTGATGTCGGAGTCCATCCAGACCGTCAGGCCGATGATGAAACCGAGGGTGACCTGTCCGAGCAGTTTCGCCTTCTCGCTGAGGCCTTCCTTGCGCTTCTTGAACACCTTGATATAGTCGTCCGTGAAGCCGAGTGCGCCGCACCAGATCGTGCTGATAATCAGCAGGAGGACGTAGATGTTGGTCAGGTCGCAGAAGAGGAGGACCGACAGGAGGATGCTGCCGATGATGATGACACCGCCCATCGTCGGGGTGCCCTTCTTCTCGATCTGGCCCTGGAGGCCGAGGTCGCGGACGGTCTCGCCGATCTGCTTGCGCTGCAGCAGGGTGATGATCCGCTTGCCGACCGTCATGGCGAAGAGGATGGCGAAGACGCTGGCGAGGAGGGCCCGCACGGACATGTAGCCCATCAGGCGGATGCCCGGGAAGTCCCAGCCGAGGTGTTCGAAATATTGGAAGAGATGGTAAATCATGGTTTAGTTTTCTGTCTGCACGTTTTCAAATATTTCAGCGAGAACCTCGCGCTCGTCGAAGTGGCGCTTTTCGGTCCCGATGATCTGGTAGGTTTCGTGGCCCTTGCCCGCCAGGAGCAGGGTGGCCCGGTCGTCCGCCGTCAGGACGGCGGTGCGGATGGCTTCCTTGCGGTCGGCGATGAACAGGCACTTGGCCAGCTGCTTGGCGCTGAAGCCTTTCCGGATATCTTCCAGGATGTCCTCTGTCCGCTCGGTGCGGCTGTTGTCGGAGGTGACGATGATCCGGTCTGCGAGGCGGCCCGCCACGGCGGCCATCTCGGGACGCTTCGTCCGGTCGCGGTCGCCGCCGCAGCCGAAGAGGCAGATGAGCTGGCGCTCCGGAGCGATGCTGCGCAGGGTCGTCAGCACGTTTTCGAGGGCGTCCGGGGTGTGGGCATAGTCGATGACGGCGCTGATGCCGCGCGGTCCCGGGATGTTCTCGAGACGTCCGGGAGCGGACTCGAGGCGGCTCAGGCCGACGAGTGCTTCTTCCGGGGAGATGCCGAGCTCCACGGCGGTGGAGTAGATGGCGAGGACGTTGTAGGCGTTGTGGGCACCGATAAGGCGCGTCCAGGCTTCCCGGCCGTCGATCTTGAGGAGCATGCCCTCAAAACTCTCCTCCATCATCCGGCAGGTGTGGTCCGCCATGCTCCGGCAGGAGTAGGTGACGACCCTCGCGGCGCAGTTCTGCACCATTACCCGCCCGTTCTTGTCATCGATGTTGATGATGGCGGCAGCTTCCTTGGAGAGGCCGTCGAAGAAGAGTTTCTTGCAACGGAGATACTCGGCGAAGGTGCCGTGGTAGTCGAGATGGTCGTGGGTGAGGTTGGAGAAGATGCCCGCGCAGAAACGGAGCCCGGCGACGCGGTCCTGCTCGACGCCGATGGAACTCACCTCCATGAAGCAGTAGCCGCAGCCCGCCTCGACCATTTCCGCGAGAAGGCGGTTGATGGTGATCGGGTCGGCGGTCGTGTTCACGGTCTCGCTCCTCCGCGTGCCGACATAGTTGGCGATGGTCGACAGCAGGCCGCAGTTGTAGCCGAGGCCGCGGAAGAGGTTATAGAGCAGGGTGACCGTCGTGGTCTTGCCGTTGGTGCCGGTGATGCCGACGAGCTCGAGTTTCCTGGACGGGTGGCCGTAGAAATTGTCGGCGGCGAAGGCGAGCGCCTTGCGACTGTCGCTGGCGACAGCAAGGGTGACGCCCTCGGGAATGCTTTCAGGCTCATCCTGGCAGAGAATGGCGGCGGCGCCCTTCTCGATGGCGCTGCCGATGAAGCGGTGTCCGTCCGCGGCGGCGCCCTTCACGGCGATGAAGAGGCTGCCCGGCGTAACGCTCCGGGAGTCGCAGGTGATGCCGGTGATGTCCACGCGGGCATCTCCCTTGACGGCGGCGATGCCGCATCCTTCCAGTATCTGAGTCAGTTTCATTCGAGTGTCAGTTCTACGGTTTTGCCTTCGGACAGGCGGGCGCCTGCCTCGGGCCGCATTTTCTTTACGTGTCCCATGCCGCGGTAGTTGACGCGGTATCCATTGCTTTCAAGGGTATAGAGGGCGTCCTTCAGGGCCATGCCGGTGACGTCCGGGACCAGTCCGTTTTCCGTTTCGGCCTTCGGAGCAGCCATGGACGGGAGATTTCCGCTGGCCTTCACGCCTTCTCCGGCCGGTTCGGAAGCATAGATGCCCTTGATGGCGTCCAGGGCTACCTGGGCCGGATAACCGGAGCCCCAGAGGGATTTCGGGTTGAGTCGGGAGTACATCGTTACATAGATGGTGTACTTCGGGTTGTCGGCAGGGAAGAAGCCCACGAAGGAGCCCTGGTTCTTCTTCCAGTGGTTGCCGTATGTTTCGTAAATCTGCAGCGCCGCTCCGGCGGGACGGGTTCCTCTTTCCTTGGGGTCGAGGTAAATCTTGGAGGTTCCGGTCTTGCCGGCTACCTTCCAGGGAGCCTTGCCGAGCTTGGCCGCGGTGCCGCCCTTCCCCGTGACGAGTTTCATGGAGTTGGTCAGCGTATCGGCCTGGGCCGGGGTGCAGATCTCCCGGAGGACCTGCGGCGTGGTCTTCTCGATGATCCGGCCGTCCTTCTCGATGCTCTCGATGAAATAGGGGCGCATCATCTTGCCGTCGTTGGCCACGGCGTTGTAGAAATTCAGCACATGCATCGGCGTGACGCGGACGGTGTAGCCGAAGCCGACGGTACCGAGGTTGCGGGGGCTCCAGCCCTTGTCCTCCGGCAGGATGACGGTCGGCTTCACGGTCGGTCCGATGTCGGTCATGACCGGATCACCGAAGCCCCATTCGAGGAGTTTGTCATAGAAGTCCTGCGGGTGGGTGGAGAAATATTTCGTGTTGATGAAGGCGAAGACATTGTTGGAGGAAACCTTGAATCCTTCGCTCATCGGCATTTCCCGGCGATGGGTCGTATCCTGGTAGTCGCGGATGTGCTTGTCGAAGCCGAAGACGCCGAACGAGCCGTTGTTGGTCGGGATCATCTCCTCGAACATGCTGGTGACGTAGCCGGCGTTGATGGCGATCAGGGAGGCGACGCCCTTGAAGACCGAACCCGGCTCGCCGCCCTGCTTGAAGGCGATGTTGAGGCTCTCGTACATTCCGTCATCTTCGCCACGCTTGAGGTTGACCATGGCGCGGATGGCGCCGGTGCGGGTCTCCATCAGGATGGCGGTGCCGCAGTCAATCCAGCGGACGGTGTCGATGTTATGGTGCATGGCATCGTCGAGGATGAGCTGCAGGCCGAGGTCGAGGGTCGTCCGGACGTCCATGCCGTCGACGGCTTCCGTACCCTTCTCTCCGAAATCCGGGATATAGGCGTTGCGATCCGTCTTCCGGCTGAATTCCCGGCCGGCGGTTCCGCTGAGGTAGTGGTTCATCCGGACTTCGATGTTGGTCGTGTCCTGCGAGCCTTCCGCACCGAAATTGCCGATCAGGCTGCGGGCGACGGAATGGTAGGGATATTTACGCTTGCCGATGGCCTCGGACTTGATGCCGCTGCGGTTGGGGCCTTCCTGGGCGAAAGGATGAGCCATCAGTCGCTGCATATCGGCATAGGTGCTGGCGGCCGCAATGGTCATGCTGCGGTTCATCCTGTTCCGGCCGGCGCGACGGTCCTGGACCTCGCGGAAGTAATCGGCGCCGCTCTTGCGCCCTTCGCCGTAGAGTTCGGCGATGAGGTTGCAGATGTCCTGGGCCTTGGTGAGCCATTCCTGCTCCGCCTCGGGATTGTCCTTGAACTCGACCTTGCGGGCCTGGGTGTCGAAGGTGATCTGGTAGGCAGGGGCGTCGACGGCGAGCACGTGGCCGTCACGGGTGAGAATCGAGCCCCGCATGGCCTGCAGTTCCCGGGATGAGGTGCGGGGACTGAAGATTTCGACCAGTTTCTGCGGCGGATTCCAGATATACTGGATATAGATGATTTTGTAGACGATGATGCCGGACACGAGCAGGATGAAGGCATACAGGATATAGAGCCACATGCCGACCCGGTCGCGGCCGGAGGCATTCTTGGTCTGGATATTCTCTTTCTTCTTCGGTGCCATCTCGTCTACTTCGTTTTATGGGCCGGTTGGGTCGGCCGGTGGAGCGTGGAGCCGGCTTCCTCGAGTTTCTGCTCGATCAGGGCGGTCCCATTCAGTTCCTCGATGAGGAAGTTGAGCTCGTAATTCTTGATCTTGAGGTCGTTCAGCTCCTTCTTGTTGTTCTGGACGCGGATGAAGGTTTTCTCTACGCGGATGCCGATCCAGATGGCCAGCATAAACAGCAGGAAAGTATAAATCACGTGGATGATATACTTGTCCAGGCCGATGGTCAGGAGGAATTCGCCGTTGATGAACGACTTGAAGATTTTCCCTATCTTGCTCATGCGAGGCCCTCCTTCTTTTCGGCGACGCGGAGCTTGGCGCTCCGGGCGCGGGTGTTGGCGGCGATTTCTTCCTCGGCCGGAAGGATGGGCTTGCGTCCGACGGCCTCCAGCGGGGAGATGGAACGGCCGTAGAGGTCCTTTGTTTCCTCGCCGGCGACGTTGCCGCTCTTGATGAAGTTCTTGACCATCCGGTCCTCGAGGCTGTGATAAGTGATCACGACCAGACGGCCGCCGGGCTTGAGGCTGCGGGCTGCGCCGTCGAGGAACTTCTCCAGCGAACGCATTTCCTGGTTGACCTCGATGCGGAGGGCCTGGTAGACCTTCGCGAGTACCTTGTGCTCGGCGCCTTTCGGGAGCATCCGGGCAATGGCGGCATCGAGCTGTCCGCTCGTACGGATGGGCTCCTGCGCACGGGCTTCCGCGATGAGGCGTGCCATCTTTCCGGAACCATCGACTTCTCCATAGAGACGGAGAATCTGCTCGAGGCGTTCGGGCGTTTCCTCGTTCAGGAGGTCGGCGGCGGTCCGGGAGGCGGCCGTGTTCATGCGCATGTCCAGCGGCGCGTCGAAACGGAAGGAGAAACCCCGCTCCGGCGTGTCGAACTGGTGCGACGAAACACCGAGATCTGCCAATATGCCGTCGAACTGCACGCCGTGCAGCGCCGCATAATTCTCGATGAAACGGAAATTGTTGTGGATGAGGGTGAGGCGTTTGTCCTTGATAGGGGAGGCCTCTATGGCGTCCATGTCACGGTCGAAGGCGATGACCTTCCCGCTCGCTGATAAGCGTGAAAGAATGGCGGCGGTATGACCACCGCCTCCGAATGTGACATCGGCGTATATACCTTGGGGGTTGGAAATAAGAGCGGAAACGCTCTCGTCAAGCAAAACGGGAGTATGATACTGTGACATCTGAGGGCCTCCTTATCTCTTATGAAGAGAGGAAAGCTCCACGGCGGTCTGTTCGTACTTGTCGTCTGAGATCAGACCGGCATCGCGCCGTTCTTTGGCCCAGAGTTCGATTTTGTACCCGACACCTGCGAAAATCACCTCTTTGATGACACCAATCGATTCGAGCAGTTCTTTCGGAATGGAGATACGTCCCAGCTTCGCGTCGGGTTCGACGACGGCGCAGCCGCTCATATATTTCCTCCAGAATGCAGCGTGCTCTCTGTTGAACACGATGTCGAGGCTCCCGCGGATGGCTGCGGCCTGCTGCTCCCACTCTGCATAAGCATAGATCTCGAGGCAGTCCGCGTAAATGTCCTTCCGCACGACCAGTCGCATATCGGCACCTTCCAATGCGGCCTTGAAGACAACCGGGAAGACCACTCTTCCCTTGTCGTCCACCTTTGCCGTGCTGTTGCCGATAAAACTGACCATTTTCTACAGGTTGTTAAACTTAGTTCACGCTTTGGGTGCAAAGGTAGCGAAATTTTTCCATTTTCTTCCACAGTTTTACAAAATTTTCCACAAAATTATCAACAGATACAAAAAAAGCCCCCCGACAAAGTCGGAGGGCCTATTGGAGATGTCCGTGGAATCTACAGGCTGCGCTTGATCTCGATGATCTGGAAGGCCTCGATGATGTCGCCCGGGTGGATGTCGTTGAAACGCTCCAGTGAGCAGCCGCATTCGAAGCCGGTAGAGACTTCCTTGGCGTCGTCCTTGCCTCTCTGGAGGGAGGCGAGGGCGCCGGTGTAGACCACGATACCGTCGCGGATGAGGCGGACCTGTGCCTTGGAGACGAGCTTGCCTTCCTTGACCTGGCAGCCGGCGACGGTGCCGACCTTGGAGATCTTGAAGGTCTGCTTGACCTCAGCGGTCGCGGTAACCTCTTCCTTCTTCTCCGGCTCGAGGAGACCCTCGATACCTTCCTTGACCTCGTTGATACAGTCGTAGATGACAGAGTAGAGGCGGATTTCGATGCCCTCCTTCTCGGCGGAGCGGCGGGCTTCTGCGGAAGGACGCACCTGGAAGCCGATGATGACGGCGTCGGAGGCCTCAGCCAGCAGGACGTCGGACTCGGAAATCTGGCCGACGGCCTTGTGGATGACGTTGACGCGGACCTCTTCGGTCGAGAGCTTGATGAGGGAGTCGGAGAGGGCTTCGACGGAACCGTCCACATCGCCCTTGACGATGACGTTGAGTTCCTTGAAGTTGCCGATGGCGATACGGCGGCCGATCTCCTCGAGGGTGAGGTGCTTCTGGGTCTTGATGCCCTGGATGC
>CAMKRY010000004.1 GCA_946415345.1 uncultured Bacteroidales bacterium | reverse complement strand
TGCAGCGGTTCATCATGTCGCCGCTGCCGGCCATCACGAAGCGGACGTTCTTGGTCCTCTTCAGGACCTTGGCGGCCGCCTCGATGAAGTACTCGGGGCCCTTCTGGTAGGTGATACGGCCGAGGAAGGTGACGACCTTTTCCTTGACGCCGCGCTCGACCTCGAGATTCTCGCGGCCGCTGAAGTCGACGGCGTTGTGGACGGTCACGACCTTCGCCGGATCGATGCCGTACTTGTTGATGACGATGCCGCGGGTGAGGTCGCTGACCGTGATCACGCGGTCCGCCGCGAGCATGCCGCGCTTCTCGATGTTGAACACGCGGGTGTCGATGTTGTCGGCACTGCCGCGGTCGAAGGAGGTCGCATGGACATGGATCACCAGGGGCTTACCAGTCAGTTCCTTCGCGGCGATGCCGGCGTAGTAGGTCAGCCAGTCGTGCGCATGGATGACGTCGAACTCGTCCTTGTGCTGCATGGCGATCGTACCGCCGACCATCGCATAGCGGGCGACTTCTTCCATCAGGTTCGCGCCGTACTTGCCGGAGAATTTGTATTTCTGTCCGTAGGATACCTTGAAGTCGCGGATCTGGCGCTTGCGGTCCTCCTCGACAAGGCGGGAGAACTCTTCCGGATCCGCGTAAGGAATCATGTTCGTGCCGATGTGGACGAACTTCACTTTGTTGAGGAATTCATCGATGGTCGACGACTCCGTATCGACGGCGACGTCGCTGGCGTTGATGATGCGGGTGTAGGTCTGATCCTCGTCACCCGAAGCGGACGGCATCACGAAGAGGGTCTCGACGCCGTTGTAGGCCAGACCTTTGACGATGCCTTCGCAAGCCGTACCCAGACCGCCTGCGATGTGGGGAGGAAACTCCCAACCGAACATGAGAACTCGCATGGCCTATTCCTCCTTGTATTTGTCGATCAGCCAGTTGATGTTCAGCAGGGCGGCCGTCGCCATCGCGGAAGAGATGGCGCCGTGCGGCTCGTGGGGCGGGTCTCCGTCATAGAGTTCGGAGAAGGCGCCGACGCCGTGCTTGGAAAGGTCCTCGTAGAAGCCCTCGGTCAGCCACTCCGCACGCTTGATGAAGTTCTTTCCCATCATACGGAAGCTGACGTAGCAGTACTGGGCGAGGAGGTCCGGGAAGGCGCAGCCGTTGTGGTAGGCCAGGTCGCGCTCGGTCTGGGAGCCTTCATAGACGCCCTTGTAGCCCGGGTCGCGCGGCGACAGGGAACGGATGCCGCGGCGGGTCACCAGCTCGGCGTTGATGACGCGCATGACAGAGCTGACGACCTCGTCGGAAACCGGCGAATAGTCCAGGGACACAGCCCAGAGCTGATTCGGGCGGAGGGCCAGGTTCTGTCCGTAATTGTCGACATAGTCGGCCAGGTAGCCGGCGTCGGCGTTCCAGAACGTAGGCTGGAAGCTCTCGAGGATGGCCTTGCGGACCGGGGTCCAGCGGCGGACGAACTCGCATTTCGGGTCGCCGTACTTCGCCTCCATGTCGAGGGCGAAGCAGATGGCGTTGTACCAGAAGGCGTTGGTCTCCACCTGATAGCCAGCGCGTTCGGTCACGGCGCGGCCGTCGATGTAGGCGTTCATCCAGGTCAGGGCGACGCCGTCCATCTGGGCCCAGAGGAGGCCGTTCGGCTGCATCGCCACCTCGCGGCGATGGCCGGGAGCGTAACTGGCGATGATCGCCTTCAGCGTCTCGCCGTATTTTTCCCAGACGTGCTTCTCGGCACCGGTGTAGGCGTTGTACTGCTGCAGGGCGACGGTCATGAAGAGCGGGGCCTCGACCTGCGTCGTGCGGCGGAACAGGCGCTCCTGCTCATCGTGGATGAGGTTGTCGAGAATCTCCTCGAACTCCTTCGGGTCATTCTTGGCGTAGAGGGTCAGGCCGGCGAGGGCGTTCAGCGTCTCGCGGAGAAGGCCGGTGTACAGCCAGGAGAAACCGGCGGTAATCTGCTTGCGGCCGGCGCGGTTGCGCACCAGCAGGTCGGCGCAGTGCACCAACTGGTCGCGGAAGGAGGTGATGTTGCCCTCCTTGGCGACGGCGGAGGCGAACTTGCGCTTCAGGCCGGCGGGGGCAGCCTCCTCGACGGAAGCGGAGAAGACGACCGACTCGCCTTCCTTGAGCTCGAGCGAGAACTGGCCGGGGACGAAAAGGTCCTCCCGGCAGTCGAAGCCGCGGCGGTACTCGTCGGAATAGGTGATGCCGTTGTACCAGGACGGGGCGCTCTTGAACACCGCCTTGCCGCTGAGCTGGAGGTGGAGGTCCGGGAATCCTTCGTAAAGGTTGTACGCCACGCCGCCCGGAATATCCCAGCCCGTGGTCCTGGCCTGGGTATTCTGGGAAGTCAGGGCATGCATGCTGCGGAAAGCCAGGAAGGGCTTGAGGTTCAGCGTAACCTTGCGGGGGGACTTGACGAGCTCGTACTTGATCAGGACTTGATCAGTGTCCGGAACGAGGACGATGCTCTTGACAAAGACCATCTCGCCGATCTTGTAGGTCACCTGGGGCACCGGGTCCGCGTCGAAGTCGACGATGTACTTGTGCCCGCGGGGCTCGTAGATGTCTCCGTAGCAGTGGATGCCGAGGTTGAACTGGCGTCCGCCGAGGACGAGGCTTTCGTCCAGGGACGACAACAGGAGATACTTCTCGCCGCCGAACCGGTCGATCGGGACTCCGAGGAGGCCGTGATAGCGTCGGGTATTGCAGGTCACGATGGACGTGTTGCAATACGCACCCGTCTTGTTCGCGAGAATGATTTCCCGCTTGAGGGAATAAGACAGGTTGACGAGTTCAGACTTGTTGAATTTCAAAAAAGCCATATCGCGATATTTAGTACTAATTTCGTTTCTAGTCCATTTTCTTTAGCACGACAGCCGTGCGGGCCGGCAGGTAGAGCATCAGCGAGCTCTTGTATTTATCCGGTCCGTTGGGGGATTTCTTATTGAGCATCAAGTGCTTCTCTCCCTCCTTGACACGGTTGAACCCGTCGAACGCGGGGGCGTCTGAGCTCAGTACAGTCTCCCAGACACCGTCCGGCGCGGCGAATCCGTAGTCAGCATAAGAACCAACGGCATTGAAATTGAGTGCAAAGATACAGTTTCTCCGCCTGAAAATCAAGATTTTCTTCTCTTCGTCGAGCACAAGGGCCTCGGGACGCTCCGAAAGGACCTCCTCCTTCCGGAGGAGATGGACCATCGCGGAGTCGAAAGCGCGGAGCTTTCCATAGCGAAGCAGGCCGTTTTGGGCAAGCGACCACTGGCGGCGGGCATACTTGAACGACCAGCCGTTCCCCTCCCTCGGGAAATCAATCCATTCCGGATGGCCGAATTCGTTGCCCATGAAGGTCAGGTAGCCGTCCCCGGCCGTCGCAGCGGTGGCGAGGCGGATCATCTTGTGGAGGGCGATGGCCCGGTCGATGATGGTGTTCTGCGACTCGTTGTTCATGGAGAAGTACATCTCCTTGTCGGCCAGGCGGAAAATGAGCGTCTTGTCGCCCACGAGGGCCTGGTCGTGGCATTCAGCGTAAGAGACGGTCTTTTCGTCGGCGCGCTTGTTGGTGAGTTCCCACCAGATTTCTCCCATGGACCAGTCCTCGTCGCTCTTTTCCTTGATCCACTTGATCCAGTGGTCCGCGACGCCCATCGCCATGCGGAAGTCGAAGCCGACGCCGCCGGCGGCCAGAGGCGCAGCCAGACCGGCCATGCCGGAGACGTCCTCGGCGATCGTGAAGCCGTTCGGGTTCATCTCATGGACGAGGATGTTGGCGAGGCCCAGATAGGTCACCGCGTTCTCGTCCACGCCGGCGTCGAAATAGAGGGCATAGTTGCCGAAATCCTTGCCGAGACCATGGTCCCAGTAGAGCATGGAGGTCACGCCGTCGAAGCGGAAGCCGTCGATGTGGTACTCCTCCATCCAGTATTTGACGTTCGACAGGAGGAAATATTTCGTCTCATCCTTGCCGTAGTCAAAGCAGCGGGAGCCCCAGGCCGGATGCCGACCCTGAGGGCCGTTGTAGAAGTAGAGATCCTCGCGGCCGTCGAACTTCGACAGGCCTTCTGCCTCGTTGTCGACGCTGTGGCTGTGGACGATGTCCATCACCACCGCGATGCCCTTTCCGTGGGCGTCGTCGACGAGGCGTTTGAACTCCTCGGGCGTGCCGAAACGGGAGCTCAGCGCGAAGAAATTGGACACCTGATAGCCGAAGGAGCCGTAGTACGGGTGCTCCTGGAGGGCCATGATCTGGATCGTGTCATATCCCAGTTCCTTGACCTGCGGCAGGACGTCCGTGCGGAATTCCTCGAAAGTACCCACCTTCTCCTTCTCCGAGGCCATGCCGATATGGCACTCGTAGATGAGCGGATGAGGGCGTTTGCCGGCATGGCCGTGCTTCCACTGATAGGGCTCAGCCGGGGCCCAGACCTGCGCGGAGAAGAGCTTTGTCTGCTCGTCCTGCACGACGCGGGTCACATAGGAAGGAAGGCGCTCCCCTCCTCCGCCCGGCCATTCGATCCAGAGTTTGTAAAGTTCCCCGTGATTGAGGAACATTTCCGGAATCGTGAGCTGCCAGTTGCCGTTGCCGATGGGCTTCAGGGCATAGGCATCGGTTTTCTTCCAGTTGTTGCAGTCGCCGATCAGGTAGATCTTCGTCGCATTCGGCGCCCACTCGCGGAAGATCCACGAGCCGTCGGCGCCGCGATGGAGGCCGTAGTAGAGGTGGTTGTTCACCGCATCGGAGAGCTTTCCATCCCCCGCGATGTGCTTTTTCATGCCGAGAATCCGTGCCTGGCGGGCATCGATCGCTTCCTTGAACGGCGCGAGCCACGGGTCTGTACGATAGATTTTCTTCATGGGATATGCTGTAGTTTAATCTTTGTCGATGCTGTCAATCTTTTCCCGGACGCTGCGGAGATACTCGCGGCAGTCCTTCAGCAACTTCTTGCTTTCCCCGACAAGTGCGTCGATGTCGTCGAGCTTTGTCTCGGGATTCTCCACCTTGGCGGCGATTTCTTCCAGTCTGGCGATCGCCTTTGCGTAGTCAAATTTTTCTTCCATACTAAGCCGTTTGAACCTTCCCTGGTATATCCTCCGCGAACACCTCGTCGACGCGGGCCGTCAGGGCGCCGTCCGAGAAACGGACGCCGATGCGGTCGCCTTTTTCGACGCGGCGCACGGTTTTGAGCACTTTATGGTCCCGGCCGGTCACGAGGACATAGCCGAGAGAGAGGATCTTGCGGGGATCCGAGGCCCCGATCATCGCCTCCTTCAGCGCCAGGCGGGACACTTCCTGCCCGAGACGGGACTCCGCGGCGAAACGAAGCCGGTGCAGCACGCTGTCGCGACGGCGGGCAGTCTCTCCGTAGAGCCGCTCCAGCGCCTTGCTGATCCTTCCGACCAGCCTTTCCGCCCGCTGTTCCATGGCGGAGAGACGCCCCTGCACCGCCCGGGCGATGCGGTTGTCATAGCCATGCAGGGCCAATTCCAACGCGGCAATCCGCCGGTCCGCGGCCTGCCGGACCCTCCCTTCCAGCGCATCCAACGCGGCATCCTCTTCGGCATAGGCATCGAGGAAAAGGTCCGCCAGCGCGGTCGGAGTCTTGACGTAGCGGCCCGCCACCATGTCGGCGATATGGAAATCGCGGTCATGGCCGATGGCGGTCACCACGGGGATGGGGCAGGTAGCGATGGCGACGGCGAGGTCATAGTCGTCGAAGCAGGCGAGGTCCAGGTCGGAACCGCCGCCGCGCAGGATCAGCAGGGCATCGTAGCCGCCCCGCTCCGTTACGTCCATGATGGCGGAAATAATCGACGCCGGAGCCGATTCGCCCTGCATCAGCGCCTCGAAAAGGTCCGCCTGGAAGACATAGCCGGCCTCATTCTCCAGCAGATGGCGGCGGAAATCGCCGTAGCCGGCGGCCGTCTTCGACGAAATCACAGCCAGGCGGTACGGCAGCCGCGGCAGCGCCAGCTCCTTCTGCATGTCCATATAGCCCCCGGCCGTCAGCTTCTCGATCGCACGTTTGCGCTCGAGGGCCGCTTCGCCGAGGGTGAAAGCAGGGTCGATGTCGTCGATGAAAAGGCTGACGCCGTAGAGCTCGCTGTAGCTGACCTGCACGCGTACGAGAATCGAAATCCCGGCGCGGAGTTCCTGCCCGCTCGTCTGTTCAAAAAAGAGTTTGAGCTGCGGGAAATGCCATTTCCAGATCATGGCCCGGGCCTCGGCGACGGCCTTGCCGCCGCTGCTCTGCGTCAGGCTCAAATAGCAATGGCCATTGGCGCGCGGGCTCCACTGCGCAATCTCGGCTTTGACCCACATCTTGTCCGGGAAGGCATCCTGAATGCCTGCCTTGATGAGCCGCTGAAGCTCCAGCAAATCCATGTAGTCCCTGGCCATATCGCACACCGTCCGCTAAGTGTACAAATATAACAATTTTTTCTTATCTTTGCATTGCCTTAACCGACCCAGCGATGAAAATTACCTCCGCCACCTTTGCAGGCAGCAGCGCCCGTACCGCCGGTAAACCGGCCAGGAAGCTGCCGGAGTTCGCCTTCATCGGCCGGTCGAATGTCGGCAAATCCTCCCTGATCAATATGCTTACCGGCCAGCGCAAGCTGGCGATGACCTCTCAGACCCCTGGCAAGACCAAGGTCGTGAACCACTTCCTCATCAACGACAGCTGGTACCTAGTGGACCTGCCGGGCTACGGCTACGCCAAGCTGCCGGAAAAGGCCCGCAAGGAGCTGCAGCAGGTGGTCAGTGACTATATTTTCCATTCCGAGGAGCTCATTATGCTCTTTGTCCTCATCGACTGCCGGCACGACATCGGCAAGGTCGACCTCGACTTCCTCGCCGAACTCGGCGAAAATGGCGTCCCCTTCGCCATCATCTTCACCAAGGGGGACAAGTTGGGGCCCGTCGCCCGGGCGGAGCAGATCGCCCGCGACCAGGAAATCCTTTCCCGCGACTGGGAGGAATTCCCGGAGATGCTCGTCAGCTCGGCGGAGACCGGCCTGGGCCGGGAGGAAATCCTCGGTTACATCGGAGAAATTCTGGAAACCCTATAACAAAACCTATTCATCATGTTGAACGATGTCCACAAACACAGAATGGCGATTTTTTCCTGCCGGGCCTCACAGGACTTCGCCCAGAAAGTTGTTGAGGAAATGAACAAGCTCAAGGACCCCGACGATCCCGAGATCACGCTGGGCCCCCTTGAAGTAGCCCAGTTCAGCGACGGCGAGTTCCAGCCGTCCTTCTCCGAGAGCGTCCGCGGCGCTACCTGCTTCATCATCCAGTCGTCGTTCCCGCCGGCAGACAACCTGATGGAACTCCTCCTCTCGATCGATGCCGCCAAGCGCGCCTCCGCCAACAAGGTCATCGCCGTGGTCCCCTACTTCGGCTGGGCCCGCCAGGACAGAAAGGACAAACCGCGCGTGTCCATCGGTGCAAAAGTGGTCGCCAACATGCTCGCTTCGGTCGGTACGGACAGCCTGATGACCTGCGATCTCCACGCCGACCAGATTCAGGGCTTCTTCGACTTCCCGGTGAACCATCTGTACTCCAGCATGGACTTCCTCGGCACGATGAAAAAGCTCCAGCGCAAATATAAGGACACCCTGACCATCGCCGCCCCGGACATGGGCGGTGCCAAGCGCGCCAACATCTACGCCAAGGCCCTCCACTGCCCGGTCGTCATCTGCCACAAGACCCGCGCCCGCGCCAATGTCGTCGAGAAGATCCAGGCCATCGGTGAGGTCGAAGGCCGTGACATCATCATCGTCGACGACATCATCGACACCGCCGGCACCCTGACCGCCGCCGCCAACGAACTTATGAAACGCGGCGCCAACAGCGTCCGGGCCTTTGCGACCCACGCCGTGCTCTCCGGTCCGGCCCTCGAAAGGATCCACAACTCCGCCCTGGAAGAGGTGTACGTGACGGATACCCGCCCGCTGACCACGGACCCGGACAAGCAGCAGTACCTCGAAAAGATCAAGGTCGTCTCCATGGCCAACACCTTCGCCAAGATGATCCTGAAAGTGTATAACTACCAGCCGATCAGTTCCGAATTCATTATCTAGAAATGAAAGTCTTCCTCGCCGCCGTCATCTTCGTAGGACTTTGTGTCCTCGGCCTGGGATTCAACATCTTCTTCCGGAAAAACGGGCATTTCCCCGACACGGAGATCGAGTCGAATCCGGCGATGAAAAAACTCGGCATCAAGTGCGCGAAACAGGAAGAAATCGAGCTTTGGAGCAAGAAGGGGGGCCAGCGCCCCGCCGGCTGTGACGGCAACTACAGCGACGCCTGTGAGAGTTGCAACCTGTTTAACCGTCATGCCCGACCGGATCGGGCATCTAATTAAAAGATTATGGCATTAGTAGCTATCGTAGGCCGGCCGAATGTCGGCAAATCCACCCTCTTCAACCGCCTGGTCGGCATGCGCCAGGCCATCGTCGACGAGACCGCCGGCGTGACCCGCGACCGCCATTACGGCAAATGCGAGTGGTGCGGCACCGAATTCTCCGTCGTCGACACCGGCGGCTACACGACCAATTCCGACGACGTCTTCGAGGAAGCGATCCGCCGCCAGGTGGCCCTTGCCATCGAGGAAGCCGACGTGGTCCTGTTCCTCGTCGAGGCCGCGACCGGCATCACCGACTACGACGCCGAAATCGCCGACATCCTTCGCCGCAGCAAGAAGCCCGTTCTTCTGGCCGTCAACAAGGTCGATAGCGGAGAGAAGGTTTTCGACAGCTACCAGTTCTACGGTCTCGGTCTCGGCGAAATCTGGAGCATCTCCGCCGCCAACGGCTCCGGCACCGGCGACCTGCTCGACGAGATCGTCAAGGTCCTGCCCGAGGAAGAGGCCCGCGAGGAAGCCCATGCAGACCTCCCCCGCATCGCCATCGTAGGCCGCCCGAACGTCGGCAAGTCCTCCATGACCAACGCCCTGCTCGGCGAGGAACGCAACATCGTCACCCCCGTCGCCGGCACGACCCGCGACTCCATCGAGACCTATTACAACAAGTTCGGCCACGAGTTCATGCTCGTCGACACCGCCGGCATCCGCCGCAAGGCCAAGGTCAACGAGGACCTCGAGTTCTACTCCGTCATGCGCTCCATCCGCGCCATCGAGCATTCCGACGTCTGCATCCTCATGATCGACGCCAACGCCGGCATGGAGTCCCAGGACATGAACATCTTCAACCTGATCCTCAAAAACCGCAAGGGCTGTGTCATCGTCGTCAACAAATGGGACCTCTTCGAAAAGGAGAGCAACACCATGAAAAAGTACGTGGAGGCCCTCAAGGCCCGCATTGCCCCCTTCGACGACGTCCCGATCATCTTCACCTCCGTGCTGAACAAGCAGCGCATCCTTGACGTCCTCAACGCCGCCGCCCATGTGGCCGAATGCATGCAGCAGCGCATCTCCACGGCACGCCTCAACGAGGCCATGCTCCCGGAGATCGAGAACTACCCGCCGCCGGCCTGGAAGGGCAAGTACATCAAGATCAAGTACGTCACCCAACTCCCGACCCGCTTCCCGTCCTTCGCCTTCTTCTGCAACCTCCCGCAGTGGGTCAAGGATCCCTACAAGCGCTTCCTCGAAAACAAACTCCGCGAGCACTTCGACTTCGAAGGCTGCCCGCTGCAGATCTTCATGCGCGGGAAATAGCCTCCGCCGGACTAAAAATGAAAAGGGACGTGCCTCACGGCGCGTCCCTTTGTCATACCTTATTATTAACTAACTAAACAACCGCTGTTGGATTGTTCAACTTCCGTGCCAAACTTAGAAAATGCCGGTGGAGCGGTCGATTTTTATTTGCTGAATCTTAAAACCGTCCTTTTCCGTGAAGACGGCGAACAGGGTGACGATGAACTTCTCACCGCCCGCTGAAAGCGTTCCGACCGCATATTTGAGATTCGGCTGGGAGGCTGTATGGGTGATTTGGAGGCCGGCGGGGGTATGCGATTCAAAGAAGTCATCGAGAATGCGGATGGCATGGGACCGGCTTGTGATGTTGAGGGAGGAAACGACGGAAATATCCACCGTCGAGGCCATCCACGCGCTTAGATGCGCCGTGTCGCCGCTGCCGAGATAACGGGCGATGGGTTTGAAGAGATCGTTGCCGTCTCCACTCAACTGAGCGGAAAGGCTCAGGGGTGCCAGGAGGAGAATGGCGGTAAGGACGGAAAGGACTTTTTTCATCGGTTTACCGGGTTTTACACGGGCTATTTCTTTGCAAAATTCGCGCCAGCTGAGTATATTTGCAATGGATTACCCGGACACGCCGGGTAATGACGAAGGCGATGAAAATGACGCTCCTGACTGTCGGGAAGACCGACGTACAATGGGTAAGGGACGGGCTGGATCTCTACAGCTCGCGCTTGAAGCATTATGTGCCCTTCACGGTCACCGAGATACCGGAGCTCAAGGGCGTCTCCGCGCTCACGCAGGCACAGATCAAGGAAAAGGAAGGGAAACTGATTCTGGCCTCCCTTAAGCCTTCCGACGAGGTATGGTTACTGGACGAGCACGGCCGGGAATATCGTTCCCTGGAATTCGCCTCCTTTATCGGCGAACGCATGAGCCGCGGCGGCCGGGACCTCGTTTTCGTCATCGGCGGAGCCTATGGTTTTTCCGAAGAGGTCTACGCCCGCGCCGACGGAAAGATATCCCTGTCGAAGATGACATTCTCCCATCAGATGGTCCGCACGATTTTTGCAGAACAGCTCTACCGCGCCTTTACCATCCTGAAGAACGAACCCTATCACCATGAGTAGCCGCCGATTTTCCCTCTCTCGCTCCGTCCGGAACAACCGCCTGACGGCCTGGCTGAGCGTCGTGCTGATGGTTCTTTCCATCCTCCTTCTCGGCATGACCCTCCTGCTGCGCAGCCTGCCGGAGAGCCATGAGCGGTCTGCCCGCCGGCTCGCCCGGTCGGTGGAGGAACGGATGGAGATGCTGGACCGGTCCATGCGCTCGATGCTGTCCACCGGGGATCCTGGCGAGGAATTCGCCGACGACATGGTCCTTTACTCCTACCGGAACGACTCCCTGATCGACTGGCGGAACCAGTTCCCCGTCCTGAACGACGACATCCGGGAGAACGACCCCTTTTCCTTCCCGTCGATCCGTCTCCGCCGCTCTCCGTATTTCCCGCTGAAGGGGGTGACCCAGGAGCCGCGGTTCACCAATTTCGGCCCAAAGTGGTACATTGTCCGGTCGATAAGCGAGGGCAGGCAGACCGTTATCGGCGGTCTGATGGTCAAAGACTTCCTCCAGAGCATGGACGGAGGTATTTCAGACCATCTTTACCACAACGGCAGTTTCTCGGTGGAGCCGCTGGATTATGGTTCCGGTTATGAAATCTGCGTCGGGGATACGCCGGTCCTGTCCATGGTCCCGTCCTCGGAGACCGGGGCCCGCGGGCCGCTGACCTGGCCGCTCTGGCTGGCGCTCGCCCTCAATGTCATCGGTTCGCTGCTCTATCTGGCGCGCCGGAGGACCTATCGGCGTTTCCTGCTGGTCTTCATCGGCCAGAGCATCATCCTTGTCCTGATCTGGATGCTCTGCCGCGATGTCCGCGACTCGCTGCAGCTCTTCTCTCCGGTAACCTACGCCGGCGGCAGGATCTTCTATTCGCTCGGCATCCTACTGATCATTCATATTTATATATTGCTGGCCAGCGCTCTGGTGTTCATGATCCGGCGGGCCGTCTTCAGCTGGTCCATCCGGAAGCACGCCGCGTTCCGGACCGCCCTGCTGGGTTTCGCTTCCCTCACGGCCATCGTCCTGCTGTGCTGGCATATCCATCATTCCTTCACGGATATCCTCGTCAATTCCATCATCTTCCTGGAATTGCCGAAGTTCCAGACCCTGTCGCTGCTGTCCGGGCTGGTCTATGCCTCCTTCCTGACCCTGGTGCTCGCTCTGCCGTTGCTGGCGCAGTTCCTGCGTCCGGCCATGCGCTACTTCTTCCGTCTCAAGGCGGATTCCCTGCGCCGGATTCCCCGGATTGTCTTCGCCATCCTCGCCGCCACCTACTTCATCGTAACGGCCTCGGTCATCGGACAGCGAAAGGAACAGATGATTGTCGGGACCTGGGCCGGCAGACTGGTGATGGACCGCGATATCTCGCTGGAGCCGCGCCTGCTTCGCATGGAGCAGAATATCAGCCGCGATGCGGTCCTGGATGCCCTGGTCTACGGAGAAGGAGACAACAGCGAAGCCATCACCCAGCGCCTGCGGGACTACCTGCTGCGAGCCCTGGCGCAGAATTATGACATCGCCGTCTTCCGGGTCAACAGTTATGAGCCCATGGATCCGACGGTCGCCCAGATACTGGAGCTGTGGGTCGGCGAAGGAGAGGCTATCACGCCGACTTCTTCCTTCCTTTTCAGCACAGACGGCCGCGGCCGAGCACGCTATGCCGGCGTATTCGTCTATCCGTCCGACACCCAGGGTGACACCCGCCTGATCGTATGCATCGAGTCCAAGGGCAATCGCGAGGACAGAGGGTACATGAGCCTCCTGGGCATCCCGTCGCAGGGCGCCGTGGCCCTTCCGTCCATCTTCTCCTACGCCCGTTACCGCTACGGAGAACTGATCTCCGAAAGCGGATCCGTCACCTATCCGACCATCCTGCCGGAACGCTATGCCGGCCGGGTCGACGAGGGGAGCAACTTCATGGTCTCTCAGGGCCAGACGCTTCATTTCGTCAACCGTGTTTCGCCCGACGACACGGTCCTCATTTCCCGCAAGAAGGTCGCCCTCGCGAATTACCTGTTCGCCATCTTCCTGCTCGCGCTGCTTATGTCAGCCATGCTGGCACTCATCCGTCCCTTCCAACGCCGCAATCCCGGCCTGGAAAGGAACTATTTCAACTCCCGCATCCAGTCGGTCCTCTATTCCTCGCTGGTCCTGTTCGTCTTTGTCGTCGCAGGCTTCAGCGCCTTCTTCGTCGGAAGCCGGTCCCGCAACGATTCCCGGACCCAGATGACGGAACGCATCGCTTCGATCCGAAGCCAGCTCCAGGACCAGTTGCGCTATTCTCCTTCCCTTTCGGATGTTCCCCCTGCCAACCTGGCCAATGTGCTGGAAGAAGTAAGCAACTCCATCCGCAGCGACCTGACCCTCTATTCGCCCGAGGGGAAGATGCTCCGCTCCACGGCCATGGATCTCTACCGCCAGATGCTGATCGGAACCCGTGTGAACGACAAGGCCTACCGGGCCATCCGCAATGACAACGAGCCCTCCTGTATCGTCTCCGAGAGCATTCGCGGCCGCCAGTTCAACGCCGTTTACGGACCGGTGTTCAACGCGGCCGGAGACCTGATCGGCTTCGCCAGCGTTCCCTTCGTATCCTCGCAGTCGCGCCTGCCGGCGGATTCGGTCAACTACCTCATCTCCATCCTGAGCATCTTCCTGCTGCTTCTGCTCATCGTCCGCTATTTCCTGCGCCGCTTCCTCGACAAGATGTTTACCCCGATCGTGGAGATCGGACAGAAGATGAAGGAGACCGACATCAACCACCTGGAGCCTTTGGTCTATCAGCGCGATGACGAGATCTCCACGCTGGTGACAGCCTACAACCGCATGGTGTCGGTCCTTTCCGACTCAACGCGCAAGCTGGCCCAGGCGGAGCGCGACCGCGCCTGGAGCGAAATGGCCCGTCAGGTGGCCCATGAAATCAAGAATCCGCTGACGCCGATCAAGCTCCGCCTTCAGATGCTCATCCGCATGAAGGAGTCCGGCAACCCTGCCTGGACGGAGAAATTCGACGAGGTGGCCGGCGTCGTCCTCGAGCATATCGACATCCTTGCCGACACCGCCAGCCAGTTCTCCACCTTCGCAAAACTCTACTCGGAGGACCCCGTTGAATTCGACCTCGACAATATGATCCAGGAGGAAATCTCCATGTTCGACGCCCGCGAGAACGTCCGCTTCTCCTATTATGGTCTCGAAGGGACCCGGATTCTCGGCCCGAAGCCGCAGCTGACCCGCGTGCTGGTCAACCTCCTGACCAATGCCGTCCAGGCCGTCGAGGGCCAGGAAGGCGGGCAGGTGCTCGTTTCGCTGCGGAATTCCTCCAGAGACGGATTCTACGACATCGTCGTGGAGGACAATGGTCCCGGAGTCAAGGAGGAACACCTGGAAAAACTCTTTACACCGAATTTCACCACCAAGAACCGCGGCACGGGTCTCGGCCTCGCCATCTGCCGCAACATCGTCGAGCGCTGCGGAGGCACGATCGCCTACTCTCGCTCCTTCGCCCTCGGCGGCGCCTGCTTCACCGTTCAGTATCCCAAGAAATAAAAAATCCGGCCCGCGATCCGGGCCGGATTTCAATTCCCCAAAAGGGGCTTACTTACTTCACTCTCTGGCCGTAGGTGCGGTCGGTCGTGTTGACGGTGATGATCTCGCCGGTCTCGATGAAGAGCGGGACCATGATCTTGGCGCCGGTCTCGAGGGTGACCTCCTTGAGGGCGGAGGTGCTGGCGGTGTTGCCCTTGACGGCAGGCTCGGAATACGTAACCTCGAGGGTGACGTAGGTCGGGAGCTCGCAGGTCAGGCAGCGCTCCTCAGGCTCGGTGAGGAACATCATCTCGACGTGCTGGCCCTCTTTCATGAGGTCGGCGTTCTCGACGACGTCGTGCGGAAGCATGATCTGCTCGTAGGTCTCTTCGTGCATGAAGTTGAAGTTCTCGCCGTCATCATAGAGGAACTGATAGGGACGGCGTTCGACGGTGATGAGGTCGATCTTGGCGCCGGCGGTGAAAGTGTTCTCGAGGATGCGGCCGTTCTCCAGGTTGCGGAGTTTCGTCTTGACGAAAGCGGGGCCCTTGCCGGGTTTGACATGCTGGAAATAGACGACAGAGCAGGGCTTGCCGTTGAAGCTGATGTAAAGACCGTTCTTGAAGTCAGCGGTTGTTGCCATAGTTATCTTGTTTTTGATTAAAATCGCGGTTGAGCGGACAAATTTACGGATTTGTCCTTTTTTATGCAAATTTTGTTAGCCGACCGTGGCGCTCAAGTGGGCGTGCCGCTCGTCGATGCCCTCCGACAGGGTCGCCACATGGGAGGCCACGTCCTCGAGCAGCCATTTGGGCGTGGACGTCGCGCCGCAGACGCCGACGCGGTCCTCGGGACGGAACCATTCAAGACGGATATCGCCGGCATTTCCGACGAGATAGGTCCTGATATTCACACTCTTGCACAGGTCACAGAGGACGCGTCCGTTGGAGCTGGACTTTCCGGAGACAAAGATGATGATGTCGTGGGCCAGCGAGAAATTGATGAGCTTGGAGTGGCGGGATGCGACCTGCGAGCAGATGGTGTTGTGGACTGTTACACGGCCTGCGCCGCGGAAGCGGTGGACGTCCATGCCGAACTCGCGGGCCATCTTGACCTCGATAAATGAGCAGATTTCCTGGTACTCGGAGGGGCTCTTGGTGGTCTGCGAGAAGATCTCGACCGGACGGGTCAGGTCGAAGCGACCGTCCTCGATGGCCTCGAGGAGCATGGCTTTGTTCTCGATGACGAGCGCATCGCCGCCGACCTGGCCGAGCAGGCCGAGAACTTCGGCGTGGCCGATCTTGCCGAAAATCAGCAGCTGGCCGTTGCGGCCGTTCTCATGGAGGCGGTTATAGGCCTCGCGGATGCGGCTCTGGAGCTGCAGCACCACCGGGCAGGTGCAGTCGATGACATGGAATCCACGGGCGGCGGCCTCTTCATAAGTAGACGGAGGTTCACCATGGGCCCGGATCAGGAGGGTTTCCCCCGTCGCGGCGGAGGGAGTCATCTCGGAGAGGTCCTCCTTGTCGATGGCGACGAGCCCCTTGGCGCCGAGGCGCTCGAGCTCTGCCTCGTTATGGACGATGGCACCGAGGGAATAGAGCCGGCGGGGGCTGTCGCCGTCGGAGAGATACTCCTCCGCCTTGGTGATGGCGCGGATAACTCCCCGGCAGAAACCCGAATTGCGGTCTATTTCAACGGTGATGGGCATGCTACTGCAGAATCTGGAAACGGCCCTGGATCAGGCCCTGGAGCCAGACAAGTTCCTCGTCGAGACTCATGTGCGAGTTGTCGAGCACAAAGGCGTCGGCGGGCTGCGTCAGCGGCGAAGTCTCGCGGTGGGAGTCTATATAGTCCCGTTCCTGAAGGTTCTTCAGCACTTCCTCGAAAGTCGGATTCTGACCCTTGGCGACCAGCTCGTCATAGCGGCGCTGGGCACGGATCTCAGGCTCGGCCGTCATAAAGATCTTCAGTTCGGCGTTGGGGAAAACGGTCGTGCCGATGTCGCGGCCGTCCATGATGACGCGGCCGCCCTCGCTGAAAGCGTGGAGTTTCTCATCCACGAAGCTACGTACGAACGGGACCGCCGACACGGGGCTGACGTTGCCGGAAACGGCGAGGGTCCGGATCTCGGACTCGATCAGTCGCTCGCCCAGATAGAGAAGGGTCTTCCCTTCCTCATGGCGGAAGTGGAGGTCCAGACCTTCGTCCAGCAGCGCCTGCAGCGCCGGGAGGTCGATCTCCCCGTCTTTGACAATGCCCTTTTCCATGCCGGCAAGGGTCACGCCGCGGTACATGGCGCCGGAATCGAGATAGAGGAAAGCGAAACGAGAGGCCGCCAGTTTGGCGAAAGTGCTCTTGCCCGTCGAGGAACATCCGTCAATCGCTATGATGATGTCAGGTATTTTCATAGTACACGTTCTTGTAGATTACAAAAATAGAAAAATTTGCGTAAAGTATGGTAAAAATATCCGATATTTGCGTCATGAAAATTCTGATAGTTGACGACGAAAAATCCATCCGGAACTCCCTGAAAGAGATTCTGGAGATGGAAGAATACCAGGTAGATACGGCCGAGAACGGCACCGAAGCCCTCGAGAAGGCCGACAAGGAGAAGTTCGACACCATCTTCTGCGACATCAAGATGCCCGGCATCGACGGCATCGAGGTCCTCACGACGCTCATCGAGCGCGGCGTCGAGACCCCGATCGTCATGATTTCCGGCCACGGCGACATCAGCACGGCCGTGGATTGCATCAAGAAAGGCGCCTTCGACTTCATCGAGAAGCCGCTGGACCTCAACCGCGTCCTCATCACCCTCAAGAACGCGACGGACAAGGCCAACCTCCAGGCCGAGACGAAGGTCCTGAAAAAGAAAATCTACGGCCAGGAAATGATCGGCGAGTCGGAGGGCATCCGCCACATCCGCGAGATGATCGCCAAGGTAGCCCCTACCGACGCCAGCGTCCTCATCACCGGCGACAACGGCTCCGGCAAGGAACTCGTCGCCCGCAGCCTCCACCAGCTGTCGAACCGGTCCATGATGCCGTACATCGAAGTCAACTGCGCGGCCATCCCTTCTGAACTGATTGAAAGCGAGCTCTTCGGTCACAAGAAAGGCTCCTTCACCTCCGCCATCCGGGACCATAAGGGCAAGTTTGAGCAGGCCGACGGCGGCACCCTCTTCCTCGACGAGATCGGCGACATGTCCCTGGCGGCCCAGGCCAAGGTCCTCCGCGTCCTCCAGGAACGCAAGCTCACCCCCGTCGGCGGCGACAAGAGCATCGACGTCAACGTCCGCGTCATCGCGGCGACCAACAAGAACCTCGCCGACGAAATCGCCAAAGGCACCTTCCGCGAGGACCTTTTCCACCGCCTCAGCGTCATCGTTTTCCGCGTCCCCACACTCGACGAGCGCAAGGACGACATTCCCATGCTGGTCAATTATTTCCTCGACCAGATCAGTTCCTCAACGGGCATGCCCCGCAAGGAAATTACGCCCGAGGCCATGGAACTTCTCGTCGCCAAGTCCTGGACCGGCAACATCCGCGAACTGCGCAATGTGGTGGAACGCCTGCTGATCCTCGGCGGGAACCCCGTCTCGGCGCAGGACGTGAAAGATTACGTTTTCTGATTATTCCGCAACCGTTTCCGCAGCGGCGCGTGCCTCGGCTTCAGCCCTGGCGCGCTCGACGGCTTTGGACTTCTTGAGAATGAAGCCGGAGCCGAGGTATTTCGTGCGGACGTCGTCATCGGCCGCGAGCTCTTCCGGCGTGCCGGACATGAGGATGGTGCCCTCATAGAGCAGATAATCACGGTCGGTGATGGCCAGCGTCTCGCCGACGTTGTGGTCGGTGATGATGACGCCGATATTGCGGTATTTGAGTTTGGCGATGATGAACTGGATGTCCTCCACGGCGATCGGGTCCACGCCGGCGAAGGGTTCGTCGAGAAGGATGAACTTCGGATCTACGGCCAGTGCACGGGCGATTTCGCAGCGACGGCGCTCACCGCCGGAGAGCTGGATGCCCTTGCTCTTACGGACCTTCGAGAGGTTGAATTCGTCGATCAGCTCCTCCAGCCGTTCTTTGCGGACCTTCTTCGGAATATTGACCATCTCCATGACGGACATGATATTGTCCTCGACGCTCATCTTGCGGAAAACGGACGCCTCCTGCGGCAGATAGCCGATGCCGCGCTGGGAACGCTTGAACATCGGCAGACCGGTGATATCCTCATCCTCGAGGAAGATGCGGCCATCATTCGGAACAATCTGCCCCGTAATCATGTAGAAACTGGTCGTCTTGCCGGCGCCGTTCGGGCCGAGAAAGCCGACGATTTCGCCCTGGTTCACTTCCATGGAAACGCCCTTGACAACCGTCCGGACGCCATATTTCTTGACGAGATTTTCGCAGCGGAGTTTCATCTTCTTACTTCTTATTTAACGTCCAGGTTCAAGTCATCGACGAGTTTCCGGAGTTCCGGATTCTTGGCAATCAATTCCCGCGCCTTCTCTTCCGGGAGATAGGCCTTTTTCGGCTGCTCTTCCTGCGGCAGCAAACCTACACGCAGCTTGATGCGGCCATAATTCAGCGCCCGGGCCAGCGTCCCTTCGATATCATGGCGGAGATTCTTCTCGATCCAGTCCTGCTGCGCCACGCTGGCGACATCAAAGCAGATATGGCGGACATCGTCCTCGGCCTCGACCTTCATATCGACGCTGGAGAGCATGTTGGCCAGTCGCGGACGGGATTTGTAGACCTCCGGCAGCGTCGCCCATACCTCGCGGATCCGTTCATCGGACGGGGCCTCATTGGCCTTCGCGGCCTCCTCGGCCTCTTTCGTCGCTTCCTGCTTCTCCTGCAGCAGCGAGCTGATCGACAGTGACGCGCCCGTCTTTGCCGCACGCCTTCTGGCAGCAGGCGCAGTTGCCGCTGCGGCGCCGGTATGGTCTCCGTCGAAGGACTCCGCGTCGCTTCGCGCCGCTCCGGCCCCTCCCACTGCTGCCTGCGTCATCGGCGTTGCCGATAACTTGTCATCAGCGGGCCCCTCCCCCTGCCCCTGTCCGGGGGTGGACAGGCCTTCGACAGAGACCACACCGCCACCAGATGCAGCGGCAACTGCTGGTTTAATTGGTGCCGGAGCAGCCTGGGGTTTCTGCGCCTTTACTGGAGAAGCAGGAGCGGCAGGAGCAGCAACGGCAACGTCCTTCTTGGCATTGGCGTAGGCCAGGCGCATGAGGGCGAACTCGATGTGGAGGCGGGGGTTCACGGCGGTGCGGTAACCGGCCTCGCAGGCTGTTGTGATGCTAAGCGCCTCGAAGAGGAAAGGCAGCGAGGCTCGGGAGGCCTGCTCCTGGTAGCGTTTCTTCAGGGAATCGGGCAGCTCTAGGAGCGCTTCCAGCCCGGCGGTGCGGGCGACGACGAGATCCCGGAGGTGGGCGCTCAGGGCCGCGACGAAATGGAGGGCATTGAAGCCCTTGGAGAGCACCTCGTCGAAGGTCAGGAGGGCCTTGCCGTAGTCCCCGGCGAGGAAATTGTCCACCAGGGAGAAACTGTATTCGTAGTCCAGGACATTGAGATTGCGGATGACGTCTTCGTACTGGACGGCAGTGCCGCAGAAGGCGACCGTCTGGTCGAAGATCGTGAGGGCATCGCGCATGGCCCCGTCGGCCTTCATGGCGATGACGTGGAGGGACTCGTCGTCGATGGTGACGCCTTCCTTGGCGGCGATGTCGCGGAGGTTCCGGACCATGTCGGGGATGCTGATGCGGTTGAAGTCATAGGTCTGGCAGCGGGAGAGGATCGTCGGGAGGATCTTGTGCTTCTCGGTCGTCGCGAGGATGAAAATGGCGTGTGCCGGGGGCTCCTCGAGGGTCTTGAGGAAGGCGTTGAAGGCCGACTGCGAGAGCATG
Organism: uncultured Bacteroidales bacterium; assembly: GCA_946415345.1. Taxonomy (GTDB): domain Bacteria; phylum Bacteroidota; class Bacteroidia; order Bacteroidales; family UBA932; genus Cryptobacteroides. Next base: position 33,432 of record CAMKRY010000004.1, on the reverse strand, counting down.
TGGACCTCATCGATGATGTAGACGCTGTACTTGCCGACCTGCGGAGGGACCTGTACCTGATCCATCAGGGCCTTGATATCGTCGACGCTGTTGTTGGAGGCGGCGTCCATCTCATGGATGCAGTAGGAGCGGCCTTCCTGGAAGGAGATGCAGGACTCGCACTCCCCGCAAGGCTCCATGTCGGGACCCGGGTTGGCGCAGTTGATCATCTTCGCGAAGATGCGGGCGGTGGTCGTCTTGCCGACGCCGCGGGGTCCGCAGAAGAGATAGGCGTGCGCAAGCTGTCCTCTCTTGATGGAGTTCGAGAGGGTCCTGGCGATGGTATCCTGGCCGATGAGGGATTCGAAGGAGTCCGGCCTGTACTTCCTGGCTGAAACGATATACTGGCTCATAGTTTACAAAGATAGGAAAAAATTCCTTATCTTTGTCCATTGGATTAACGCGTGCTACCATGATTTCCGTCTATACCTTAACCTCATCCCTCCACGATGCCGAGCGCATCGACAGCCAGACCCAGGACTTCCTTGACAGTCTGCACATTCAGTACACCTACCGCGGCGCCGATTTTTCGGATTACGGGAAGGAAGGACTCGATCTGATTTATGTCCGCACCGGCGGTACGGAGGGCATTTTCAAGAGCATTTCCCGGGAGCTCCGGAAAGACCGGCCCTTCTATCTGCTGACATCCGGAAAAAGCAACTCGCTCGCCGCTTCGCTGGAAATCCTGAGTTATCTCAACTGGAAGGGCCTTCGCGGTGAGATTCTCCATGGCAGCTTCGAATATGTCCACAACCGCATCACCGTTCTGGAGCAGGCCATCCACGCCTCCCAGTCCCTCCACGGCCAGCGGCTCGGCGTCATCGGACTCCCTTCCGACTGGCTCATCGCCAGCGGCTGCGACCGGGAGGCCATCCACGACAGGCTGGGCATTGATGTGGTCGATATTCCGCTGGAGCGCCTGATGAGGGCGTACGAAACCGTCGGAGACGCCGATGTCCAAGAGTGGGAGAAGGTTCCCTGCCGGGAAGGAATGGAAGAACAAGTGCGGGGTGCGATTCCGGGTGCCGACCGCATCTACCGCGCCCTGAAGACGGTGATAGAGGAGGAACAGCTCTCCGGCTTTACCCTCCGCTGCTTTGACCTGCTGACGTCACTGCATAATACGGGCTGCCTGGCACTCGCCCGCCTCAACGCCGAAGGCTTCATCGCTACCTGCGAAGGCGACATTCCGGCCATGATTTCCATGGCCATCGCCAAGGCCGTTTCCGGCGAAAGCGGTTTCCAGTGCAATCCTTCCGAGATGGATCCTGTCACGCGAGAGATCCATTTCGCCCATTGCACCCTGCCGCTGTCGATGGCGAAGACCTACAATTTCGACACCCACTTCGAGTCCGGCATCGGCGTCGGCATCCACGGCGAACTGCCAAAAGGTCCGGTTACGCTCCTGAAAGTCTCCGGACACCTCGACCGCTATTTCATCGAGCGGGCCGACCTGGTCCGCAATACCTACAGCAGCCATCTCTGCCGCACGCAGGTCCTCGTCCGGCTGAGGGAAGGTTCACAGGCTATTCAGGACTATTTCCTCCACGCCCCGATCGGCAACCACCATATCCTCCTGACAGGAGACCATACCAAGGTCCTGCAGGAGTTGATCCATTTGATGTAATCCGGAAGCTTAGATCCGCTGGATCGAGGCGCCAAGGGCATTCAGACGGCCGTCTATGTCTTCATAGCCACGGTCGATCTGCTCGATGTTGTCGATTACGGAAGTTCCCTTAGCACTCATCGCCGCCAGCAGCATCGCAATACCGGCGCGGATATCCGGTGAGGTCATGCGGTTGGCGCGGAGAGAGAACTTGTGGTCGTGGCCGATGACGACGGCCCGGTGCGGATCGCAGAGGATAATCTGCGCACCCATATCGATCAGTTTATCCGTAAAGAACAGACGGCTCTCGAACATCTTCTGGTGGATCAGCACGCTGCCCTTGCACTGGGTCGCGACGACCAGCAGGACGCTCAGCAGGTCCGGGGTCAGGCCCGGCCAGGGGGCGTCGGCGATGGTCATGATGGAACCGTCGATAAAGGATTCGATTTCATAGCTTTCCTGCGCCGGGACGTAGATGTCGTCGCCGCGCTGCTCGAGCTTGACACCGATGCGGCGGAAGGCCTCGGGGATGATGCCCAGGTCCGGGTAGGAAACGTTCTTGATCGTGATTTCGCTCTGGGTGATGGCCGCCAGACCGATGAACGAACCGACCTCGATCATGTCCGGAAGGATGCAGTGGCTCGCGCCGTGGAGTTTCTTGACGCCATGGATGGTCAGCAGATTGCTGCCGATGCCTTCGATATTGGCGCCCATGGCATTGAGGAGCTTGCAAAGCTGCTGGAGGTACGGCTCGCATGCGGCGTTGTAAATGGTCGTATCGCCGGCGGCGAGGGTTGCGGCCATTACGATGTTGGCGGTACCCGTCACGGACGCTTCATCCAGCAGCATATAGGTCCCGCAGAGTCCCTTCGGCGCGGTCAGATGATAGGCCCGGCGTTCCCTTTCATACTCATAGGAGGCACCGAGCTTGACGAAACCTTCAATATGGGTATCGACCCTGCGGCGGCCGATCTTGTCACCGCCCGGCTTCGGGAAATAGGTCTCGCCGAAACGGGCGAGCATCGGGCCGGAGAGCATGACCGAACCCCGGAGCGCCGCACACTTGCTGACGAATTCAGCGCTGCCTACATAGTCGCGGTTGATACTGTCGGCCTGGAAGCTGTACTCGCCTTTCTCGTGGCGGGTAACCTTGACGCCCATCTCTTCCAGAAGGCCGATCAGATTCTTGATGTCCAGAATCTCCGGAACATTGGATACCCGCACCGGTTTGTCGGTAAGCAGGACGGCGCTCAGAATCTGCAGCGCCTCGTTCTTGGCGCCTTGCGGGGTAATACTGCCGGACAGGCGGTGGCCGCCTTCAATGGAAAAGGAACTCATATGATTTCTACTTCGGGACGCAGGAGAACGCCAAAACGGGTCCTCACCGAGTCGATGATTTTATCTTTCAGGGAAACGATTTCGTCAGGGGTGGCGCGACCGGTGGCGTTGATCAGCACAAGCGGCTGCTTCTCGTAAACGCCGGCATTTCCCTCGCGGTGGCCTTTCCAGCCGCATTTTTCGATAAGCCAGGCCGCCGGAACCTTGATCGTTCCGTCCTCATTGGCGAAATGCGGCACCGGGCCGAGGTTTTCTTTCTCAGCAATGGCGGCGATACGGGCATATTGCTCGGGCAAGATGAAGGGATTGCGGAAGAAACTGCCGGCACTGCCGATTTCCGTCGGGGACGGTAACTTTCCGGCGCGGATGTCGACGATAACCTCGCGAACCTGCAGCGGACTCAAGCCGATGTCACCGCCGTAGCGGGTGATAAGCGCCTCCCTGACATGGCCGTAGTCGAGCTCGGTCCATTCGTCCTTGCGGAGACGGAACTGCACGGCAATCACCACGTAACGGCCTTTCCACTCTCCTTTGAAGCGGGACTCGCGGTAGCCGTAGCCGCACGCACTGCCCGGGATCGTGACCATGGCCTTGGTGCTCAGGTCCAGGCATTCGACGGACTCGACGATGTCCTTGACTTCACGACCGTAGGCGCCGATATTCTGGACGGCCGCCGCACCGACCTCGCCGGGGATGGAGGACAGGTTCTCCGGCCCCCAGAAGCCCTGCTGCGCCGCCCAAAGGCAGAACTGATCCCACACCACACCGGAACCGACACGGACCACGGCTTCCTTCTCATTGCGGAAAGGCATCACCTCGACGCCGCCAATGCGGCTGTGGAGAACGGTCCCCGGGAAATCGCCGGTGAAAAGGAGGTTGCTGCCCGAGCCGATGTGCAGCAGCGGAAGCGGCAGCTCGGCGGAAAAACGCGCATCCAAGAGCAGGGCCCGCAACTCCGCGGCACTGTCATACTCCAGCAGACAAGCGGCATGCACCGGAAGGCCGAAGGTATTGGGGATGGAACAATTGTATGTGAGTTTCATAAAACGGCAGGTCTGGACATCCGCAAATATAACAAATAACCCGCGGAATTCCTACAGGAAAATCAGCCGCGAAAGACGGGATGGATCAAATACTTCCCTTGCCCTCTCCTGCAGGGCCTGCGCGGTAACGGCTTCAATCCGTTCCCGGGTGCGGGCCTGGGATTCCACGACTCCGAAAACCACGAGGCTCTTGCCCATGGACAGGGCCTGGGCTTCCCCGCTGGCGGCGGAAATCAGAAGCTGGCCGAGAAGCTGTTTCTTGGCCGCCTTCAGCCGGGCCTCCGTCAGGGCTGTTTCACAGCAGCGCAGGAGCACCTCGTCGATCTTCCGCAGGCAGCGGTCAAGGTTCGGGCGCTCACAGCCGAAGGAAACCGTGGCGATGCCGCTGTCGGCGTATTGGGTATAGCCGCATTCCACACCGTAGACCCAGCCGTAGCGTTCGCGGAGAAGGCTGTTCAGCAGGGAGTTGGAGGCGGGGCCGCCGAGGAGGTTGCACAGAAGAATGGTCTCGATGCGCTTTTCGCCGTCATAGAGACCGGGGGCGAAACCGCCGAGAACGGCATTGACTTCATGGTTGCGCTTGTCGACGGTCTTGCGGAAAGGATCGGACAGGGCAGGGGTGGAAAGCATCCGTTCCGCTGCGGCGACCGGATTGCCCGGAAAAAAACGATCGGACAGGGTCCGGACCAGGGCTTCCATCTTCTCCTCTTCGAGGTCCGCCACCAGCGTCAGCGCCATGCGGTCGGGACGGAAGGCCTGCGCATAGAAGCTTCTGAGCTGCTGCGGGGTCGTTTTGCGGATGGCGGCAGCCGTGCCGAGGATGCTGCGTCCGAGGGGATGGTCCCGGAAGAGTTCCTCTTCGAAATGGTCATAGACATCGTCCGCGGGTGAATCCTTGGCAGAGACGATCTCGTCAATGACCACACCGCGTTCGGTTTCTACGGCGGCATCGGGGAAGACGGCCTCGGTCGCCAGCTCGAGCAGGAGCGAAGCGGCCTTGCGGAGGTCCTCCTTGAGGACGGTGGCATGGAGAACGATTTCCTCCTTGGTCGTGAAGGCGTTGAGTTCACCACCGAGACGTTCCAGGCAGCTGTTGATGGCGGATGCGCTCTTGCGTCGGGTCCCTTTGAAGAGGGTGTGCTCGGTAAAATGGGCGATGCCGGCGGGGAAAGTGCCTTCATCGCGCGTGCCGGTCCCGCAGGTCAGGGCGCACCAGCCGACCGCCGAACCGCTGCGGAGCACGCCGTAGCGGAGCCCGCTTTTCGTCCTTCCGCACTTCATCGGACGGCGACGATGCGTTTGAGATCCTCCGTCAGGAATCCGGCCGGACGACGGGAAGAGATCTTGTGTCGGCGGAAATAGACCAGCTCGCCGCTCAGCGCGTCAAAGAGCATCTTGTAGCAGTAGGAGCCGTTCTCGGGATGCTCCGGCGCGACGACATAGCTGACCAGGGTCATCGCTTCGCGTCCGGCCATGGCCTCGTCGGCCTCATCCTCGTCGACCATCCGGATGTTCTCGTCGAAATACTTCATCCTGTCGATCTCGGTCACGCCGATGGAGATATCGCTGTCGGCAAAGAGAATGGTCTTGTGCCGGGATTCCCGACCCAGGACGATGGTCGACGGAATGCCGAGATAGCCCTTGAGATCGCTTTCCATAGCCAGCTCCACCCGCCGCTGGGCAATGCGGAGCAGCGGCCCCAGAAAGATGCTTTCCCGACCGGACATGTCCTCATCGGGACCAAAAGGCAGCGACACGACCTCCAGCAGGCGGTCGATATCCTCGTCCCCGCCCTTGAGAACGGTCAGCATATCAATGCCGGGCGCCTTCTCCTTGCGGAAACGGCCGGAAACGATCATCAGGAAATAAAACTGGTCGCTCGCGTGGAGGGCGTCGAATTCCGCCACCGTACAGAACTCATACGGGGACAGCGTCCAGCTGTGCTGCACCTCCTCGCGCAAGAGGGCATCCATCCAGTCGCTGCCGGGCAGGACCACCTTGAGGGTCTTGGCAGTAAAATCCGAAATCTTGTATTTCTTGGTAGTAATGGTAGCCTGGGCGGCGGCCGTCACGGCGGCGAAAAGGGCCAGGACGGCCATCAGCCATAGTTTCTTTCTCATATCTCTTCTACTTTACAGCTGGCGATCTGCCCCATCCTCTCCCGGAAACTCTCCACGAGGGTCAGGCGGACGCGGACATCGACCGAGCACTGCGTATCAAAAATCTGGCCGGAGACAGGCAGGGACAAGTCCTTCAGCACCTTCATCACGGCGTTCATATCCAAATAATCATAGCGGACGCGGAAGGAAAGGCCGGCAACCTTCTCTGTTACCTTCGCGCTTGCGAGGGCATCCGCCGTCGAAGTCTTGTAGGCGCGGATCAGACCCGGGATGCCGAGCTTGATGCCACCGAAATAGCGGACCACCACCACGAGGATGTCGCTGAGGCCCGCCGAGTCGATCTGCCCGAGGATGGGCCGGCCGGCGCTGCCGGAGGGCTCGCCGTCGTCATTGGCCCGAAAACGGTCTCCCAGGTGCCCCAGACGGTAGGCGTAGCAATGGTGGCGGGCGTCGTGGTACTCCTTCTTGAGGCCGGCGACGATGTCCTTGACCTGCTCCTCCGTCTCGACAGGATAGGCCAGCGCGATGAAGCGGGAGCCGTTGTCCTTGAACAGGCCCTCGGATGCCGCTTCGATGGAGCGGTAGGTATCTGTCTGCTCTATTGCCACTTCGTCAGCCATTCAATGTCCGGATCCCGCCGCCACCAGGTCATCTGGCGCTTGGCGTAGTTCCGGGTGTTGCGTTTAATCTGTTCAACGGCCTCTTCGCGGGTGATTTTCCCGTCGAAGCAGTCGAAAAGTTCCTGATAGCCCACCGTCCGCAGGGCGGGACAGTTCCGCAGCGGCAGGAGGCTCCGCACTTCCGCTTCCAGCCCCTCGGCCATCATCGCGTCCACACGGCGGTTGATGCGCTCGTAGAGTTCCTCCCGGGGGCGCTGGAGTCCGATTTTTCGGATCTCGAACTCACGCCGCTTCGCTTCCCGCTGCTTGAAGGAGGAGAAAGGCCGGCCGGTCGTCAGGCAGACTTCCAGGGCCCGGACCACCCGCTGGCGGTTCTGGAGGTCGATTTCCTCGCAGGTCTCGGGGTCCAGCTTTTTCAATTCCTCCGCGAGGGCGGCCGTCCCTTCGGTCAGGGCACGGCGGGTCAGTTCCTCCCGGAGCTCCGGGGGCGCCGACGGGATGTCGTCTATGCCGTGGCACAGGGCCTCGATATAGAACATGGAACCGCCCGTGGCGATGAGCTGCTCATGTCCCTCGGCGAACAGGCGCCGGATCAGGGCGAGGGCGTCCATCTCATACATGCCGGCCGTATAATCCTCCGTTACGGAACGGGTCCGGATGAAGTAATGCGGCACCGCGGCGAGCTGCTCGTCCGAAGGTACGGCCGTTCCGATCCGCATTTCGCGGAAGATCTGGCGGGAATCACAGGAAATGACCGGCGAGCCGGCCCGAAGCGCCTGCGCGATGCTGTAGTCCGTCTTTCCGACGGCGGTCGGGCCCAGTATGACGGTCAGACGGCGCATTTGGCGGAAGGATTAGATCGGGTCGCTCCCGTCGTAGATCTCCTTGCCGTCCTCGTCGTCATCTTCTTCCTCCTCGGGGTCTTCCTCGTCCTCGTCGAAGTCTTCATCCTCGTCGTCTCCACCCAGCAGGGAGGCTGTCTGGCGATGAATGTGCTTCTGATCCTCGGGAAGGTCCTCGTAGGCCACGTAACCGTTCTCGAAAGCGATCGGGTTCGGGCCCTTGGAGGAGACGATGACGGGGCTTCCGTTCTCGTCCGGACCGGGCACCGCTTCGCCCTCAAAGGCGATTTCTACGCTCTTCTTGTTGGTCACGTCATAGAAATACGTAAAGCGGACGATGCCGGCGGCAACCACGGTCTCGATGCTGACGGCATCGACCGTTCCCTGGCCGAGATCGATCAGGCCATAGCGCGCAGCCACGTTCCCGGCGGCGTCAAAAGCCTTGAACAGGATCATCTGGTCCTGCGGGAACTCCATATCCGCACGCATCTGCTTGTGGAAGGCGTAAAGGGTCATCTTTGCGCCGATATGATAGACCCTCTCAAAGCCCTTGAGGCCGGCGAGGGTTACTTTGAATGCGTAAGTTTTCATCTTTTTCTAGAAAGGAAAATCCTCGTCTGCGCCTTGCGGAGCACCAAAATCGGACGGCATATCCTCCATCGTCGGAGCCGGGGCGGAATAGGCGGGCGCCGCATAGGCAGGCGTAGCTGCAGGGGCGGCAGGAGCGGCAGCAGAGGCGGCTCCGGCCGGTGCGATACGCCACACGCGGAGGTCGTTGTACCAACGACCGTTATACTCGCGGCCCTTGACGTTGAAGGAGACCTTCACCGCGTCACCGACCTGATACTTATCCAATTCCTGCACCTTATCCTGTCCCCAGGCGGAGAAGCAGACCGAGGTCGGGAAGTTCCCGTCCTGGTATTCGACAACAAAATCCTGGCGAGCCCATGCTCCCCGGGCAGACTGTCCGGACTGTACGGCCATTTTCTGTACGATCCGTCCTTCCAACTCCAAGTTCGTCATAATCAAAAAAGTCTGTTAGGTTATTCGTCAGCCTCTCCGGCTTCATTTTCTTCTGTTTCTTCTTCCACAGCCTCTTCCGGCTCTTCCTTCACGGCGGGGTCATGCACCGTCACCTCGAAGACCAGCGCGGCATAGGGGCTGAAGAAGGGCTGTCCCTGCGGCGAGCGGCCATCGCGGAAACCCACCTCGGCGGGGATCCAGAGGGTCGCGACGTCTCCCCGGTGCAACTGCCTCAGACCGGCCGAGAAGCCCGGCAGGAAGAGACTGTCCGCAAAGCTGGGAACGATCAGGGAATCCACGGCATCAAACTGATTTCCGCCCAGGCGCGACGCCTTGTAGGAGAGGATCAGGCTGTCGCCGCGGGCGACGGCGGTCCCGTTTCCGGGGGTCAGAATCTGATACTGGATGAAGGAATCCAAACTGTCCTTGCCGGTACCGGCGGGATTCTTATACCAGATATCCACTTCTTCGACACCGTCCTTGAGTTTGTTCTCCTCGAAGAATTTCTCCGCTTTTTCCTGATTGTCCTTACCGCGGGCGTTCAGGCGGGCCTCCAGATAGCGGCCGATGATTTCCTCGGCCAGCGCAGGATCCACTTCGAACTTCTCTCGGAAATCTTCAAAGCCCTCACTGCCACCCCGGATGAATTCCAGATAACGGCCGTCCGCATCGGCGGCGAAGAAGTCGTCGATGCCTTCCTTGACGCGCTGCATGTCGATGTCGCCGAAGTCGTCGCCGTCGGAGCCACCGCCGCCGTAGTTGATCATGGCGGCGAAATTGACGCCGAGCAGGTAGCTGACCGAGTCCGTCAGGCTGGCGCTCGGCAGGAGCCGGCGGGCCTCTTCGGAGTAGGTATCTTCCGGACGGGGCTTCGGGGAACTACAGGAAAACAGCACAGCCAGGAAAGCGGCGGCTATCAGGATCGGATATGCAGTCTTTTTCGTCATAGCGAGTACAAATATCGCAATAATTCTTCAAATGGAGACACCCCTACCGGAACTTTTTGTCCTCTTCCAGCATCCCCAGATAGGAGGCGTAACGCTCGGGGCTGATCTCCCCGGCCTCGACGGCGGCCTTGACGGCGCAGCCGGGCTCGTGGGTGTGCGTGCAGGGGGCGAAACGACACTGGTCGGTAACGCGCAGCATTTCCGGGAAATAGCGGGAAATCTCCTCCTTCTCCAGGTCCACCAGGCCGAAACCGCGAAGGCCCGGACTGTCGATGACATAACCGCCGCTCGAGAGCGGATACATCTCGTAGAGGGAGGTGGTGTGCTTGCCCTGGAGGTGCGTCAGGGAGATGGACCCAATCTTGGGGTCCAGGGCCGGATCCAGCGCCTTGATGAGGCTGGACTTCCCCACCCCGGACTCGCCGGAGAAAAGATTGATTCTGCCCTTGCAGGCCTCCCGGAGGGCGTCAATGTTCTCGCCGGTGCGGACCGAGGTCTCGATGACGGGATATCCGGCCTGCTCGTAGATGGCGCGGAAACGGGCGATTTCCCGGGCGGCATCGGCGCGGTAGAGGTCCGTCTTCGTCAGAACAATGGTCGCGGGGATGCCGTAGACCTCGCAGGTCACGAGGATGCGGTCGAGGAACGGGAGGGACAGCTCCGGGAAATAGAGCGAAACGACGAGGTAGGCCCGATCGATGTTGGCGGCGATGATATGGGCCTGGCGGGAGAGGTTCGTTGAGCGGCGGATGACGTAGTTCCGCCGGGGCAGGACCTCCGTAATCACGGCCGTCGGATCGCCGGCCTCATAGCGGACGACATCGCCCACGGCGACGGGATTGGTGATCCCGCTGCCCTTCAGGCGGATCTTGCCGCGCAGGACCGCCGGGAAGAGATTCCACGCAGGCAGCTCCGAGAGCAGGTAATGGCTCCCGGCGTTCTTGACCACTGTCGCTGTCCTTTCTTTCTCCATAACCATGCAAAGATACGGAGAAATCTTGTATCTTTGTATGCAATAAACGACCGAAACCATGATTTCTGAAGAGCTTCTCGAAAAAACCGTCCGGGACCTGTTCGACGGCATCCGTTTCACCCGGGAGCCCGCGGACCTCTATGATCCGCTGCGCTACATGATTGCCATCGGCGGCAAGCGCCTGCGTCCGCGCCTCTGCCTGCTGACCTACAGCCTCTTCCGGGACAGTTTCGAGGAGGGCGTACTGGAGCCCGCCGCCGGTCTCGAGGTGTTCCACACCTTCACGCTGATTCACGATGACATCATGGACCGCTCTCCCCTTCGCCGCGGGCATGAAACCGTCTGGAAGAAATGGTCCCCCGACACCGCCATCCTCTCCGGCGACGTGATGTGCATCGACAGCTACAAACGCATCGCCAAGGCCCCCGCCGCCGTGCTGCCGCAGGTCATGGAGCTTTTCTCCAAGACGGCCGCCGAAGTCTGCGACGGACAGCAGTACGACATGGATTTCGAGCATCTCGAAAGGGTGGAGATGGAGCAGTACATGCAGATGATCGGGCTCAAGACCGGCGTGCTGATTGCCTGCGCCGCCAAGATGGGCGCGCTCATCGCCGGGGCTCCCGCGGAGGTCTGCGAAGCCTTATATAAATATGGATACGACCTCGGCCTGGCTTTCCAGGTCGCCGACGACTATCTGGACGCTTACGGTGAGGAAAAAGTCTTCGGGAAGCCCATCGGCGGGGACATCCTCAACGCCAAGAAGAGCTGGCTGACCGTCCGCGCCATGGACAAGGGTGCCGACCTGGAGGCCGACTTCAACCGCCCGGCCGTAACGCCTGAAGAACGTGTCGCAAAGATCGCAGCCGTCAAGGCCCACTACGACGCATGCGGCGTTCCCGCCGATGCCCGCGCCGAAATCGCCCGCCTCAGCACCGCCGCCCTCGCCCACGTCGAAGGCGTACTCTCCCCCGACGCCCTCGCCCGTCTCCGCGCCTTCGCCGACCGTCTCGTCGGCCGCACGTTCTGATTTTTGCCACGAATGGAAAAAGAAATTCCGGGGCGGGTCCTCGCGACCGGCTCCGGAATTTTGTAGTAAGGTATCAATATTTATGTTTAAGAATGCTTTCGCATTTTATTAAGCGATTATCGTGCCAAAACGGGGAAGGGAGGAAAATTTTTCGTAAATTTGTCGGAAGTAACAGAACCTTCGCGTCGCATGTCGAAAAGATCGCAGAAAATCAGCCGTAAAAACGAACGCAAGCCGCGCCTCCAGAAGAAGGCGCCGGTGCATTATCACGAGTTCGAAGGAGTCGCCCGGATGAACCGGGAGGGCCATATATATGTAAAGGTAGAGGAGCTCGAGGAAGAGATCTTCGTCAAGGCCGGCCGGACCCGCGGCGCCCTCAACGGAGACCGCGTCCGCGTCGCCGTGACGCACCGAAGCAGCGTCCGCCATGGCCTCGAAGGCGAGATTTTCTCCATCATTCAGCGCAACGACCGCCCCATGGTCGGCATCTACCACCCTGTCGGCCGCCAGGCCTGGGTGCTGATGTCTTCGCGGACCATGCCCTACGACATCGAGGTCCCGATTCCCGACGGCGAAATCAAGCGCGGCATGAAGGTCGCCGCCGTCGTGGACGGTTGGGAGAGGGGCGCATCCTGTCCCCATGGCCACATCGTTGACATCCTCGGCATGCCCGGGGAGAATGAGACCGAGATGCACGCCATCCTCGCCGAATTCGGCCTCCCGTACCGCTTCGAGCCCTATGTCGAGCGCGCCGCGGACAAGATTTCCGACGAGATCACCGACAAGGACCGCGCCGGCCGCCGCGATTTCCGAAAGACCCTCACCTTCACCATCGACCCCGCCGACGCCAAGGACTTCGACGACGCCCTGTCCTTCCGGAAGCTGGAGAACGGCAATTTCGAGGTCGGTGTTCATATCGCCGACGTGAGCTATTACGTCAAGCCCAACACCGCCGTCGACAAGGAGGCCCAGGCCCGCGGCACGTCCGTCTACCTGGTGGACCGCACCGTCCCGATGCTCCCGGAAAAGCTCTCCAACAAGCTCTGCTCGCTGCGGCCGCATGAAGAAAAGCTCTGCTTCTCCGCCGTCTTCGAGATTACGCCCCAGGCCAAGGTCATCAACCCCTGGTTCGGCCGGACGGAGATCATCTCCGACTACCGTTTCGCCTACGAGCTCGCCCAGGAAATCATCGACGCGGGCCCCGAGGCGATGACCCGGGATTTCGGTGAAGGCAGCGAATGCGGCATCGTCCCCGCCGACGTCAAAGAGGCCGTCCTGAAGCTCAACGAACTGGCCCTCAAGCTCCGCCGCAAGCGTTTCGCCGCCGGCGCCATCAACTTCGAGCGCCCGGAGATGAAGGTCGAGATCGACGAGAACGGCAAGCCCGTCGCCGTCCACCAGCGGGTCTCCAAGGAGGCAAACTGGCTCATCGAGGAGTTCATGCTCCTGGCGAACCGCAACGTCGCGGAATTCGTCGCTACCGGCGGCAAGTTCGGCGGCAAGGCCCTCAAGGCCGCCAAGACCTTCGTCTACCGTGTCCACGACGAGCCCAACGGCGAGAAAATCGCCCGCCTTCGCGAGTTCGCCGGCAATTTCGGCCTCAAGATGGGCGAGACGGGCTCCGGCCGCCAGACCGCCCGCAGCGTCAACGCCCTCCTCGACGGGGCCAAGGACAGCCCGGCTTTCAATGCCCTCGAGCTGCTGGCCCTCCGCGCCATGGCAAAGGCCTGCTACAGCACCGACAACATCGGCCATTACGGTCTCGCATTCCAGTTCTACACGCACTTCACTTCCCCGATCCGCCGCTATCCCGACATGATGGTCCACCGCCTCCTGTCCATGTATCTCGAAGGCGCGGATTCCCAGAACAAGGACTACTACACTGACCAGTGCCGCCATGCCTCCGAGCGCGAAGTCGTCGCCGCCGAAGCCGAGCGCGAGAGCATCAAGTATAAGGTGATCGAATACATGCAGGACAAGGTCGGCATGGAATTCAACGGCACCATCTCCAGCCTCACTGAATGGGGCATGTATGTAGAAGTGGAGGACACCCACATCGAGGGCATGATCCCGCTGCGGACCATCCGTTCCGACTTCTACGACTTCGACCCGGACCGCTACCTGGTCCGCGGCCGCCGCACCGGCCACGTCTTCCGTCTCGGCGACCCCGTCCGCATCCGCGTCAAGGAAAGCAATCTCGAGCAGCGCCTCCTCGACTACGAACTCATCGAGGAGCATATTCCCGCCCCGGAGGAACGCCCGTCCCGCTTCTCCGACGACAAGCCCTACCGCCCCGAAGGCGATTATCACCACTACCGTTCCGAGAAGGGTTCCCGCAAAGCCTCCTACGGCTCCAAATCTGCCTCCCGCTCCGGCAAATCCCGGAAGAAATAACAGTACCTGCCATGAAACGATTCATCACCTCTTTGCTGGCGATTATCGCCTGCCTGTACGCCTTTGCTCAGAACGAAAAATATGAGCAGTTTCTTCAGTTGGCTGAAGCCAAAGACACCGTTGCCATCTCTGCATTGATGAATGATTGGGACCAGAATGATCCCGAGTATTATGTCGTGGCATCCAATTATTACCTGTTGAAGGCAAGGGAAGAAAGAGTGGTCGTTTCACCGGACGCACCCCAAAAAGGTACTGATGCCCTAACGATCACTTCCGTAGACAAGGATAACGTTGCCGGATATATTTACGGCGAAGTGGAATACAATCCGGTTTGGATGCAGAAGATATACGATGTCCTGGAAGAAGGAACAGCGAAGTTCCCGGACCGGATTGATCTATGGTTCGGACTTGTAAAGACCCATGAAGAAGCGAAGGATTATGATGGCGCTATCGCGACCCTGGAAAGGGTGCTGAATCGCGCACGGCTTAACGGAGAGCTTTGGATAGGATTACAGAACGAACCGGCAGAGGACAATATGATGGCGGAAACGCTTCAGCAGTACCTATCGGAGTTTTGGGATGGCGGCGCGACAAACGAACAGCTGATGCGATTGATTGACGCCGTGCTTGCCTATAATCCCAATAGCGTTTATTTCCTGTCGGACAAGTCTGCCCTCTTGTCAATGGACTGGAAGTATGATGAAGCCATCGATTATGCCAAACAGGCTTTGACGCTGGACCCGGAAGACATGCTGGTCGCCAGCAATCTGGCCTTCCTTTATTCTTCCACGAATCGTCGCCAGGAAGCGCTGGATATGTATACATACATCCGGGAACATTCCCAGGATCCCGAGGATTTACAATGGGCGGAAGAATGCATTGCCTCTCTCCAACAGGAAATAGCGCGGCAGTATCGTACCGTTGATATCCAGAAGATGAAGAAGTATGCACGCAAGAATCAGAAAGATTACGAGGATCTCCTGCAGCGATTCCTGCAGGCTGACGAAAGTCTTACGGATGATGAAATAGCCATTCTGTATTATGCAGCGCCCTTTGCCGACCACAAAACCAGCAATATTTATATGGGCGAGGTGACGGACTTAATCAATGCAAAACAGTATGCAGAAGCCTATCAGCGCGGAAAAGAATTGGTCAACGGAACACAGGCATTCTCGCTGGATCTCTTATTGGATGTGGCACAGCTTGGGGAATATCTCCATGAAGAATATATGTCATACTATACACGTGTCGGCATGCTCTTCAGGATGCTTCACGGAACGGGAAATGCCAAATCTCCCGATTGCGCACTTTGGGTTACCGACGTCAGCGATGAATATGCCATTCTGAATATCTACGGAATGAAAAGCCTGGCATCACAGAGCCTGCTTCATTTTGATGGCCACAGCCTGGATATGATGAAGTTTCGGATTGAGAACGGAAGTGCGCTCATTTTCTACTTCAATGTAGATATCCCCATGGCCATTCTAGATGATATGTTCAAATAATCCTCTTTTAAGACAAGACTAAGAAAAGTGACATAAGAAACAGTACAGGGACGATAATAATTCTTTTCGATAAGGAATAATTTGCTGTTTCTTTGCCATATAATCGGCAAAATATGCATATTATTGCAGTCCGGTCTCCAGTTATGGAGCCCGGACATTGTTTTATACGTTAAGCCTGACGATTATGAAGTACTTTCTGGTTACGACAAGTCATCTTTCGGATGGCATCTGGTTCAAGGACGATGAAGATTTCAAGGCAGGGATGAACTATGTGGCCATCATGGCAAGCAAAGGGAAGGCCTATGTCCTTTGTTTTGTCCTGATGTCCAACCACGTCCATTTTGTTCTGGGATGTGAATCCAAAGAGAATGCCTGGGACTTCATTACGGGATTCAAGCAGTTGTATGCCAGATACTTCTACAACAAATACGGTGTCCGGAAGTTCCTGCGGCGGAACGGGGTTGACATCCGGGAGCTATTCATTGAAGATGAATCTCTGCATAAAGGTATTGCCTACACCGCGATGAACCCTGTCGCAGCCAATATATGCGCACATGCGTCCCAATATGCCTGGGGAAGCGGGAATTGCTATTTCAATCCTTCTTTAAATCCCGGAAAAAGAATGGACTCTTTCAGTTTCAGGCAACGCCGGCAACTGCTTCATAGCAGGCTTCCTGTTCCGTTGGACTATCAGCTGGGCTCGAATGGTTTCATCCTCCCCTACTCCTATATCTGCTATAATTTCGTTCAGAAACTCTTTAAAACACCCGGACGGTTCAACTACTTTTTAATCAACTCTTCCAAGGCCAAGGCAAGAATGGAGTCGGAGACGAATCTAATACCCACCTTCAGGGATCAGGTGCTTGCCGCGGCCATTCCCGACATCTGTCATACGCTCTTCGGAAAAGGCAATCCGGGAGAGTTGACAGAACGAGAAAAGGCTCGGCTTGCCTATGAACTACATCACCGTTTCGCATCGGACCCCAAGCAGATAGCCAGACTGATGGGCTGCAGTCTGCAAGATGCTGTCAGATGGCTGGACTCCGTTTAAAGAATAGTGTCCTTAATGCTCCAAACAATGGAGTATTAGGGACAAACAAGGGCAAAAAAGGGCATAATGCTCCAAAGAATGGAGCATTAGGGACACTAATTGCTATCTACTGCATCGAGCCGCCGACGAGGTCGAGGATCTCGGAGGTGATCTTCTGCTGGCGGCCCTTGTTGTATTCGAGGGTGAGGTCGTCGAGGAGGTCTTCGCCGTTGTCCGTGGCCGTCTGCATGGCAATCGTTCGGGCGGCATGCTCCGCCGCGACGCTGTCGAGAAGGGCCGTGTAGAGAGACAGGCGAATCACCTGCGGCAAAAGCTGGTTCCAGGCCTCCTCCGGTGAGGGCTCTACGATGAACCCGCTGCCGGAAGCCGAGCTGCCGGAAGCCGGAGTGGCAGATGGGTGAGGCAAGCGTGCCGTCCGCACAGGACCGCGGTCAGGCGACGCAGGCGCCGAAACAAGATTCGTCTTGCCGAACCCATCTGCCCGGAGGCTGGAGGCAGCGCTTTGTGGCAGGAAAGTCTCGCAGACGGGCTTCTGGGAGGCGGTGGAGAGGAAGTGATTGTGGACGATCTCGATGCGGTCGTAGCGGCCTTCGGCGTAAGCCTCCATCAAAGCCGCGCCCAGGGCGGAAATGCCCTCATAAGCCGGGTGCTCGGCCAGACCGGTATAATCTTCCGGAGACGGATAGCCGCACTTTTTCATCGTATCGGCCATCTTGCGGCCGATGCTGTAGACCGTGATGTCCGTCACGCCTAAAGAACGATACTTCTCCACCGTTTCCAGCGTTAGGCGGACGGCATTGGCATTAAAACCGCCACAGAGGGAGGAGTTTGATGCCATCGCCACGATGGCCACGGCGCGGATCTCCGGACGCGGCGTCGTATAGAGCGTCGAAATCTCGCCGACCGGCTCTTCGCGCTCCTGGCGGGCGGCAATCTCGGCGCCGAGGTCCGCGAGGATGCCGTCGAGCCGCTCGCGGTAAGGGCGCATGTTCTCCACGGCCACCTGGGCCTTGCGGAGCTTGGCGGAGGCCACGAGCTTCATCGCCGAAGTAATCTTCAGCGTGCTCTTGACGGAACCGATGCGGCCTTTTATTTCTTTGAGTGACGGCATACTAGAGGGTTGACACTACATCTGCGGCAGTCTGGCGGAGGATTTCGGTCATCTCGTCGGTCAACTTGCCGGCGGCCAGAGGCTCGAGGACATCCTTGGCGTGGAGCGAACGCATGCGCTCGAGGAAGGCTTCCTGGAAGGCGGGGACGGCGCTCAGCGGAATATCCCGCATCAGGCCGTTGGTACCGCAATAGAGGATGGCGACCTGCTCGCCGACAGGCATGGGGCTGTACTGCGGCTGGACGAGGAGGCGGCTGTTCTTGCGGCCCTTGTCGAGGGCCATTTCCGTGACCTTGTCCATGTCGGAGGAGAACTTCGAGAAGGCCTCGAGTTCGGCGTACTGCGCCTGGTCGATCTTCAGCGTACCGGCCACCTTCTTCATGGACTTAACCTGGGCGCTGCCGCCGACGCGGGACACGGAAATACCGACGTTGATGGCCGGACGGACGCCCTGGTTGAAGAGGGCGGACTCGAGGTAAATCTGTCCGTCGGTGATGGAGATGACGTTCGTCGGAATGTAGGCCGCAACGTCGCCGGCCTGCGTTTCGATGATCGGCAGGGCGGTCAGGGAACCGCCGCCGCGGACCTTGCCCTTCAGCGCTTCCGGCAGGTCGTTCATCTGCTCGGCGACCTCCTGCTGACCGATGATCTTGGCGGCCCGTTCGAGGAGACGGGAATGGAGGTAGAAGATATCGCCCGGATACGCCTCACGGCCGGAAGGACGGCGTAGGATGAGGGACACCTCGCGGTAGGCGACGGCCTGCTTGGAGAGGTCGTCATAGACCACGAGCGCATGGCGGCCGGTGTCGCGGAAATACTCGCCGATGGCGGCACCCGCGAACGGCGCGTAATATTGCATGGCGGCGGGATCGGCAGCCGTGGCGGCAACGACGACGGTGTAGTCCATCGCCCCCTTGGCGCGGAGCGTCTCCACGATGCTGGCGACGGTCGAACCCTTCTGGCCCACAGCGACATAGATGCAGTAGACCGGGTCGCCGGCGAGGTAGTTCGCGCGCTGATTGATGATGGTATCAATAGCAATGGCGGTCTTGCCGGTCTGGCGGTCCCCGATGATGAGCTCGCGTTGGCCGCGGCCGATCGGAATCATGGCGTCAATGGCCTTGAGGCCCGTCTGCAGCGGCTCGGACACCGGTTGGCGGTAAATGACGCCGGGGGCCTTGCGCTCCAGCGGCATCTCCACTTTCTCGCCCTGGACCGTGCCCAGGCCGTCGAGCGGATTGCCCAGCGGGTCCACGACGCGGCCGAGCATCTGCTCGCATACCGGGATGGACGCGATACGGCGGGTGCGCCGGGCGGTCATGCCCTCGCGGATCTTTTCGGTCGGGCCCATGAGGACCGCACCGACATTGTCCGGCTCGAGGTTCATCACCACGGCCATGATGCCGCTTTCCTCGAATTCGAGGAGCTCGCCCGCTTCGGCGCCGGAGAGGCCATAGAGCCGCACCACGCCGTCACTGACCTGCAGGACCTTGCCGGTCTCCTCCATGCGGAGCTGGGCGGACATGTCCCGGAGCTGTCCGAGAAGCACATCCGACAGTTCGCTGGCCTTGAGGTTGCTGTTACTCATACTCAAACGATTCTTCTGTTGTTTTCAATGAACTGCCGGCGGATCTGCCTGAGCTGATGAGCCGCGCTGGCGTCCAGGGTGTAATCTTCAATCTCGAAGACAAATCCGCCGATCAGGGACGGATCGGTCGCAGTGGCGATGACGACGTCGTAGCCGGTCTTGCTGCGGACCAGCTCCCGAATCCGGGAGAGAACCTCCTCCCCGGGCGGGGTTACGGTCGTCAGGTGTGCGTGCAGCAAGTGCTGCGAACGGTGATAGAGGTCGATAAAATCATGGAGCATCAGGCGCAGGAGCGGCGTCCTGCCCTTGTCCAGGACCAGTACGAGGAAACGTTCCAGCGAAGGGGCCATCTTCTCACCGTCCAGGGCCGCTGCGAAAAGCTTCATCTTCGCCGCAGCAGATACCGTCTCGGGATTGTCCAGCAGGACGGACAGTTCCGGAACCTCCGCCAGGGCATGCTCCAGCCGGCCGGCCTGCTGGCAGACCCGCTCGCCCTCACCGGTCTCTGCCACATATTTCAGCAGGGCCCGGGCGTATCTCGATGCGATGATTCCGGTATCCATTCCGTGCTACTTTTCAGGCGGTGCAACGTCCTCCGCTTCATCGAGCAGCGTCGAGACATAGTCCTGCAGGTCCTTGTCCGAGGACAGTTCCCGGCGGAGAATCTTCTCGGCAATGGCGACGGAAAGCAGGGAAACTTCCTTCCGGACATCCCGGAGGGCGGATTCCTTCTCGGCGCTGATCTGGATGCGCGCGTCGGATACGATCTTCTGCGCCTCTTCGCGGGCCTGCTCACGAGCCTGCTCGATGATGTGCTTTTTCGTTTCGGTGGCCTCGGCGATGAGCGCATTCTGCTCCCGGCGGGCCTGGTCCATGATCTCCCGACTCTCCTCGTTGATCCGGGTCATCTTCTCTTCGATTTCCCGGGCGTCCTTCAGGGATTTCTCGATGGCCTCACTGCGCTTGTCAACCATCCCGGTGATAATCGGGAAGCCGGCCTTGGCGAGGATGAAAAACACCACGCCAAAGATGAGGACCATCCAGAAAAGAAGGCCGAAATCTGGAGTAATCAGGGACATCTCGGACTACATGAAGATAGCCAGCAGACAGACGATGATGGCGAACAGGGAAGCACCTTCGATCATACCGGCGGCAATGATCATCGAGGTACGGAGGTTGTTCGCGGACTCCGGCTGACGGGCCGTGGACTCCATCGTGGACTTGCCGATCTTGCCGATACCGATAGCGGCGGCCAGGGCGGCGATGGCGGCACCGAACGCAGCACCGATGGTGCCGAGAGCGGAAGCAAGGGGAATAAGTGTCATCATAACAATATAGGTATTAAATAGTTATTCATCTCCATGCGCTCTCGCCAATCCGATGTAGATCGACGACAGCATCGTAAAAACATAGGCCTGGATAAACGCCACCAGGCACTCCAGGGCATCGAGGAACACGCCGAAGATCACCGACACGACGCTCATCGAGCCGAGGATCACCGAGCCGTACTTCGCCACGATGAAAATGACGCAGACCATGCTCAGAATCATGATATGGCCAGCCATCATGTTGGCGAAGAGTCGAATCGTCAGCGAGACCGGTTTCATCAGGGCGGAGAAGACTTCGATCACGGGCATGATCGGCTTGAGGAAGACCGGCACCTCCGGATTGAAGATCTCCTTGTAATAATGTTTCGAGCCGAAGATGTTCACCGTGAAGAAGGTGAACAGCGCCAGCACGAGGGTAATCGCTATGTTGCCCGTCAGGTTCGCACCGCCCGGGAAGAACGGCACGATCCCGAGGAAATTGTTCAGCAGGATGAAGAAGAAGGCCATGCAGAGGTACGGCGAGAACTTGCGGAAATCGCGCTCGCCGATATTCTCGCGGGCCATGTCGTGGACCATCATGATCAGCGGCTCCATCATCGCGGCGATGCCCGTCGGTTTCTCCTGCAGGACATCGTGCTTGCGGTACCACCGAGCCGTCGCAAGGACAATCCAGAGCAGGATGCCGCAGCTGATCAGCAGCGCCAGTACGTTCTTGGTGATGGAAATATCCAGCATTGGATGGGCGCCGGTGGCCGTTTCCACGACTTTTCCGTCCTCACCGATCGCGAAGCCGGCGTAGCTGTGTCCATGGGCCAGCTTGCTGGACAGGAAGACATGGAAGCCCTCCGTCCGGCTATAGACGATGACCGGCAGCGGAATCGACACATGGCGACCATTGATCGTCGTAATATGCCACTCATACGCATCGCCGATATGGTCGAAGATCACCTCCACTACATCGACGTCCTTCTCCCCTTCCTCCTGCGCATAAGCACAGGTCAGCGGCAGGAGGACGGCAATCAGTATGAGGATCCAGCGTTTCATGCCTCAACCGCCAGTTCAATGTTGTCGTTGATTACGCGGACAAAACCGCCTCGGATGGTGAGCGACTGCATGCCTTCCTCCGTGGCGTAACGCACCTCACCCGCGAGCAGCGGGGAAATGATGCCGGCATGGCCGGGCAGCACTTCGAAAGGCGCCTCGGCTCCGGGGAGGAACACCGCACTGACCCGCTCGTCCACGAGCGTGCCTTCGGGCGAAAGAATATGCAGTCTCATCTCTGTCATTTCGAGCGTAGTCGAGAAATCTACTTCGCGGCAGCGAGGAGGGCCTCGCCTTTCTTGATGGCTTCCTCGATGGTGCCGACGTTCAGGAAGGCCTGCTCGGGGAGGTAGTCCACCTCACCGTCGAGGATCATGTTGAAGCCCTTGATGGTGTCCTCGATGGAGACCATCACGCCCGGGACGCCGGTGAACTGTTCAGCCACATGGAAGGGCTGCGACAGGAAGCGCTGGACGCGGCGGGCTCGGTTCACCGTCGTCTTGTCCTCGTCGGAGAGTTCGTCCATGCCGAGGATGGCGATGATGTCCTGCAGCTCCTGGTTGCGCTGGAGGATCTGCTTGACCCGCTGGGCGGTATTATAATGGGCCTCCCCGACGATGTTCGGGTCGAGGATGCGGGAGGTTGATTCGAGCGGATCGACGGCCGGGTAGATGCCCAGGGCCGTGATCTTGCGGCTGAGGACCGTCGTCGCGTCGAGGTGCGAGAAGGTCGTCGCCGGAGCCGGGTCCGTGAGGTCGTCGGCGGGGACATAGACCGCCTGGACGGAAGTGATGGATCCATTCTTGGTGGAGGTGATGCGCTCCTGCATCTGGCCCATTTCCGTCGCGAGGGTCGGCTGGTAACCGACGGCGGACGGCATGCGCCCGAGAAGGGCGGACACCTCAGAACCCGCCTGAGTGAATCGGAAGATGTTGTCGATGAAGAAGAGGATATCGCGCGGACCGGCGCCGGTGTCGCTGTCGCGGAAGGACTCGGCGAGGGTCAGGCCGCTCAGCGCCACGCTCTGGCGGGCTCCCGGCGGTTCGTTCATCTGTCCGAACACCATGGAAACCTGCGATTTCTCCAGCTCTTCGCGATCCACGAGGGAGAGGTCCCATTTCCCTTCCTCCATGGCCTTGTTGAACGCCTCGCCGTAGCGGATGACGTTCGACTCGATCATCTCGCGGAGCAGGTCGTTGCCCTCGCGGGTGCGCTCGCCCACGCCGGCGAAGATGGAGAAGCCGTTGTGGGCCTTCGCGATGTTGTTGATGAGTTCCTTGATGAGGACGGTCTTGCCCACGCCGGCGCCGCCGAACAGGCCGATCTTGCCGCCCTTGAGGTACGGCTCCAGCAGGTCGATGACCTTGATGCCGGTGAAGAGCACCTCCTGGGAGGTCGTAAGGTCCTCGAATTTCGGGGGCTCCCGGTGGATCGGGAGGGCGTTCTCACGGGCGAGGCCGCCGAGGCCGTCGATCGTCTCGCCGACGACATTCATGACGCGGCCGCGGATCTGCCCGCCGACGGGCATGGTGATGGGCGCACCCGTCGCCACGGCCTTCATGCCGCGGCGCAGGCCGTCCGTCGAGTCCATGGCCACCGTACGCACCGTGTCCTCACCGATGTGCTGCTGCACCTCGGTCACCAGGACGCGGCCGTTGTCGCGGGTGATTTCGAGACTCGAATGGATCTGCGGAAGGGCGTCGTGGGTCTCCGGGGACAGGTCGAAATGGACGTCCACCACCGGCCCTACGATCTGGGATATGGTTCCTGTAAGCTGGGACATAGTTCGCGTATTTCCGATATCATACAAAGGTAGCAAATATTTCAAACATTTGCCACCTTTTCGACCTATGGAAAACGCTTGTCCCCTACTGGTAGATTTCCCTCAGAACGGCGAGGGAGCGGACGTTGATGGCCGCCTCGGTGTGGATTTCGAGATAGCGGATGAGGAGGTCGGCGATGGCGTTCCGCTGAGCGCCGCCGAGAGGGATGAGCATCGAGTGGGAGAAATCGCTGCGGAGGAATTCCGCGAGGATGCGGTAATGCTCCCCGGCGAGGGGCAGCAGGTCTTCCTCCCCCGGGGAGAAGCCCAGGGCGACGGCGAATTCCAGCAGGAAACGGATCGGGTAGTTGCTGAAATCGGCTTCCATGGCATCCAGGGTCAATACCTGCCGCTCGCACCAGGCATACAGTCCCTCCTCCCGGACCCCGTCGTGGAGGGTCCGCAGGAGCACTTCGCTCATGAAGAGGGAGATGGTGTTCTTGTAATAATTGTCCCGGATGCCGCTGAGCGGCGTCAGGGGCCGGAAATTGCGGGCGGCCCAGAGGTCCGACTTGGGGTTCGGGATGATGTCGGCTTCGAGGATGTTCAACGGCAGGAAGAGAGCCATCGGCGTTTTCGGCCCTACGCGGACGAGGAAACTGCGCCGGCCATACACCTCACTCAGCGTCTGGAGGGCCAGGGCATTCTCCCCGAACTTGGTGTGTGCGAGGACGATGAAGCGGATGTTCTCGGCCGCCATCCTACTTCAGGCCCTTGAGGTATTCGGCCATAGCCCGAACGGCCTTTCCGCGATGTGAAATGGCGTTTTTGACCTCAGGCGGAAGGTTGGCGAGGGTCCGGTCGGGGTACTCGTCCGGAACGAAAACCGGGTCATAACCGAAGCCCTTGACGCCGGATTTCTCGCGGGCAATCTGCCCCTCGAGGATGCCGTCGAAATAGTGCGGCTGGCCGTCGAGAATGAGGGTCACGCAGGTGCGGAAACGGGCGCGGCGGGTGGCGAAAGGCGTGGCGATACCGGCCTGACGGGCGGCAGAGGCGGCATATTCGCGGCGGGACATCTCGAGAAGGAGTTTTTCCATGTTGGCCTCGGGATTACAGTCTTCGCCGGCGTAGCGGGCCGTGAAGACACCGGGCTCGCCGCCGAGGATGTCGACCTCGAGGCCGGTATCATCGGCGAAGCAGTCCACGCCGGTGTGTTCATAGATGTAACGGGCCTTTTGCAACGAATTGGAACGCAGCGTGTTGCCCGTTTCGGGGATTTCTTCCGTCAGGCCGGCCTCCGCCGGGGTGACGATCCGGAAAGCGTCGCCGAGAATGGCGGCCGCTTCCTCTACTTTATGGGGATTGCCGGAGGCAAAGATGAGTTTCTTCATGGTTCAATGTCAATCAATGGGAGGGTCAGCGCCTGCTGCAGCTGCGTGTCGTAGCGCATGTTGACGAGGACGCCCCCTCGCTGATAGTAATAGCGGACCGCAATTTCCTCTTCGATGAAGGGGATGATTTCGTCCTTCTGGAGCCGCAGGAAGGTCTCCTTGTCCATCTCAAGAACGGCACCGAGGGCCGCTACCTGCTCGGAGGAGACCTCCTCCAGCCCGTCTTCCTTCAGCTCGGCCTTGAGCTGGTCGAAGATGGCCATGGCGCTGGAGCGGTAGTCAAAGTCCTTCTCCTTGGCGAAGGCCACGAAATCGTCGTAGTCCGTAAAATGGAAGTCCTTGAGGGCCGGAATCGAGGCATGCTCCTGCGCATATTTCATGGCGTAGCTGTCGACGATGCCGCCGAGGACGAGGGCGTAGGCCAGGCGGGAATACTTCTTCGCCTTGACGATATGGTCCGGGGTGATGCCGCCGCCGTCACGGACGGTGCGGCCATGGGCGGTCGTGAAGGCATGGGTCAGCGAATCCGGAATCGGGCTGACACTGCCGTCTTCGCCGCGCTTGGCATAGTCGATAGCCTGGACGCAGCGGCCGCTGGGGGTGTAATACTTGGCGGTCGTAACCTTGAGCTGGCCGTCGTACGGGAGCGGACGGATGCTCTGGACCAGGCCCTTGCCGTAGGTGCGGGTACCGATGATGGTGGCGCGGTCATAGTCCTGGAGGGCGCCGGAAACGATTTCCGAAGCCGATGCCGAGCCGCCGTCGACGAGGACAACCAGCGGCATCTGGAGGTCGGTCGGCACCTTGGTGGTCTTGTATTCAAAGTCGGTGGCGGAATTCCGGCCCCTGGCGGTCACGACGATGGAGCCGCGGGGAACGAAAAGGGAAACGATATCCACCGCCTCGTTAAGCCGGCCGCCGCCGTTGCCGCGAAGGTCGAGGACGAATTTTTTCATGCCTTTCTCCCGCAGCTGAATGAAGGCGGTTTTGACCGCGTCGGCCGCGCCTTCCGTGAAGCCGGAGAGGAGGAGATAGCCCGTCGTGCCGTCCTCGAGCAGACCGGCGTATTCGACGTCGGGCAGGTGAATTCGCTTGCGGACAATCTTGATATCCATGAGGTCGCCGGCCTTCCAGGAAGCGCCGTCATGAATGCGCTTGACGCGGAAAACAACCGACGTACCGGGCTCGCCGCGCATTTTTTCACTGGCTTCGGCGCTCGTCAGACCGTGGGTCGAAACGCCGTCGATGGTCACGATCTCATCGCCGCAGCGAAGACCCGCCAGCGCCGCGGGAGAATTCTCGTAGGGTTCGTTGATGATGACGTTGCCGTCCAGGTCCGGCTTGTAGATCAGGGCGCCGATACCGCCGTAGACCTTGTTGAGGACCATATCCATATCCTCGCGCTCCTCTTCCGGGATGTAGACCGTGTACGGGTCCAGCGCCTCGAGCATCGCATGGGCCGCGGCATTCTCCATCCGGTTGAGCGGCAGGGTGTCGACATAGGAGTTGTTGAGTTCCTTGAGGATGGCGTTATGGATTTCGACCCATTTCCCGATGCGGAAGCGGCCGTTCTGGGCGGAAACAGTGGCGGGAAGAAGGAGAAGGGCCGCCAGGGCGGCGAGGATGTATTTGCGCATGTTCATCATCATTTTTCCGGGGCGAAATGAGCAATTTTTATGCCTGAAGCACCCAAACGTACACTTTGTCACCGCGGCGGGGATGGATCTTCTCCTGCGGGGCCATGGCCGGATGGGCGTTGATCCGGTCTTCCGGCTGGGCGTCGAGCGGCACGGCGATGGAGCAGCGGCAGCCCTTCGGGGCCATTTCAGCGGGCTGGAGTTCCACCCGCATGTCCTCCACGTCGAATTCGATGCAGCCGGTCGTGGGTCCCTGGATGAGCAGGCGGTCGCCCTGGCGGATGGCGCCGGACTCTACCTGGACCTCGGCCACGCCGATGCGGTCGAACCAGTTTGTCACCTTGCCGACATATTCCTTGCGTCGGGTCGCCTGGCTGCCGTAGACGGAACTCCATTCGCCCAGGCGGGCACCCTGGTAATAGCCGTCCCAGAAGCCGCGGTTAAACACTTCCCGCAGCTGTTCTGTCAGTTCGGCCCCCAGTTCCGGCGTAAAGGTCCCGTTCGCCACGGCATCGGCCGCCTGGCGGTAGCAGGAGACCGTTCTCCGCACATAATCGGCACTCCGGGCACGGCCTTCGATCTTGAAGACCCGTACGCCGGCATCCACGATCTTGTCGAGGAAAGCGACCGTGCAGAGGTCTTTCGGCGACATGATATACTCGTTGTCGATGTTCAGCTGCTCCCCCGTTTCGAGGTCGGTGACCTCATAGCCGCGGCGGCACACCTGCATGCACGCGCCCCGGTTCGCAGACGAACCCATGGTCTGAAGGGACAGGTAGCACTTGCCGGAAATGGCCATGCAGAGCGCTCCATGGGCGAACATCTCGATGCGTACCAGCTCCCCTTTCGGGCCGGTGATGCGCTCGCGGAGGATGGTCTCATAGATAGCCTTCACCTGCTCAAGCCGCAGTTCCCGCGCCAGCACCACCACGTCGGCGAACTGGGCATAGAACCGCAGCGCCTCCACGTTGGAGATGCTCAGCTGCGTCGAAATATGCACCTCCATGCCGATGCGGCGGCAATACTGGATCGCGGCGATGTCCGAGGCGATGACGGCGTCGACCCCGGCGGCCTTCGCCATGTCGAGGGTCCGGTACGCCGGCTCGAGGTCTTCCCCGAAGAGGGTGATGTTCATCGTCAGATAGGTTTTTACACCGTAAGCTCGGCAGATGCGGACCACCTCCGGAAGGTCCTCCGGCGTGAAATTCGCGGCACTGCGCGAGCGCATGTTCAGGTGGCCGACCCCGAAGTAGACGGAGTCCGCGCCCCCTTCGACAGCGGCGGTCAGGCATTCGAAACTCCCGGCGGGAGCCATGATTTCGAGGTCCTTTTTGTTCATTTCTGACAAATAATTGCGCAAATATACGGAGAAATTCGTACATTTGCGGGATTTCATGAAATGAAAGTTATTATATAAGCATAACAAATTATGAAAACACGCCATTTTCTGATTGCAGCAGCCGCCATCGTCGCGACGCTGACTTCCTGCAAGGAAAAAGAACTCCCCTGGGTCTCCCTGGAGGAAAGCAACTACTGCGCCGAGGCCAAGGCCCTTCTTCCCAGCCAGGGCATGGTCGACTCCCTCTCCTATCTCGCCGGTATCCAGAACGCCATCCCCGCCGTTTACGAATTCAAGGGCCTGAACCTGGATCGTTGCGACAAGGCTATCAAGGACTTCCGCGCCGTTGACCGCAAGGCCTTCACCGAGGCCGCACAGACCAACTTCTCTGAGGAATACGCCGACGCCGGCAAGTTCGAGATCAACCCGGCCCTCCTCACCGAACTCGCCCAGAAAGTCGCTTCCATGCCGGAAGGAGAAGTCATTTCCGCCGAACTCCGCGACTCCATGAGCTACATCTACGGTGTTCTCTGCGGTTTCCGTCTCGGCGACTTGAATCTCAACTTCGACCGCGCCGCCAAGGGTATGAGGGATTTTGTCGCCATCGACACCGACAGCCTCTACATGAAATACGCCACCAACCGTTTCGCTGACAGCGAATATGCCGACTACGCCGCCAAGTTCGAGATCGACCCGCAGACGTTCAATAACCTCTATCAGCAGTTCAGCCAGGCCAAGCAGCAGGCCAAGATGAAGAACTACGAGGAGCAGAGCAAGACCTTCGTCCAGAAGGCCGCCAAGGTCAAGAACTTCGAGACCAAGTCCGTCAGCTACGTCGTTCCCGGCTCCGCCGACTCGACCGCTACCGCCCAGATCATCTATCGCTTCGACGAGAAGGGCAATGGCGCCAAGGTTGCCTATGAGGACAACTTCAAGGTTACCTACAAGGGTATGCACATCGACCAGAGCACCTTCGATGAGGGTGAGTTCCCGGTGAACAACTTCAGCGACCAGGGTCTGATCAAGGGCTTCACCGAGACCCTTCTCCTCATGCACGAGGGTGACAAGGTGACCGTCGTCATCCCGGGCGAGCTCGGCTACGGCAAGCAGGGCAGCTACCAGTGGTGGAGCGGCACCTACACCATCTTCCCGAACGAGGCCCTCGTCTTCGAACTCAGCGTCTCCGACCTGGTCAAGCCCACGCAGGATGCACCCGAGGCCGCTGAAGAAGGGGCCGACGATGGCGACGACGATCTCGAAGAGCTCGTCATCAACCTCGACGAGGAGTAATCATCCCTGCATCAACCACAAAGGCCGCCCCTTCCCGGGACGGCCTTTTTCGTATTATTGTACCTTACGCTATCGTTCCGTCACGAAGCGGAAGAAGGATTCGACTTCTTTGAGCGTCGGGAAGCAGGCCATCCAGACCTGGTTGCCGAGGGCTCCGGAAAGAGCATCGGGCATGCGGCCGACGAAGCGAAGATTGGCGCCGTATTTCTGCTGGATTTCGTCGTAGGAACGCTTGTAGTCATAGCAGTCGCGGCGGCTGGCGTAGGCGCAGAAGCTGTCCTCTCCGAGGGGCTTGCGGCGCTCGTCGTAAGCGACCATGTCGCCCCAGATTTGGTATACGTCCGTATTGTGGGCGTAGTTCATCATGTCGGGCGTGAAGCCGCCGGCGGGACGCATATTGACCTCCAGGCCCACATAGTCGCCCTTCTTGCCGAGGCCTTCGCGGTCGCGGTCGAGCTTGAAGAACTCCAGATGGACAAAGCGGCTCCTGATGCCAAAGGCCTTGACGGTGCGACGGCCGATGGTTTTCAGCGCCGCCGGAACATCAGGACGGACATAGTAGCAGGAGTCGAGGTTGTCGTTGACGATGTCCATGATCGGGGTCGGATAGACGCCGTTGGACTCGAACACGGGCTCGCCCTTGGAATTGTAAACGGCATCGTAGGACACCAGGAGGCCGGTAATGAACTCCTCGAAGACGTAGGCCGGCACGTGAGCGGCCTGGGCGGCGAACCATTCGTTCAGCTCCTCAGCGGAAGAAATCTTGAAGGTCGCGGCGGCGCCGACGCCGTTGTCGGGCTTGGCGATGATGGGGAAGCCAACCTTCCTGACGAAGGCGCGGATGGCCTTCTCCCCTTCCGTTCCTTTGATCTGCCGGGCGGTCGGGATGCCGCCGAGGGCATAGTATTTCTTCATCTCGGACTTCTCCTTGATGCCGGCGATATGGTCGGTATGGAGACCCGTGGTGACGTTGAAGTCGGTCCGCAGGCGGGCGTCCTGCTCGAGCCAGTATTCGTTGTTGGACTCGATCCAGTCAATCTTGCCGAATTTGAACGCGAACCAGGCCACGGCCCGATAGACCTCGTCGTAGTTTTCGAGGTCGCGGACCTTGTAGTAGCCGGCGAGGCTGTCCCGAAGTTCGGGAGCCAGGTCGTCGAAATTGGTGTCGGCGACGGCGAGAACGTTGACGCCATTGGCCTTCAGGGCCGCGCAGAAATGCCAGTACTGCTGCGGGAAGTGGGGGGAAATGAACACGAAATTCATAAGCGGGTTCGTTTGGTTTTCTTCATTGATGCGTTTCATCGTCCCGTCGGCGATGACCCAGGCCTCGCCGTGGAGCTCGGTCCGGCCATTGCGGACGAGGATATAGCCGCCGTCGGGGAAGGTGTAGAAACGGTGCTGCCAGCTCTCGGGGATGATGATGTCCTCGAAGAGACGGCGCCCGTCGAGGATGTAGTTCCGGACCTGGTAGTAATGGGGGACGATGTTGATGTCGGTGAGGCCGAGGCCCGTCAGCCAGCGGCGGTAGGTCGGGTCGACGCCTTCGCCGGCGAGCTCGGGGTGCGAATAGACGCGGTCGGCGCAGTTCATGGAGCCGGCGCTGCAGCCCATGATGACGCCGTCGTAGCCCTTCAGGATATCCCGGAGGCCGATTTCATGGAGGAAGGCGTTCTGCGTCGGGACATGGCCGCCGCAGAGAATGACCCAGTCGGATTCCGCCACCAGCGCCCGGACCTCGCCGGCATTGCGGCGGTCGAGCATGGTTACCGATGCCATCTCGATGCCGGAGTTGCGGATACAGAGGCTCATACCCTCCAGGACGGAGTCCGTGAAAGAGCGGTCGTCGGGGGCGGCGCTGATCAGCAGGGTCCTCGGATGCTCCGGCAGGGCGGCCTTGACAGCGGCGAGAAAGCCGTTGTCTTCGGTGAAATGATCCTCCCCGTAACGGGTCGGACTGCCTGTCAGAAAAAGGGTCATTATGCAAATATACGCATAATTCCCC
Organism: uncultured Bacteroidales bacterium; assembly: GCA_946415345.1. Taxonomy (GTDB): domain Bacteria; phylum Bacteroidota; class Bacteroidia; order Bacteroidales; family UBA932; genus Cryptobacteroides. Next base: position 2,412 of record CAMKRY010000004.1, on the reverse strand, counting down.
GAAACCGGTTTATTTGCGGGACGATACCAGCAGGAAGAGGAAGGTCAGGGCGGCATTGAGCGGCAGGAGTTCGTAGCCGAAACGGTAGCCGTTCAGTAGCTGGACGGAATAATGGTTCAGCAGCAGGCAGATCACCGGCGCGGCAATTACCGCCACCGGAATGGCCCAGCGTGCGCGACGGGCAGTAAAAGTCCGCCGGGTCAGGATGCCGAAGGCGAAGAGGCCGAGGATGGGGCCGTAGGTATAACCGGCAACAGTATAAATGGCATCCAGTGCGCCGCGGTCCATGAGATAGCCGAATAGAATCACCAGCACGGCCATCGCCGCGGCCAGTAACAGGTGAATCCATCGAATCCGGCTATACTCGTGCACGAAATCGCGCTCTTTTGTGCAGGAGTTGCCCTTCCGAGGATGGTTCGTGCATGAAAACGCCCCTTTTTGTGCAGGAGTTGGCAAAATGTCGACGACAAAGGCGGTGGTGAGGGCGGTGAGGGCGGATCCGCCGGCGCCGTAAGAGGCGGCAGAGAGCCCCAGGATGAAAAGGATGCCGACAATGAGCGGCAGGCCGCCGTTCACGGCAACGGTCGGGAACAGCGCGTCGCCTTTTTCCGCCACACCAGCCATACCTGCATAGGCGTAGAGCAGCACGCCGAGGAGGAGGAAGCCGGTGATGACGACGATCTGCAGGAGGCTGCTGAGCACGAGATTCTTCTGCGAGTCGCGGATGCTGCGGCAGGCGAGATTGCGCTGCATCATCTCCTGGTCCATGCCCGTCATCGCGATGACGATGAAAAATCCGCCCAGGAGCTGCTTCCAGAAGTAATTCGGCGAATTCACGTCATCGAAGAAGAATACCCGCGTCATGCCGCTTTCCCGCAGCGTGTCCGGGAGGCTTCCCGGCAGCGCCCGGGCGATGAAAAACACCGTCAGGGCAATGGCGGACACCATGCAGACCGTGCGGAGAATATCCGCGGCGACAACCGAACGGACCCCGCCTTTCCATGTGTAGGCCAGCAGCACCCCGACGGTCACGACCGCATTCAGCGCAAAGGGAAGTCCCAGCGGATCGAAGATCATCAGCTGCTGGGTGATGCAGAGAAGAAACAGGCGCATGGAGGCCCGCAGCAGCTGGGAGCCGAAAAAGAGCCAAGCGCCTGTCCTGTGCGCCGTCAGGCCGAAACGTTTTTCCAGCCAGCCATAAATCGATACCGACCCCATCCGGAAATACAGCGGAGCCAGCACGAACGCAATGACGAGATACCCGAGGAAAAAGCCGATGCACATCTGCAGATACCCCATGCCGCTGCCCGCCACCATGCCGGGGACGGACACGAAGCTGACGCCGGACATGCAGGCCGAGACCATTCCGAGCGTCACCACCCACCAGCGGTGGCTCCGCGTCGCGTAGAAATCCCCCCGCCGCGCGGTCAGGCGGCCAAGCGCGACGACGGCGACGAAATATCCCAGCAGGGTCAGTATGACGGCAAGCGGTGCCATAAGCGGTCGCAAAGATAGTGAATTCCCGGGCATAAAAAAAGCCGCCCCGGCTTGATGTGACCCCCAAAAGTTGGACGGTTTAACATTAAGTTACGAGGCTTGAGATTGGAACAGAGCTCGGTATTGCACCGGGCTCTTTCCTTTTAGCCTCAGTTTGATTCTATCGTTATTGTAGTACCGGATGTATTCCCGGAGAGCTTTTTTGAACTGGTCGATAGAGTCCCACTCCTGCAAATATAGCAATTCATTTTTCATCAGCCCAAAGAAGTTCTCCATCATTGCATTGTCCAAGCAGTTCCCTTTACGGGACATGCTTTGAGTTATATGCCTATCTTCCAGGGCTCTCTGATATCTTTTATGCTGATAATGCCAGCCTTGATCAGAATGGAAGATTAGATTCCCAGATATATTCCTTTTCCGGAAGGCTTTGTCCAGCATTGTCATAACCATCTTTAAGTCAGGATGGTCTGATATCACATAAGAGACAATCTCACCGTTGAACATATCCAGGACAGGAGATAGATATACCCAACTGTCTTTTATTTTTACCTGGGTAACATCTGTTGTCCACTTCTGGTCTGGGGCATCGGCATGGAAGTCTCTGTTGATCACATTAGGAGCAACTTTCCCAAGTTCTCCTTTGTAGGAGTTATAACGCTGCCTCTTGCGTTTTGCCTTCAGCCCCATCTGTCCCATTAACTTCTGGACAGTCTTATGGTTGATATCAACGCCTTCGTTATGTAGCTGATCTGTGATACGTCGATACCCATATCGACCATGATGTTGACGATATATCTTGCGGATACGTTCCCTTATGGCATCATAGCCATCAGGTTGTCCCAAACGCTTTGCGTTATAATAGAACGTTGAACGAGCCATCTTCCCGAACTTTAGAAGGAGTTCGAGATTGCATTC
>CAMKRY010000003.1 GCA_946415345.1 uncultured Bacteroidales bacterium | reverse complement strand
TTTTTATCCCCAATATCATTATGGAAAAATGTCTCCAACCAGTCATTTGGTTGAAATAGCGGCCGAAATAGTCTGCTATAAACGACATCATTCAATTGCCTATAAACAAACTGGCCATTTACAACCATTAAAACCGTATCCGGATAGACAGAAGGGTTCGTAAGTTTTAGGTCTATACTATCACTCATTGATGAACTAAAAAGAAAAGACAGCGTATCTCTGTCCGTTGTTAGAGATTTCCAAAACGAACCATTCTTCCTCATGTCAATTTCCAATGTCCCTCCTGTTGCATTCAAGACACGCCATCTGGTCAACGAATGGAGAGCCCTATTATTCCCAAAAACGGTGGATATCGCATTTCGTTTTGACGGATAAGTCAAGCAAAGACGATTATATAACGCATCAATTGATGTTATAGAACCATCCATACAAGAAAGAATTTGTGGTTTTGTTAACACCCCTTGATCGACCAATTCAAATAAAGCAAGGATGGACGGTTCAAACCATTCACCAATCCCGCCGTAAACAGGCAATCCTTGTTCTTTCAGATAAAGCCGTTGGTTGGCATAAGCCCATGCTTCTCCTAATTCACAATACTTTCTGTGAGTACTCTCGTTATCTGTTCCATCTCCATATAAAGAACTTGAGCTAAAGCTCTCATCGAAAAAAACATCTAAAATATACTGAATATAATGAGCCCAATACTCACGTCCAGCTTTAGAAAAATGACTTGCATGATTCATCTCATGGAAAACTGTCGTTGAGATACTTTCATATGTTCCATTCTTAATAACAATGTCAGGGGCTACACAACTAAGAATTGCTGAGATATAAAAGGTAGTAGAACATAAGATGGCTTGCACAAAAGCTTCTCCTAATGAGCTTGCCGAATATGGCTGCATCATCATCCCTCCCATATGATGCAGCATAGGCGCACCTCCACCATAATTTGCGCCGTTAATAACTGAAATATGAAGGTCCTGAGGAGGAAGTACCATGCCATTAGCCTCACTCATTTTATAATAATCATAGACCTCATTATTCACCACGGCACCCAACCACATCTTGTCGTCAGGATCATCAAAAACGATATTATAACCACTCTTGGAGTGTCTTTGAGACCAATAAAACATTGGGACCAATTCAGCGAGCCAACCATATATCTTGAAGCCTCTTTCATTCTCATACTTAACAGAATAACGAGGCTTGCATGTATACGATTTTGACATATGATAATAGCCGTTTTCGTTTGTATATGTTTGATCAATCTTGACAAAGTGCCATGTACGAACTTTTACTCTCTTAACAGGCCTGTTTTCACCATTAATCTTTACATATACATGACCTGATGGTTTTGAAGAAAAAGAGTTAATCGCTTCCCCATTAATAAGAGGGCCGTCCATCAAACCCGGATTAGCCATCTCATTAGCCAAATAATCCAATTCCATCTCATACTCATCTTCATCAAGATGAAAGCCCAAAGGTCGAATTGACATGGGAATGAGATCAGGAATTATCTCCCAGCGAGGAATATAACAGGTATCAAGTATCTCATATTCCACAGAGGGGATACTTGCATCTATTGGAATACAACTATACTGCCAAGTAATCTGATTCTCCGGCAACGATGGATCATGGTAACCATTACCTTCGCCGACTAATTCATATTCCAATGGCACATCAAACAGCTCAAAACCACTGCTCTCCAGCGATTTGAATTCTGCTGAATCTTGAGGGAGGAAACGAATATAAAGATTGGTCGGAACAAGAGTGCGAGGAGACATATTACATCTACGACTTAATGTATCACTCGCACGTTGCATGTTTCTAATGGAATAAGGATTATTCCTTCTTATTCCCAAGACCTGATTAATCGGTTCAATGGTAAGAGTATCTTGAAAAATCTCAAGGGAATCAAGAATAATCCGCCTTTTGAGACTATTTGCACTTTCTGAACTCTCTAAATCATCACTCAATGAATACGCTTCTTCTACCTTTGAACAAGATCCAAAGGATAAAGTCAGAAAAGCAAAAAGAATTACAATTCGACGATTCATTACACTAGAAAAGAGATACACTTATCCGAGGAAGCTCAGGAGGATACCCGCAGCGACGGCCGAGCCGATAACGCCGGCCACGTTCGGGCCCATGGCGTGCATGAGGAGGTGGTTGTTGGGGTTGGTCTCCCGACCGACGACCTCCGACACACGGGCGCTGTCCGGCACGGCGGAAACGCCGGCGTTGCCGATCAGCGGGTTAATCTTGCGGTCGGCGCCGCGGATCGTGAGGTTGATGAGCTTCACGAAGAGGACACCGCAGGCCGTGGCGATAATGAAGGATCCGAGGCCGAGGCCGAAGATCATCAGGGACTTGCCGCTCAGGAACTTGTCCGCCTGCGTGGAGGCACCGACGGTGAGGCCGATAAGCGTCGTCACCACATCAATGAGCGGGCCGCGGGCGGTTTCAGCCAGACGACGGGTCACACCGCTTTCCTTCAGCAGGTTACCGAAGAAGAGCATGCCCAGCAGCGGCAGGCCGCTCGGGACGATGAAGGCGGTGATGAGGAAGCCGATGACCGGGAAGATGATCTTCTCCCGCTGGGAGACCTGGCGCGGCTTCGGCATCTCGATGGCGCGCTCCTTCTTGGAGGTCAGCAGCAGCATGATCGGGCGCTGAATAACCGGCACGAGGGCCATGTAGGAATAGGCCGACACAGCGATGGCGCCCATCAGGTCCGGTGCAAGCTTGGAGCTCAGGAAGATGGCGGTCGGGCCGTCCGCACCGCCGATGATGCCGATGGCGCCGGCCTCCGCCGGGGCGAATCCGCAGGTCAGCGCGAGCAGGTAGGCACCGAAGATACCCATCTGCGCAGCCGCACCGATCAGAATCAGCCGCGGCTGGGATATCAGCGCCGAGAAGTCGGTCATGGCGCCGATGCCGAGGAAGATCAGCGGCGGATACCAGCCCTGCTTCACGCCCTGGTAGAGCGTGTTCAGGACCGATCCGTCCTCATAGATGCCGATATTCAGGCCCGGGAACATCGGGATGTTGCCGATGATCATGCCGAAGCCGATCGGCACCAGCAGCAGCGGCTCCCACTCCTTGAGGATGGCCACGGTGATGAACACGATGCCGATCGCGATCATCGCCAGGTTCTGCCAGCTGCAGTTGGCGAAGCCGGTGTACTGCCAGAATTGTATCAAACTTTCGTAAATGTGCTCCATGGCTTAGGCAATCGTCACGATGGGAGCGCCTTCGAGGACGGAGTCGCCCTTGTTGACATGGATGGCGGTCACCGTGCCGTCGACGGTCGCGGCGATCTCGTTCTCCATCTTCATAGCCTCGAGGACGGCCACTTTCTGGCCCTGCTTGACGGCCTGGCCCTCCTTGACGGACACCTCGATGACCACGCCCGGGAGCGGACTCTCGACCTTCGTGCCAGGGCCGGCGGGAGCGGCCTTCGGGGCAGCAGGAGCTGCGGCGGCCTGGGCAGGGGCGGCCTGGGCAGGGGCAGCGGCCGGCGCGGGAGCGGCGGCGGGAGCCTCGGCGGCGCCCTTTTCGATCTCAACGCTGTAAGCAGCGCCATTGACGACGACCTGCGCGTTCTTACCTTCAACGGACTCCACAGTCACATCGTACTGCTTGCCGTTAATCTTGAAACTGTACTCTTTCATATCTATTTTCGTTTGTTTCTTTGGTGTCGTCCATCTTTTTGCACTTATTGATGGACGGGTGCCCTTTTTAATACTACTCATCCATCTTTTAGGGCTTGAAGATGGACGGCTCCTTATCTACGGCTTTCTCCGGAAGCCGTCGGCGGGGTTGTTCCAGGCGGAGTTGGGCGTCGGGCGGATGGTCAGCACGAAGCTTTCGGCATCGTGGGCCGTTGCGCCGAGCTCCAGGTGGAGCGCCAGGGCGATGGCGGCATAGACGTCGCCGCTCTGCTCCATGTCGAGGGCCAGGGCAATCGCCGCCGCCACCTCGCCGTCGGGGGTGCCTGCTTTCTGGGCTTTGGACAGATTCCTCGCTGCGCTCGGAATGACACTGTTCTTGTCATCCCGAACGGATGTGAGGGATCTGCGTTTGGCCGGTCTTTCAAACAACAGCCAGAAGAAGAACCACAAAATCGCCAGTGCGCTGAACACCACGCTGACCGACACGAGAGTCAGGATCCAGCCGTGGGGGTCGCGCTCGGCCATCTGGTCGGACTTGGAGGCAGCCGTCGGATCGCCGTTGTAGGCACCCGGGGTCGGGTCGCACGGAGCGACCGTCTCAAAAAGCAGTCCTTTGGCGTCCGTCGCCAACTTTGCCACAGACTTACCGGCAGGAAGATCCTCCGGGATGGTCAGCTGGTCGATGATGGTCCGGCCGTCGTTGCTGACGAGATAGACCACCTTGCCGGGGGCGAGGGTGAAATCGGTGTAGAACGTGCCGTCATGCGTACGTCCGCTGGCATAGAAAAGCTTGCTCTGGCGGGGGCCGATCTGCGTCGCGAGGTCATTCTTGGGGATGAGGCTCTTCTTCAGATCAGCGGGATCGTCCGTCAGATAGCAGCCGCCGAACTTGACGGTGCCCATGGACGTGTTGAAAATCTCGATCCAGCCTTCCCTGCGGCCGTAGTCGTCGATCACGCCCGTGGAGTCCGGCTCGGCCAGGACCTCGGCGATGATCAGGTCGGACACGTTCTGGGCGTATCCGGCTACGGCTGTCAGAAGGGCCAGCGAGAAAAGAAGTAACTTTCTCATAGGCTCTTACAGGGGCAGGTTGTCGTGTTTCTTGGCAGGGATGTCCTGCTTCTTGCCGGCGAGCTGCTCGAGGGCGCGGATCACGCGGAAGCGCGTGTTGCGCGGCTCGATCACATCGTCGATATAGCCCTTCTGGGCGGCCTGGTAGGGGTTCGAGAAGAGATCGTCGTACTCCTTCTTCTTGGCCTCGTAGATGGCTTTCTTCTCCTCGGGGTCCTCGGTCGCCTTGATGTCCTTGGCGTAGAGGATGTTGACGGCGCCGTCGGCGCCCATGACCGCGATGTTGGCGGAGGGCCAGGCGTAGTTGATGTCGCCGCGGATCTGCTTGCAGCTCATGACGATGTGGGCACCGCCGTAGCTCTTGCGGAGGGAGACGGTCACTTTCGGGACCGTAGCCTCGCCGTAAGCGTAGAGAAGCTTCGCGCCGTTGGTGATGATGGCGCCGTACTCCTGCTGCGTGCCGCAGAGGAAGCCCGGGACGTCCACGAGGGTCACCAGCGGGATGTTGAAGGCGTCGCAGAAGCGGACGAAGCGCGCAGCCTTGCGGCTGGCATTGATGTCGAGCACGCCGGCGAGCACCTTGGGCTGGTTCGCCACGACGCCGACGCTGCGGCCGTTCATGTGGGCAAACCCCACGATGATGTTCTTGGCGAACTGGGCGTGGATCTCGAAGAAGTCACCGTCGTCGACGATGCTCTTGATGACCTCATACATGTCGTAGGCCTTGTTGGGGTTGTCGGGGATTATTTCGTTCAGGCGGTCCTCCACGCGGGAAATCGGGTCCGTGGTGGGCTTGAACGGGGCCTCTTCGCGGTTGTTCTGCGGGATGAAAGAGAGCAGGCGCTTGATGGTCGAGAGGGCCTCTTCCTCATTGTCGGCCGCGAAATGGGCCACGCCGCTCTTGGTGGCATGGACGGATGCGCCGCCGAGCTGCTCCTGGTCCACGACCTCGCCGGTCACGCTCTTGACGACGGCCGGGCCGGTCAGGAACATGTAGGAGGTGTTCTTCACCATCAGCGTGAAGTCCGTCAGGGCCGGGCTGTAGACCGCACCGCCGGCGCAGGGGCCCATGATGAGGCTGATCTGCGGGACCACGCCGCTGGCGAGGATATTGCGCTCGAAGATCTCGCCGAAACCGGCCAGGGAGTCGATGCCTTCCTGGATGCGGGCGCCGCCGGAGTCGTTCAGGCCGATGCAGGGTGCGCCGTTGCGAACGGCCAGGTCCATGACCTTGCAGATCTTCTCGGACATGGTCTTCGACAGGGAGCCGCCGCTGACAGTGAAATCCTGGGCGAAAACATAGACGAGACGGCCGTCGATCGTGCCGCAGCCGGTCACGACGCCGTCGCCGTCCGGATGGCTCTTGTCCATGCCGAAGTTCGTGCAGCGATGCTGGACGAACATGTCGTATTCTTCGAAACTGCCTTCGTCGAGAAGGAGGGCCAGACGCTCGCGCGCCGTGAGTTTACCCTTTTCGTGCTGCGCCTCAATGCGCTTTTCGCCGCCGCCGAGACGGGCCTTGGCCCGGCGCTCAACGAGTTTGGCGATGTTCTCAGTCTGTATGCTCATAAACAAAAAAGTGTAATCTTGCTTTAACTTGCAAAAATACACATTTTTCGCGACATGGGCAAGGGCTTCGCCCTTAGGGCAGTCCCCTCTTCATCATTTCGGAGGTAAAGGCGGCGACCGAGTGGACGTCCAGCTTGGCGAAAAGGCGTTTGCGGTACCAAATAACCGTCTCGTCGCCAATGCCAAGGGAAAAGGCAATTTCTTGCGTCGTCCTCCCCTTTATCAGCAGTGCGGCCACATCCTTCTCCCGCTTGGTCAGATGGATTTCCGACACCGGTGCGCCATCCGCGGGCCGCATTTCTTCGATGGTCTCATCCAGAACGGTCGTCGTCTCCGAGAGGACCTTCCGGGTCCGCTTCAGGCGCAGGAGCGCGACGATGATGCCGATGGCCAGCACGAGCAGGACGACGGCGCCGATGGCGATGATGCGGGCATTCCGGGCCATGATCCGGGCATTGTTATACAGCTGCTCATGGGCGGAATTCATAATGGCCACCGTGTCGGCGTGGCCAGTGGGCGCTTCTTCGGGGTGGCTGAGGAAATATGCATCAGCCTCCTGGAGATACTCCAGCGCCCGGATGGTCTGGCCGGATTCGTTGTACCATCGGCCCAAACCGTACAGGGCACCGGCAATCATCAGCGAGTCTCCCGACTGCCGGGCGAACTCCAGACTCTTGTCATAAGCCGGACGGGCGGTTTTGAGGTCTCCGTTGTCCATGTAGAACTCGCCGATATTCTTGTAGAGGGTGGCGCAGTCTTCATACCAGCCCCATTTCTCAAAGATTTCGGCAGCCTTGCCGTAGTAGTGTGCAAACTGTTCCAGGGAGTCCTGTGCCGCATAGAAGTTGCCCAAGGTGCCCCATAGACGCGCTTTGCCCGCCTCCAGATTGTACGGGTCAGGGTCGGTCCAATTCTCCTCAATCCTTGAAAGGGCATCCGCCGCCTGGAAATAATAAACTCTTGCACTGTCGTATTGCTCCTTGGCCCAGAAACACTGGCCCATCAGGATGGATGCATCAAAAATGGCATCGTCATCGCTGTTCATCCGGGCGGTTTCGATGGCCCGCCTGGCATAATACATGCTGCGTGGGCCATCTACCACCAGATAGCCCCACGCCAGTTCGCGGCAAGTGTTGCAATAGGCTTTTCGCTGGTCGGAAGAAGCCTTCAACAGCGTCTCCGCCGTCCAGTGGGAGATGGTAAGCTCCAGCGAATCCAGGTTCCTTCCCCGGTGATCCTCATAGGCAAATGCCGTCCGGGACAGCAGGAGCGCAAGGATCAGCAGAAAGGACGGTATGACGGAGCAGCGTTTCATATAGGCAAATTTAGCAATTATTTTGTGAGAGCATCGATCTGCCCCTGCAATTGTTTCTTCATGTCGTCGGCGACACCGCCTCCCGTCTGTGCCGGGTCGGGAATGTCCTTTCCCGTCGGCGCGTCGGTGAAGTAGGTGACCTCAAATGACTCCATGTCCACTGTATTCCCCAGGTCGTTCGTACCCTTGATGCTGACGCTGTACAGAAAGCAGTACTCCTTGTCCAGCCAGAGGGTCGAAACCAGGTGGCCCCGGCCGAGTTCGGTGTCCTCTTCCAGCGTGATAATCCAGCACGGACGGCCGCAGCGGGTTTCTTCCTGCGCCTGACTCATGTCGTAATCCTCCGGAATCGTTGCGATGACGGGATACTTTTTCCGGAGCTGGTATGCGAGGGCTCCCGTCAGGGAGTCGTTGTCGTAGTCGTGGGTCCAGCTGACTTTCCCCTTTTCGTAAATCGTATGCCGATACCCCTCCGGCGTCGCTTCATAGACAGAACACTTCCGGATGGCGCCCTGCAGCCGGGTCTGGATGTAGGCCTTGTCTCCGACGCGGGTAATCAGGACCGTCTCATCGGTCTGGGGCATCGCCGTCGACAGGCCGACATAGGTGTGCGTGACCAGGACCAGCGAGAAATCGTGTTCGTACCAGTAGTCCGTGACGGGTGCCTCATAGGCGATCTCTTCTTCCTCATCCCCTTCATACCCATATATATTCTCCTCCGCCTCTTCCGGAAGGAAGGACGGAACCACTTCCTCTGCCGGAGCAGAGGCCTGGGCGGCTTCAGCCTGCGCCTCAACCGCAAGGGACTTCTGCTTTTGGCCCGCACCCTGGCAGGCCATCAGCAGAAGTCCCGGAATAATCAGCAAAAGCCGTTTCATACAGAAAAGCTATTCATTCACTTTCCCAAGATTAATGGTATCGCCATTGGGCGCAGCCTCTATAATCTTCAAGTTGTCTCCTTCGGCGTAGTATTGTGTAGTGTACTGTTTGCTGGAATCATTGATATCTGTCATCGTGAGTTTACCCTCTCCTTTCAGGTTGTTGCCATTGCCGGTATCTGTGAAGGTGTATGTTCCACGGTAGGTAATATCTCCGCTTGCTGCATAGCTGCTTCCTCCTTCCTGCCAGTTCCAGACAACGTGGTACTCGACCTCATTGCCTTTGCCAAAGGTAACGGTTGTCTCAGTGGTTTCACCGGCATAATCTCTGAATTTGTAATACTTGGAGTTTGACAGCTTGGTCGCCTGGCTGTTGTCCCCGCCATTGCCGTTACCGCCACCGTTCCCATTTTCATCTCCGGAGCCGTTCCCGTTGCTGTTTTCTGTTCCGTTATTTGAATCATCCGGATTAGTTTTGGTTGTTCCGAAGCAAGATACCATTGCCATCATAACAATGGCTGTCATAATAATGGAAAGAATTTTTTTCATGATTAAGTTGCTTTTGTGATCTGTTAATTGAAGCGAACAGAGATATAGGGCTTTTCTCCCGTCTTGTTATAGATACGGACGTGATGCCAGTATCCCACGAAATCCTCCTGCTTGGGGAAAGCCAGGTCAACAGACTGGGAAAAGTCGATATCGCCAAGCGTCAACTCCTGCTGCTGCACTTCCTCGCTGTTGTTTTTATTCTTGCCCTGGCCCTTGTGAATCTTGCCAGTGGGAGAGCACTTCTGAACTTGCGGATAAATCTTGGTGACATAAGCCTTGAATTCGTCTTCGGTGATAGGCGTTCCATCCTTTTTTACGAAACTGATGACACCGCCACCGGAATTGCCCATACAGCCGTCCATACCTTTTTCAAGTGCTTCATACTCGAAGGCGGGCTTGACATCGGCAAGCGTCAGGGAGAACGTCTGGTTCAGCCAATATTCGGCCTGCTCAATGCCGACCATGTCCTTAACATCCTTGGCCGCTGTTTCCACCTGGGCACCGGCATCGTCTTTACCGGTGGATTTGTCATTACTGTTACCGGAGTTTCCGTTTCCGCAAGCCGTGACTATCGCCAGGCCTGCCACGCACGTCAGTGTGAAGACAAAGTACTTTTTCATTTCGTTATATATATAAGTGGATCATTTTTAAGCAAATCCTGCAGCACTACAGCGGGGATTATAGCAACTGTAGTTCGGTTGCCCGGTATATAAGTTCCGTCGCCTTGGTTACCTGTAATTTGCTGTGGAGCTGCTTCCGGTAGCCGCGCACGGTATCAAGGCCGATGCCCAGCTCGGCCGCAATCTCCTTGGTGCTGTACCCCTTGGCAACCAGCCGGAGAACATCCAGTTCTCTCCTTGTCAGTTTCACATTCTGAGGCGTGCTTTCGATATCCATTCTGCCGATTCTTTTGCTGTTACAAAGTTCGGCAATAATACACGACGAAAAAACCCCACGTTTATGGGGTTTTTGGCAGAAAATGCAGGATTTTCCGTTATTTCTTGATTGGATAGAGCTTCAGCAGCAGGAGAATGACAAGGGCCATCACCGTCGGGAAGAGGGAGAAGATCGCCCAGATCATTTCCTGGACGGCGGGCATGTCCGCCTCTGCGATGGTGACAATAGCCTCGCCCGTGGCGGGGTCGGTGCCGGAAATGAAACCGACGAAGCCGAGGAACAGCGCCACCAGCGAGCCGCTGACGGCCGAGCCGAACTTCTGGGCCATCGTGCCCGACGAGAAAATGAGTCCCGTCGAGGAGGTGCCGTTCTTCTCGGTCGCATAATCGGCGACATCGGCATACATCGACCACAGCAGCGGCGAATAGAGGCCGACGCCGACCGAGGTCAGGATGACCACCGCGACCATCACCCAGATCCAGGCCGGATCCATCGGGATAAGGAAGAAACTCGCCGACGTGACGGCGCAGATAATGGCCGCCCAGGAGAAGGCCTTACGCTTGGAGCCCACCCATTTGGTGAACTTCGGGGACAGGCCGCCGAAGATCATGCAGGTCACCTCGCCGAAGGTCATGAAGACGGTGTAATTGATGATCAGGCCGCTGACGGTGACGTCGCCATGGAGGCAATATTCGATCATGTAACCCGCGACGGCATAGCGGAATCCGTTGAAGAAATTGGTGCAGATGCCCACCAGCGTCAGGTAGATCCACGGCTTGTTGCGGAAGAGGTCGCCGAAGGGCTTCAGCGAGAACTTCTCGGCGCGGACCGGTTTGAGGCGTTCTTTCGTCATGAGGCCGCAGGCCAGCGTTCCGAGAGCCGCCAGGGCGCCGAGAATGACGCCGAGGACGGCGTACTGGTGCTGGTCGCTGCCGCCGACCATCTTCTGGAGGTACGGGAAGCTCAGCAGCGTGATGAATCCCATGGCGTAGGCGCCGACCATGCGGTAGGAGGAGAATTCATTTTTCTCGTTGTCGTCCGCGGTCATCACGCCGAGCAGCGAGCCGTAGGGCACGTTGACCGCCGTATAGGCCACCATCATCAGCAGGTAGAGCGTATAGGCATAGACCCGCAGGCCGACGGGGCCCAGGTCCGGTGTATAGAGCAGCAGGGCGAAAATCACCCCCAGCGGCACGGCGCCGAAAATCAGCCAGGGGCGGTAGGTGCCCCAGCGCGACTGCGTCCGGTCGGCGAGGGCGCCCATCAGCGGGTCGGTGACGACGTCGAAAAGACGCGCCACCAGCATCAGGGCGGCGGTGTCGGCCACCGTCAGGCCGAAGACGTTGGTGAAAAAGAGCGGGAAGGCGATGGACATCACTTTCCAGGTGATGCCGCCGGCGGCCGCGTCACCTAACGCGTAGCCGATTTTCTCTGATAGTTTGGCTGCCATATCGTTGGGTTATAAAAGTTTCATGCGATAAATCAGACCCAGTTCGATCCGGTTGCTGTGGGAGACGGGATTGTTGACCACGGTCTTGTAATGATCGTCCCGGCCGATATAGGCCAGGAAGATGCGGAAGTCCTCCGCGGAATCCGGGTAATACTCCAGCGCGGCGATATAGCCAAGGGAAGTGCGGTAGTAGCCCTCTCCCGGCGTATGGACGGTCTCGCCCATCAGCTTGCCCATCAGGTTGAAGCCCGGGGCGAACTGCCAGTTGGCCTTGCCGATGAGGGTATGATACTGGACATCCGTGCAGTACAGGCCGCCGGGAGCAAGGTCTTCCGTCGCGATCCGGAAACGGTCCAGGCCGTCGAAAGAGTAGAGATAGTCGACATAGAACTGGAACTTCGGCAAGGTCAGTTTCTGGCCGGCAAAGAACATCTTCTGTTGATATCCCTTGGCCTGGTTGATCACGCCGGCACCCCAACGGGTTTGGACGAGGCCGTCGAAGAAGTTACCGTTCCAGTTGAAGATATAGCAGAGGGGATGGTTGGCCGGCTCGATGAGCTTGGCCGTGGCCGGGCTGCCCATGGTCATGGCGCCCGCCCCATACTCCTGTGTGAAACCGTGGTTGTAGGGATTCGTGACGTTCAGGACGAATTCATGCTGCGGAACGGGCTTCCACGAGAGGGCGGCGCCCGCGAAGAAGATCTCCATGTGGCTCAGCAGCACGGGATACTGGTAGATGTAGAGCGGGTTCTCGTCATAGTCGAAACCGCCCCAGGCCTGGACGAGCTTGCCGCCCATGAGGGACCATTTCTCGTTGAACTGCCAGCCGACCATCATGATGTCCGTCGCCTTCGAGAAGTAGTCGGCGGCCGTCCGGGCATTGGTCTCGTTGAGCCGGTGCCGCAGGCGGTAGAACAGATGGTCGCCCAGCCGGCCCTTGAGCTCCAGGCGGAGATATTTGGCCTTGAAGGCCGACTGCCAGGGGGTATCCGTCTCATTGGCCAGTTGGTAGCTGCCCGAGAAGTTGAGGAAAATGTTGAGCCGTTCCTGCTGCTTTTCCAGGCGAAGGACACGGTCGGCCAGGGACGGTCCGGAGGTTTCATCTCCGCCGAAACCGGTGTTCCCTCCCTGGGCGGAAAGGGTCAGAGCGGCCAGGCAGGCCGCCGCCGACAGAATCGTTTTTCTAATTATGTGGTTCATTGGGGAGATGTCCGATCAGGTCGGGCATGACGGGGACCTAGCGGGGCAGTTCAAAAAGGCTCATGTCGACGGGCGCGTCGAGCTGGAGGTTCTGCAGTTTGGTGACGACAGTCATTCCCATCACGTTCACCTCGGCACGGATCGAGAAACCGTCCCAGATCCAGACCTTGCCCTTGCCTTCAAAGCCCTGGACATCCATTTTCAGGGTATAGACGAGGCAGTCGTAGCCGTCCATCTTCTCGATGCCGATCATCTTGATGCCGTATTTGTCGATGGTCGCCTGGTCGAGGGCGTTGTAGTTGATGGCATCCTCCGCGGGCATTTCCTGGAAATTCGGTTTGATCATATAGGTCTTGCCGTCGCGAAGGATCGTAACGATATCCTGCCCCATCGCGTTGACGTCCGCGCGCTGGAGGGCGCCGTAGTCGGCAAAGACGGTATGGGTCACCATGTCCTGGCCCATCATGTTCACGACCAGGTCGAAAGATCCGGTCTTGTGGTTAAAGAAATGGTTGTTCTGCGCAAAGCCGAGGACCGGGAGGATCGCCAGGGCTGCGACAAGGAGAAACTTTTTCATCTTGATTATTGGTTTTTAATGATTTCCATAAACTTTTCCATGCCCTTGGTGGCGACCTCCTGGATGTGCGTCAGGCGAGGGTCGTAGACGGGGACGGGCTTGGGGTCGATGATGTAGATGGGGACGCCGTGTTTGGCGTAGCGGTAGAGTCCCGCGGCGGGATAGACCTGCAGGGAAGTGCCGACGATGAGGAGGATGTCCGCCGCCTCGACGACGTCGATGGCCTTCTCGATCTTGGGGACAGCCTCACCGAAAAAGACGATGTGCGGGCGCAGCTGGGAACCGTTCGGGGCCTTGTCGCCGAGATGGACGGCGTCATAGCCGACATCGATGACCTCGGCCTCGGAGCCGGTATGGTCGTAGATGCCGTCCTCGGGGCGGACCTTGGTGAGCTCGCCATGGAGATGGACGATCCGGGTCGAGCCGGCGCGTTCATGGAGGTTGTCGACATTCTGGGTGATGACGGTGACGTCATAGTCCTTCTCCAGTTCCGCGATGGCAATATGGGCGGCATTGGGCTTGGCGTCCCGCAGCTGCACCCGGAGGCCGTTGTAGAAGTTAAGTACGAGCTGGCGGTTGCGATACCAGCCCTCAATGGAGGCGACGTCGTTGACGTCATATTGCTCCCACAGTCCCCCGCTGTCGCGGAAGGTCGCGAAGCCGCTTTCGGCGCTGACACCTGCGCCGGTCAGCACGGCGATTTTCTTCTTAGGCATCGTGTTTCTCGAAATAATATTTGCGAACCCAGTATTCGAAGAGCGGGTCCAGGATCTCGGGCTGCTCGTTTTCGTCGAAGGTCAGCACCTCCTTCTTGACGAGGGCGTCCTTGACGCGCTTGACGTTGGCGGAAGAATTGAGGCCGTACTTCGACACCACTTCCGCCGTGGAGAATTTGGTATACCCGTCGACGACGGCCTTGAGGAGCGACACCTGGTGGGTCGTCAGGGAGTCCATCGTAGCGATGAAACGCGGCTCGTGGATGGCGATCAGGCAGCCCAGGGCATCGATGAGGACGGGCTCCATGATGTAGCCCTTGGACATCGAGTCGCAGATGGAGACGAGGTGGTTGATATACCACATGTGTCCTTTGAAGAGGTTGCAGGCGCCGGCGAGCAGGGCCCTGTCGATGACCTTACCGCTGGAAAGGAAGCCCTTGATGATGTGATCGACAATCTCTTTCTGGTCGATCGGCTGCATGTGGAAGCGCTCCACGACGCGGTAGAAGTCCTTGCGGACGTCAAAAATCTCGCGCATGGCATTGTAGGCCGAGCCGCAGAAGATCCAGGTGCAGCCCTTTTTCCGTTCGCGGAGCATTTCCTCGAAGAGGCCGATAATCTTGTCGCCGTCCTCGACCATGTCGATGTTGGAGAATTCATCCAGGATGAGGATGAGGTTCTGGCCGAAATGCTCGGCAAGGCGCTGGGGCAACCGCAGGACGGCCTGGACGTCGCCGTCGTCCAGGGACCAGCCCGGCGACAGGATCCTGTCCTCGCGGGCGAAGACCTCGCGGTCGAACACGAGATGGGTCCCGCTGAGGAAGGTCGTGACGAGGGATTCATATTCCTCGGGCGACGAAGCGACGCATCGGATGGCGGTCGAGCCGAGCCGGGTCAGGAAGTCCTCGCGGGTCCGGATATTCAGCAGGCTCAGCTGGCCGACGGTGAAGGACACGCCCGTCATGCGCAGATTGAACAGGGTCTGCTGGATCAGGGAGGTCTTGCCGCATTTCGGGGTGCTGTAGAGGGCCACATGTTCGCCCTGCCGCAGGAAGCTGCCGAGGATCGCGCAATCCTGCTTCCGGCCGACGAAGTCCTTGCCGGTCACCCACTTGCTATAAACGAATGGGGAATCCATATGGTTATAACATTTTAGTTATGCAAATATGGAGAATTATTTCGGCTTTGTCAAGGGGTGATTTTGCAGTTTTCCCGAAAGTTATTAACTTTGCCGTCCCTTTCGGACGCAGGCGCGGACAGCTTCCCATGGTCCCCGCCGGTGACGGGCACCTGTTACTGCCTTCCGGAAGGTTTTTTCTTCCTCGCGGGTGTGTTGGAATTGGTAGACAACCCAGACTTAGGATCTGGTGCCTAACGGCGTATGGGTTCGAGTCCCTTCACCCGCACAAAGGGACCGCTTCACTTAGAGGCGGTCCCTTTTTCGTTCCCGTAAGTGGCTGATATTCGGTCCAATAGCTTGAACATTGCATTGCGTTTTTTGGTTCGATAATTGCGTATTTTCTTATCCCAAAAGATACCATCGGGAAAGACCAAATTCTGGATTTATTTCTTGTTTTCCAGGTCGGACTGTTTCCACAAAGTGCCTATCTTTCTATTTTTTACGGATATATTCGCTATATTTGTCATACAGAACACAAACCAAACTGGATAATTGTATTTGCTAATCATTGTATAACAGATCATCAATCTAACCGTATAACCGTATAACAGTATAACAATATGAAAAGGATTAGTATCCTCATCACAACTCTTACCGCAGTCGTGTTTGTTTGTGCCTGCGGAAAAGAAGAACAGAATGGTAATCAGTCTGGTGACGAGCCAGCCAATCATGATCAGGAGGAACCTTTCGCTTCTTCAGGAACAATCGGAGGGCATGAGTATGTCGATCTAGGACTTTCCGTCAAGTGGGCCACATGCAATCTCGGTGCTCAGAATCTATGGGAAACCGGCAATTATTATGCATGGGGAGATACCAAGCCCTATACAGAGTGGACTTACGCAAACTATGGTTTTTCGTTTGTGCCTTGCAGTCCAGATTATGTTTTGGATGCCCAGTGGGATGCGGTCACTGCAAACTGGGGCACATCCTGGAGAACTCCGACAAAGGAAGAAATTGACGAACTGATTCATATTAACAATTGCGACTGGATATGGGAGGAGGACATCAATGGAACCGGTGTTTCCGGGTATCAGGTTAAATCCAAGAAGAACGGGAAAAGCATTTTCCTGCCGGCCTGCAAGTATATTCCACATGAGAATTATCAAACCCCGTCTAAAGTAACGGGCCATTACTGGAGTTCAACGGCATCCGCTGCGATTACCAAGCACCCTTCTGATCAGTCCCCATTTACGATCTTCTTCCAAAACGGAGCGCACTATGAAGGAACTATGAAGTGTTTTGACGGATTGACAATTCGAGGAGTTGTCGGGGAGCCTAACACATATTTCCCTAAACCGGAGGACTGCCCTAAAGACAATGCTGAAACAACAAGACAAGGCTTTACTGTCAGCGGCAAAGTGGGAGGCTATACCTATGTGGACCTCGGTTTTCCTAGCAGGACCCTTTGGGCAACCTATAACGTTAATGCCACTATGCCATACGAATATGGAGAATACTATGCATGGGGGGAAACGGCACCGAAGAGTCTGTATAACCAGGAAACCTACAAGTATTTCATTGGCAATTCTGAAACCGGTCCATACCATTACGCACAGTATAGCAAGTATATATGGTTTGATGGCCATGGCACACCGGATTATAAGATGACGCTTGAACCGCAAGATGATGCGGCAACTGTTAACTGGGGAGCAAATTGGCAGATGCCATCAAGGGAGCAGATCGAGGAACTTGCCGATTATTGCCTTTGGTACAGAAATGATTTAAATATAAATGGGAAAAGTATTATCGGCTTTGTCGGAGAATCGAAACTGAATGGATACAAGATATACATCCCTTTCGCGGACATGAAGTACCAGCAAGTGCCCATGGATTATATGACATGTTGGTATTGGTCAAGGGATTTGAGTGGAGGGACTAATAAAGAAGGATCTGATTATCAGGCCTGGCATATGATTATTAAAGTTCAAGATAATCTTATGGAGGCAAAAGAAACCAGCCGTTACTATGGATTCCCGGTGCGGGCCGTTGTAAAGAAATAGGCAGTTCGACCGGTCATGAAAGAAATCGTTATCAACCGGATGTTCAGCGGCAGGTATCTTCGTGACAACATCGGCCATGAAGTGATCAATCTGTTTCAGGCAGACAATGGGAAGCATTACCTTTATCTGAACGATGCCGGGATTATCGGCAGGGAACATTTTGACAACGAGGGAAACTGTCTGGTTGATACGATGCTCCTTGCCCACACTATTGAAGGAACGAATGCCGTCGAGATTATCGGTCTTGCAACTGGACTACATCCCGTATACAACCCGACAATAAAGGAAACAAAGGAGGAGAATAACCAGGAGAGATATGCGAAAAAGAACGTGATTACTTATGGTGGCGTTAGCATCAATTCCATTTTCGACGGCAGCGAAAAGCAAACGGTTAATATAACCTTTGAAGCGAAAGACGTAAAGAAGGTCGCAGACGGGAAACGGGTTTATCTAAAAATGGCCGATAAACAGGAACAAAAGTATAAAGAGCTTGAAACATACGAAGGAGATAAGCTGATCCACCTCTCAGAGACCAAACTGGGACAGAGTTTGAAGTTGTATGTCATTGAAGGAACCCCAGATTATGAGGAGCTGCTGACAATCGTCGAGGACGCCTCCCTTTGGGGGGATTCCATGCCTCAGATTAATGGAGATATTCCTCCGACCGAACTCAGTTATTTGGATGTATGCCAGTGTTCTTACGACGAGCTGGCCTACTCTAATGCGATGGCTTACTTCGCCAAAAAGTATCCTAAGATAACCTTCGCATTTCTTGACCAATTGACGGGCATTAAAGATCCGCATCATAGCGACTTTACCGTCCATCGCGAAGATCATCATATCGATCTCCTTTTCTTTAACAACGAACACTTGGTCGTGGTGGAGAATAAAATCAAATCTGAGCTAAATGGGATAGAGAAAGACTCTGAGGGGCATATTACCAGGACGCAACTGGATGATTACTATGAATCCGTAGAAACAATCAAGGAGCAGAACCATATCAATCGTGTCAAGCCCTATTTCTTTATCTTCGCCCCCAATTACAGCCCACTCCAGTACAGCGAACTAGCGCATGCCGATTCTGCATCCAAACATACTAAAATCGGGGAGTATTTTGTACTTGTGCTATATAAGGAACTTTATGATTTCCTTAAGCCATATTTAAATAGCCCCCCCTACAGCGACGATGCGTTGTTCTTACAGTTCGTGCAGTCTCTGGAACGCCACACACATCGGTATGACGATGGGTTCTATTATACCACCATCCGGAGGTTCTTTGAACGCATCAAATGTTCAACGGAGCTCCAAAACTCCCTATAATCCATTTTTCAGTTATGAAGTATTATGTATCTTTTAAGGTAAACAGTACGGGAAACCTGAGAGGGATGTATGTAAATGCATCCAGACCTACTCAAGATTCTCTGACAGACGCCGTGATCGATGAACTTGGATTGAACCCCAGAAACGTTGATTATATCCAGTTTTTTGAGGTTAAGGAAAATGGCGTAAATAAAATAGACATTTCTTCTTGGTAGCATATGCCTCAATTAATTAATATCGGCGACAAGCTATTCCGTATCAATCGCGCCAAGAATTGCCTTGATGTTTCCTCTTCAAGGGGCGTCTTGTGGATTAGCCGTTCCTGCATGACATCTAGATATGGACAACTTAAAGACCTTCTTTATTTCCACGGCCAAATATTTGCAGCTACTGATTATGGTATCATCTCATCAAGAAACGAGGGGGCGGACTGGGGAATTCGCGGATCCAGCAAAATTGCCAAAAGCATAGTTGCCATACAAAACGACAACGGCATCCTTCTCGGGATATCAGATGACGGACATATGTACTTTTCCAATAATGAAGGTGCAGATTGGGGACGGAGAAGTTGATGATTAATGTAAACTTTCCCTTTTTGTAGTCTTCACTAAAATAACTCCACAATCAGCGCATCTCCTGGACTGATATTTGTTCTGCATTATTCTTGTTATGCGTTAAATCGGCTTCAAGACTATGCCAATTCCATTAAGTCAGAACTGTTTTATATCAGCCTTAATCCCCAGCAGATACACTTCCTCAAAGTCCTCAAAAATGGTTCGATAATTGTCCCATTGCCCGCACTTCTCGCCCGGCTTTTCAGCCGGGCTTTTTCGTGCCGCTGAAGAGACTCCGTCGGTCTATTCATTGGGGGCCTAATCCCCCAAACCCCCTGGGTCGCTTCGCTCCGGAAGCACCCGAATCAGAGCAAATCCGTCACGACGAATAGGACGGCAACCAGTTCGGCCGTGGAGAGATGGCCGTCGTAGTGGAAGGCGATGTCGGAGTAGTAGCTGGAAGTACCGTCGTAGACCTTGCGGTCGCGGACGGTGGCGACGATGTCGCTGTAGTAGGAGCTGGTCCCGGCATAGACCTTCCCGTCACGGATGGTCATGAGAATGTCGGAGTAATAGCTCGAGGTCCCGCTATACACCTTTCCGTCGCGGACGGTCAGCAGGATGTCGGAATAGTAGCTGGAGGTCCCGGAATAAATCTTCCCGTCGCGGACGGTCAGCAGGATGTCCGAATAGTAGCTCGATGTGCCCGAATAGATTTTCCCGTCCCGGACCGTGCAGAGGATGTCGGAATAGTAGCTCGAAGTTCCCCGATAGACATGCACCTCCCCCGGACCGGCCTGGGCGGCCAGCGGGAGGAGGAGCAGGAGCGCTATGAGGAGTCGGCGCATGACCTAGACCAGCGACAGAGCGACGTCCATCATGTTGGTGAAGGTCTTCTGGCGCTGCTCGGATGTTGTGGTTTCGCCGGTAATGATGTGGTCGCTGATGGTAAGGATGCCGAGGGCCTTGTTGCCGCTGCGGGCCGCGTTCATATACAGCGCGGCGATTTCCATTTCCACGGCCAGGACGCCCATCTTGATCCAGCCCTTGGTGTTGGGATTCTCGCGGTAGAAGAGGTCCGATGAAACCACGTTGCCCACCTTGTAGTTGAGGTTCATCGCTTTGCAGGTCTCGGCGGCCTTGCACAGCAGTTCGAAGTCACCGATGGGGGCGAACATGCCGTCCAGCTCGTATTGGTCGGCATAGTTGGAGTCCGTACAGGCGCCCTGCGCCAGCACGAGGTCGCCGACATGGAGTTCCTTGGTGTAAGCCCCGGCGCTGCCCACGCGGATGATGGTCTTCACGCCATAGAAATGGTAGAGCTCATAGGTGTAGAGGCCAATGGAGGGCATGCCCATGCCATGGCCCATCATGCTGATACGTTTGCCTTTGTAGGTGCCGGTGTAGCCGAGCATGCCGCGGACTTCGTTGAAGCAGACGGGGTTCTCGAGATAGCGTTCGGCCATGAATTTGACCCGCAGGGGGTCGCCGGCCATGATGACGGTTTCGGCGATGTCGCCGTATTTTGCGCCGATGTGCGGCGTAGGGGTGTTGTTTTTATCCATAGTTTCAGTGTTTTAAATCGCTTGTGTCTTATCCCGCAGCCAGGCGGCCATATCCGCCGGCAGGCGCGGGGCCAGGGTCTGGTATACGCGTTCGTTATAGGCATTCAGCCAGTCCATCTCCTCCCGGTTCAGCAAATTGCGGACCAGGATGGAGGTATCGTAATGGCAGAGGGTCAGCGGTTCGAAGCCGAGCCAGGTGCCGAATTCGTTCGTCTCCAGCTCCCGAACGACCACGAGGTTTTCGTGGCGGACGCCATGCAGCCCCTCGCGGTAAATGCCCGGTTCGATGGAAACGACCATCCCCGGCACGAGCGGCTGGGGGTTGAGGTTCTGCCGGATGTCCTGCGGGCCTTCATGGACGTTTAGGAACGAGCCGACGCCGTGACCGGTCCCATGCCCGAAATTGCGCTTGTAGCGCCAGAGCGGCTCGCGGGCCAGGGCATCCACCCGGCAGCCGGGCGTCCCCGCCGGGAAAACGGCCATCGAGAGCGCTATATGCCCCTTCAGCACCAGCGTATAGTCCTCCCGTTCCAGCTCCGTGCACGGGCCGCACGGGACCGTCCGGGTAATGTCCGTCGTCCCGCCGAAAAACTGCCCGCCGGAGTCCACGAGATAGAGCCCACGCGCCTCGATCTTCGGCGCATGCTCCTTCGGCGTCACATAATGCGGCAGCGCCGCGCCGGGGCCCCATGCCGAAATCGTCTCGAAGCTGTCGCCCCGGTAGCCGTCGATCTCCGCCCGGAAGGCCTGCAGCCGGTCCGCCGCCGTATGCTCGTCCGTCTGACCGAGGTTTTGTTCGAGCCAATAGAGATACTTTTCCATGGCAACGCCATCCTCAACATGCCAGCGGACCATGCCGTCGATCTCCACGGCATTTTTCACCGCCTTGCGCAGCGCCACCGGCGAAGGTCCATATACGACGTCGACCTCTGGTTCCACCATGCTTCGCAGATGGTAATTCAGCGTGGACGGATCCATCCCAATTCGATGAACCCCCATCTGCCCCAGCTTGGAGAGAACCGTCCCCACATCGTCATAGAGGCAGGTTATCACTCCCTCATTCGCGACTTCATGATAGACCTTTCCGCTACCGGTATAAAAATCATCTTTCAAGATATACCAGAAGGCCTTCTCCCGCGTCACCAGCAGGTAGGAAATCACCACGGGATTGTAGGCGACATCGCCGCCGCGGACATTCAGCAGCCAGGCGATCTCATCCAGTGCCGTCAGCAGGATGGCGTCGCAATGCCGCTCCGCCATGACGCCGCGCAGCCAGGCTAGTTTCTGCGCCCGGCTCTCGCCCGTCACTTCATCGGGAATCGTATAGACCGGCTCCCGCGGAATCGCCGGCCTGTCGCTCCAAAGCGCATCCAGCAGGTCCGGTTCGCTGACGATCTTGACGCAGCCATCGAACGCTGCGCGAATCTCGTCGATGAAGCCGACACTCTGGCAGAGGCCATCCACCGCCACGGTCGGGAGATGCCCTGCATTCGCCGGGCATGACGACTGAGAGAGCCACTCCGGAATCAGCATCTGCTCCGGCACACGGGTTTTGTGGAGCACGACGCCCGTCCCGGCGAGCTGCTTGTTGGCCTGGATGAAGTAGCGCGTGTCGGTCCAGAGGCCGGCATGATCCATCGTAACGACCACGTCGCCCGCCTCGCCGGTGAATCCGGTGAGCCATTCGACCTGCTTCCAGCGCGCCGCCGGATACTCGCTCCCATGCGGGTCTCCCCCGCCGAGAACGACGGCGTCCCAGCCGCGCTCCCGCATGAGCCCCCGCAGCGCCTCGATCCGCTGCCTATAGATGTTTTGTGCCATTATCTTATGGGTTTTCCACAAAGATAGTAATAAAAAAGTGTCCTTAATACTCCAAACCGTGGAGCAGTAAGGACATTCTTGCCTGTTTTTGTACGCAATGCTCCAAAAAACGGAGCATTAGGGACAGCGATTAAAGCACCGGAGCGGAATCATACACCGACTGGAGGGTATATTCGGGGTCATCATTGAACCAGCCGCGGAGCACGGCATCGACGGCTTCCTTGGCGTCGGGATAGTATTCGCCCGAGTCGTGGCGGATGTAGTAATGGTGCTCGGGGCCGGGAACGCCCTTGCCGCCGCAGTCCCAGAGCACGGCCGGAAGCATATAGGTCCGGGCAGCCTTGGCGACATACTCCATATAATATAAGGAGAACGCCCAGCCGCGGGGATCCTTCTGCTTGTCGCGACGGGAGCAGCCGATTTCGCCGATATAGACGGGGATATTGTTGGCGATGTAGGTGTCGTAGAGCATCTTGAAGGTCTCGTTGATGTAATCTTCATCATACTTGGGATGCTTCAGGGACGCCATCCCGGTATGGCCCCAGTCGCTGTACGGCAGGTAATCCTTGCCGTCGGAGCCCTCCTTGCCGAGGGTAAAGTCGCTCGGGTCGTAGTAATGGACCGACACCATCAACTTTCCGGCGGGGTCGTTCGGCAGGACCAGGTATTTCGCGAAGGTCGGATTGGCGCAGTAGGTCGAGCAGCTGAGCCAGCGCGTCTCGTTATAACCGCCCGATGCGCGGACCGCGTCGACAAACACCTGCAGCCACTCATTGATGACATTGCACTGCGGCCAGGGATTGGCCTTGAAGGCAGAACTGTGGCCCCAGCCGCCGTCGTTCAGCTCGTTGAAGCCCTCGAACATCAGACGCTCGTCCACATCCTTGAAGTTCGCCGCAATCTGCCCCCAGACGGCCGTGATTTCCTTCTTGATTTCCGCATTCAGCGTCGCATCGGTTGAAGCATGCTTCACATCCTGCCAGTGATTGTCGTCGTGGTCTTCGTCGTGGTGCGTGTCCACGATAATGTTCTCGAAGCCGGCGTCCAGCGCATAGCCGACCACCTCCGTCACGCGCGCCATCCAGGCAGCGTCGATCTTGTATTCCGGCGCGGGACCGATCTTCGCCAGCCAGGTAACAGGGATGCGGATGGTCGTAAATCCGGCCTCGCGCACCTTCTGGATGGCCACCGCCGTCGCCTTGGGATTGCCCCAGACGGTCTCGATTGGCATCAGGTAATTCTTGCTGTCAGGATCCTCCTCATAGGCATCCAGGTTGTTGCCGAGGTTCCAGCCCATGCCCATTTGCAGGGTCCGCCGCGTCGCATCATTGTCCAGCACGGCCGGCTGCTCTCCGGGCTCTTCGCCGGGATTCGTACCGGGATTCGTTCCCGGTTCTTCTGTGTGGGTCGTTGGCGCAGGCGGCGGAGGGACGGTCGTTTCATTGGACTTGGAGCAACCGGCCATGGCGACCAGCGAAAACAGGACGCAAACAAAGGAACAGAAAAGAATCTTTTTCATACGAATACGGCTTCTTCCGCAAAGATAGTCTTTTCCATCGACCCAAACGCCGCGAATGCGTCATCTATGCCGCATTCCGCGCAAACTTATTTCTCCAGGCGGAGGCAGGCCCAGGTGTCGCGGGTGGACTGGTCCACGAAGCGGAAGCCCAGGGCGGAGGCGGCGTCGAGGAGCATGGGGACGTCGCCGTCGAAGAAGCCGCTGAGAAGCAGCGTGCCGCCCTTGCGGAGCGAGCGATAATACGTCGCCATATCCTGCAGCAGGATATTGCGGTTGATGTTGGCCAGCAGAACATCGTACGCGCCCATCTGGAGCAGCGAGGCGTCGCCGCAGCAGGTCTCGATGCGGGTGCCGACGCGGTTCCAGCGGGCGTTGCCCCAGGCCGATTTCGCAGCCACGAGGTCGATGTCGATGGAGGACACCTTGCGCGCCCCCATCTTCGCGGCGAGAATCGCCAGCACGGCCGTGCCGCAGCCCATGTCGACCACCTTATGCCCCCGGATGCGGTCCTCGATCCGGAGCATTTGCGACATCATCATATAAGTGGTATGGTGATAGCCCGTGCCGAAAGCCATCTGCGGGTCGATCCAGATATTGAAGCGGGTGCGGCGGACATTTTCGTTGAAAGGCGCCTTGACCGTCACCACGCCGTCGACGACGATGGGCTCGAAGCGCTCCTCCCAGCCCTTGTTCCAGTTCTCCCCTATCACCAGCGTCGCGGTGAAATCGACGCCGAAGGACAGGCCGCTGAGCACAACGCGGAGGTCGCGCGGCTGATAGAGCTCTTTCTGGATATAGCCTTTGACCACCGTCGGCTCACCCGGGGCGGGCTCATCGGTCACGAACGACTCATACGGCAGCTCCCCCAGCTCCGCCATCAGGATCTCGGCGTTTTCCTCCGAGTACGGCGTCAGCGTGAAGCAGACCTCTATATATTCCTGGCTATTCATCCTCTTTCTTCTTGATGTCCATGGTCTCCTTGCGCAGGCGGGTCAACTCGCGGGTCGCGTAATCGTCCGCGGAGATCTCCTCGACGCCGTCCTGCATGGCCCGCAGCCCAGCCTCCTCGGTCTCGTCCAGGTCGCCTTCCAGCAGGGCGAATTCGTAATTCTCCTCCTGCTTCAGCTCGACGAACGAACGGGACGGATTGGCCGCGGCAATCACCCCGCCGATGCCCAGTCTGTAGACATCATAGACGGCGACGCTCAGCCGGTCGACGGCATCCTGGACCTTCTGGCGGCTGTCCAAGCGCGGAATCTGGCGGGTGCGGTTGTATTTCGACTTGACAAGATCGAAGTCGAAGTCGTCGAAATTCTCGCCGACCAGGTTGATGCCGAAAGGAACCAGCAGCGGCGAATGGATAATGGAGACCGTATACTTGAAGGCCTCGTCCGGGTCCACGTTCTGGACGCCGGCGATGGAAACGGTATACCAGTCGTTGCGGATCAGCATCGGGAGAATCTCCAGCTGGCCTTCCTCAATGAGAGCGTTCGCCTCGAGGGTCGTCACCGGGATCCGGTTGCGGTTGATGAAAGGCAGCCAGAAGGCAATGCTCCGCAGCTCGGGACCGTTGTGGATGACGAGGCGGTGGCGTGACCCTTCGGTCGAATTGCCGTAGCCGCCCGTGACGCGGACGACGCCGTTGGTGGTCGCCAGGTCGGTATTCAGCTCCGGATCGAAACGGGTCACCCCCGCGAACTGGGCCTCAATGTCACCGGAGAGGCTGTCGACATAACCGTCCGTGCTCTGGCAGATCTCCGGGAAGGTCTCTGTGAGGACGGCGGCGTCCATGCCGTACATCGTGAAGTCGGCACCGGCGCCGATGTCCTGCATCGACTGCGTGCCGTAGAAGGCGTCGAGGAAGAAGTTGCCGAGGTTGGACGTACCGGCGACGTTCGTCACCTGGATGATACGCTGCTTGACATGGGCGTCGGCGCTGAAATTGTCCACCTCGATGCCGCCGTACTTGACGTTGTTGGCATAGAGGATTACGTCGGCATGAATATTCGCCGGCACGACGAAGAGGTCGATGCGCGGCAGGTCCTGGATCAGCGTATCGGCCACCACGGCGCGCTCGTAAGCGTCGTCGTCGACGGTCAGCACCTGCATCGTATCGCGGAGGGTTTCCACGTCATAGGTCTGTCCGGCGGCCGCCGCGAATAGGAGCGAATCGATATTGAGATGCTCGGAATTGAGCTCGAAATTCAGTTGATAAGGTCCGCGGCCCATGATGGCGTTGCGGAGGTTCTTCACGGTTCCGTTCAGGGCCAGCTGCGACTCGCCGGCATGGACCCGGCCGTCGTGGAGTTTCACCTCGTCGAGAGTAAATTCCGTCGCCAGTGTATCGAGGACCGTACGGGTCCGGAAGTAAGGAGTCACGACACGGCCGCCACCGATGAAGGCATGGCCGTCGAGGTCCCAGTCGCGAAGATAGGCCTTGACGTCCTCATCCAGCTCCACCGAAATGTCAGAGGACTTGAATTCCTCGGTCGTCAGCCATTCGGGCCGTTCTCCCATCTGCCGGCGCAACGAATCGCGGTGGGCGCGGCGGCGCTGGCGTTCATAAATATTGAGTTTCGCCGAAGCCTGGAGGTCGGTGTTGCGGAGCATATAGCGGCTGACGCCTTCGCGGAGGAAGATGCGGTCGCTGACGCTGCTGAGCGTAAAGCGCGGCAGCTGGCGGTCCACTGAATCCGAGCTGACGCGGAGTGAATTGCGGCTCTGGTGCATGCCGACGAGGAGATCGTCCCCGTCCTTGTAGCCGAAACGGCCGGCCTTGACAAAGACCATGAAGGGCGTAAACGTCCCCATCGGGCCGTTGGCACCATAGCTGAGCACGGAATTCTGCGCCGCAATCATCAGGCTCTTGCCACGGGCTTCCATCTCGGCGCCGTAGCGGAAATGAACCGTATCGATGTCCGCCTTGACACCCAGCACCTGGGTCCCCTGCGGGATGGAAGGATCAAACTGGTTTTCCATCGTGCGGATATCGATATCCGCCTGCGGGAGGAAGACCTGCATGTCGTCAGTGCGGTCATTGAAGCGAAACTCGCGCACGGTCAGGTTGCCCTCGATCCGGGCCTCGGGATAATGGATGGCGTTGATGTTCGACAGGCGGGATTCGCCGTCCAGCCAAAGCGCCAGCCGGCCCGTCCCGTCGGCATCCATATCCTCCGGCAGCAGGAATCCCACCGAATCGACGCAGGCGTCCACATTGCCGCGAAGGCGCATGAGCGGATCGATGCCGAAAACGTCGACCATGCCGCCCATGAGGTCTGCGCGGAGACCGTCGGCGCGCACGCGGAGGCTGTCCACCTCCACATCCATGCCGCCTGGAGCCAGCTTTCCGGCGCGAAGGACAAACCGGGCCATTCCCTGCCGTGACATGCCTTCATGCCACACACCGGAACGGGGCATCCGGAAAGTCAGGTCGAACACCGGAATCCGGTCACAGCCGAATTCATAGCGCTGGAAGGTCGATCCGGAAGCCTCCAGACGGGCTTTGTGGAGTTCATAACCCACCGTCCGGAGATCCGCCTCGCCGTTAATCAGCAGCGCCAGCATGCCGTCGGCATCCGAAACTGCCTGCAAATCCTCAAAATCGCCGGCGAAATAGATATCATCCGCCGCCGCGGTATAGACGACATGGGGCCGGCCCGAAATGATCAGCTCCCCGACCGTCACGGGCCAGAGGGACGATGCTTCTTCGGCAGGAGAATCCTCTTCCGATGAGGATTTTTCCTCGGCAGCCGGCTCTTCCGGAGCCGCATCCTCGCCGCTTCCGAAGACATCGAGGTTCGTCACGCCATTGCCATAGTCGTGCATGAAAAAGCGGGGGCTGTCCAGCAGGAGCTGTGTGACGGTATATTTGCCGCTGATAGCGTCAATCCAGCTCGCCGTCGCGTCCAGGCAATGGAAGGACAGCAAGGTATCCACCTCCACGCCGCAGCCCTCCTCCGTGAAGCGGAGGTTGGGGGTAATGTCGCGCGCGTATGCGAATTTATCGTGGGGGTAGGTAATGGACACATCGTCCAGGACCAGGTGCACCTTGGGGAAACGCGAGAAAAGGGAACCGGTGACACGGCCCACTTTCAGCTCACCGTCCACATAGTCGGACGCGATGTTCCGGACAAGACCCGTCAGGGCACCGGTCTGTAATAAAACTTCAACGGCAACGACGAGGACAATCACTGTGACTGCCAAGCCGATGCCGATGCGTTTGAGTATTTTTTTTACCTTACTGCTCATCCTGGAGCTGGAGGTGCTGGACATAGATAGCCTTCTGGAGAGCCATTCTCTTCTTGACAGACGGCTTCTCAAAGTTCTTGCGGGAACGGAGTTCGCGGATCGTGCCGGTCTTCTCGAATTTTCTCTTGAACTTCTTAAGAGCTCTCTCTATGTTTTCTCCCTCTTTAATGGGAACGATGATCATTTCTTTTACACCTCCTTTTTCCAAAAGCGGGTGCAAAGATACGACTTTTCCCGGAATCACCAAAACTTTTTTACAAGGTCTGACCGCCGATAAACTCCCGGAGGATGGATGTCGGCGGGATGGCCTGGATTTCGGCCGGCGTCAGCGCGACGACATAACTGAGGAATTTCAGCAGGCGTCGGGCCTCCGGATAGGCCGGAGAGGACGGGAGGATGCGCAGCAGCAGCGGCTCGGCGTAGTAACGAAGCATCGGCAGTTCGTAGAGCAGCGCGGAGTTGAACTGGGTGTCGGCATTCTCCTGGAAGGGGAAAATCCAGCGGCTTTCGCCGCGGCGGACGCTGGGCCAGCGGAGGATGGTGTCCTCCGGGATGATGCCGCGGGTGCGGTTGTCCCGGACCATCCGGCGCAGGAGGCGGTTATCGGTCGTCGAGATACAGCAGTTCTCGTCGAGTTTCAGGGAGGTCAGGGCGGAGGCATAGATGCGGTAGATGCGGCTCGGGTCCACGGTCGGGACCATGTCCGGATCGAGGGCATGGATGCCTTCCATCACGAGGATATCCTTTTCGCCGAGAGTCATGCGGTTGCCCTCGAAGAACGGGCGGCCCTGCTTGAAGTCGTAGCGCGGGATCTCGATTTCCTCGCCGGCGAGCAGGGCGTTGAGGTGCTTGCCGAGGAGGTCGAGGTCCATGGCCCCGAGGGCCTCGAAGTCATACTGGCCGTCATCGTCCTTGGGCGTGCGCTCGCGCTCGACGAAATAGTTATCGAGCTCGATGACCTTCGGATTGAGGCCGAGGACTTTGAGCTGCTGGGCCACGCGCAGCGACGAGGAGGTCTTTCCGCTGGAGGAAGGCCCGGCTAGGAAGACGATGCGGATGCGCTCGCGCTCGGCGTAGATGCGGTCCGCGACCTCGGCGTATTTGCGCTCCTGGCGCGCCTCGCAGAGATTAATCAGTTCGACGGCCTTTCCGTCCAGCAGGCGCTTGTTCAGGGCGGCGACGCTGACGATGCCGCTGTCCTTGCACCAGTAGCCGTAGTCCTTCAGCGTCGTGGCGAAGCGGATCTGTTTCTGGCGCGGAATCGTCTTCGTGATGTCCTCGCTGGAGGGATACTGGAGGCAGAATCCGTGGTGGAAAGGCATCAGGTCGAAGACCTTGAGATAGCCCGTCGAGGGTACGAGCGCTCCGTAGAAGCTGTCGGCCACGCCGTCGAGGTAGTCCACTTCCGTGAAGAAGCGGCCCACGCTGCGGATCAGGTCGGCCTTCAGCGGCTGGCCCTGGCCTTCGAACAAGGCTATGGCCTCGTCGGCCCGCATCGACTTGTGGGTGATGGGCAGGTCGGCCTCGACCAGGCGGCGCATTTCGTCGCGAAGACGAAGGACGTCGGCATCAGCGATATGCTCACCGCGGAGCTTGCAGTAGAGGCCGCTCGGCAGGGAATGGTTGATCTTGAAGACCTTCTCCGGGAAAAGGCTCCGCACGGCCCGCTGGGCCAGGAAACAAAGCGAACGGAGGTAGGTCCTGCGTCCTTCGGGATGGTTATAGCCGATGAATTCTATCGTATGGGGATAGAACAGCTCGAAATCCAACGTCTTGACTTTGTTGTCCACCAGGGCCGCCAGGACCGGGTATTCCTTCCCGGTCTTGGGGTCCCGGACGGTCTTCGGCGCGACGGCGGAAATCGGGGTGCCCGCTTCGACGGTCACCGGTTCGCCTCCGGCCAGGGTGATAGTGAGTCTATCCATTGACTATTGTGCCGGGTTGGGGATATAGGCGTAAGCGCCGGAGGCATTGATATAAATATCGTAGGTTCCAGTCAGGCCGGGCTTGATGTTGGCACCGTCCTGGAAGAGTTCAAATGTTTCACCGAGGGCGATGAAGGTACCGCCGCGGTTGACCGCCCACGATTTGTCCTGGACGAATTTGAATTCCGTGTCAGCCGTCAGCGTCACGCCCTTGGCGACGTAGAAGGAACCTTCCACCGTCATCTCTATGGGGCTCGACGCGGACCAGCCGTTCATCGTTCCGGCAATTCCCCAGGAACCGTCCTTTGCCGGCGGATCCGCGGGGGTGAAATTCTCCGGATCGATCATCTCGGCCGTGTCGCCGTGCTGATAGATGTAATAGGACTGACCGGCCCGGATCGGGAAGGTCAGATTCATGGTCTGGTTGCCCTTGTTGTCATCGAAGATCAGATAGACGTCATCCGTCTCCGAGCACCACTCGGCCGCCAGGCGGAACCGCAGGAAGGTATGGCCGGAGACTTCGACCGTAGCCTCCGCAGGGACGCCGGGCCACGATGCCGGGGATCCGTTGATGTTCCAGGTATACAGATACATCCAATCCCAGCCGTTGCCGTTATAGACATACAGGGTGGCAGGATCCGTTGACGGCTGGGGCCCCGGGGTCACATAGTCATTCGGATCGAAGTCCATCGGATCGGGGATCAGGGCTGCCTTGCCGTTGTCGACATAGAAGAAGTAGGACTCACCGCCCTGCATAGTGATCGGGAAGTCTTCGGTCTGGCCGGTGCTGTTGCCATCGTTGAAAATGAGGTTCACGGGACCGGCGCACCAGGCGTCGGAAAGCGTATAGCGATAATAGCTCCATCCGTCGACCTTGGGGATGTCATTGTCGGGGAACTGACCCGGCCAGTCGGTCTCGATGCTGCCGACACCGTCGGCCCAGGCATAGAGATAGACATAGGTCCAGCCCGTGGCATTAAATACATAGACTGTCGGGCCTTCGCCGGGCTCCGGCGGAGACTCCCGGTTGACGGTCACGGGGCAGGAGGCCGTCAAGCCATCGACGGTAACCGACACCGTCGCCGTACCTTCCGATACAGCCGTAACGAGACCTTCCTGGGTAACCGTCGCGACCGCCTCATCGCTGCTTTCCCAGACGATGCTCATCACATCGGCATCTTCCGGTTCAATGGTCAGGGTCAGGGACTCGGAAGAGCCCTCCATCAGCTCCAGATAGTTCGGAGCCAGGGAGATGGCGGACACCGGATTCCCCTGGGGAGGGTACTCCGGACCACCATCCACCAGTTTCGCCTTCGCCAGGAAAGGATAGAGGTAGATGTCATAGTAGCCGGCCGCGGCCTTGATGTTGCCGCCGTCGGGCTGGAGGTCGAATTCCTCATCGAGCTCGGCGACAAACTTGGTATTGGGCTCGCCGGCGCCGAAGTTGGTAGCCCAGGAACCGTCCATAACGAACTTGAACTCGTCACTGGCCTGGAGGTGAACACCCTTGGCGACCCAGGTCGTGCCTTCGTGGGTCATCTCGATACCGACCTTCTCATTCCAGTCGTTGATCGTGCCCACAAGGGTCCAGGTGCCGCTCGGGTCGAACTTCGGACCGGCTTCCTTTTCCCAGGCCTCAATCTTAATGGAAGTCTCTTTCTGGTTGCGGACCACGACCGTACCGTCGGAGGTCACCTCCACGCCACGGGTCGGGCTCTGGAACTGATAACCTTCGGCAAGGGTCTTGCCGCCGATGAAGTTTTCGGGGTTGATTTCGATGGAACGGAGCGTGGCGGAACCTTTCAGCTCCCATTTCGGATTGCCGAGGGCGAATTCCTCGCCGCCGTTGAAAGCGCCGATGATATAGACGGCATCGGTCTCCGACGTATCTTCCGGCAGGGTCACCGTCATCGTGAAGGCCTCTTCGGTCTCATTGTCTTTGTTGTCTTTTTCCTTGCTGCAGGAAAGCCCGAGGAGCGGGAGTGCCAACAGGAGCAGGTATGAAATCTTTTTCATCTTATTCTTCTCTTAAAGATAATCCGAAACCGCCAGAACGGGCCATGCGGACCGTCATCGTATCGGCGGAAGTAACTTTGCTGCGGGTAATTACGTAAGACTGCGGAGCGGACTCGAAGTCGGCGTCGGGGCCGTCAGCATAGAGCGTCGCCTCGTAGGTCTTGCCTTCCTGGAGGAAGTCCAGGGCGAAGCTCACCTCGCGGGCGGTCTCGTCGGTGATGCCGCCTACATACCAGACATCGTGGGGCTTGCCGTCCTTGCAGACGAACTCATACTGGCCGGACTTGCCGCTGAGGCGACCGCTGTTCAGCGTCGCCGTCTTCGGATGGCGGGCCGTCACGATATAGGCGCCGGGCTCGGCCTGGAGATAGAGGGACTTGTCCCAGTCGACCGCCACATCCTTGATGAACTGGAAGGCGTCCATGAAGCGCTCGTAGTTCTCGGGCAGGTCGGCGGCCATCTGTAGCGGGCTGTAGAAGGTCACGTAGAGGCCGAGCTGATTGCCGATGGTGTGGCGCATCTTTCCGGTCTGGCCGGGGGCGGTGATGGACATATCCTGCTCGAAGATGCCGGGCGTATAGTCCATGGGGCCGCCCTGGAGGCGCGTAAACGGCAGGATTGTCGTGTGGCCGGGGTTGATACCGGAGCGGAATTCCGTACCCATCGCGGACTCGTTGCCGACCATGTTGGGCCAGGTGCGGCAGAGGCCGGTCGGGCGTACCGCCTCATGGGCATTGACCATGATGTGGTGTTTCGCGGCCTCGACGATGGCGAGGTGGTAGTGGTTGATGATCGGCTGGCTGTAGTGATGTTCGCCGTACGGGATGATGTCGCCGACATAACCGCTCTTGACGGCGTCGTAGCCGTAGTCGTTCATCAGCTGGTAGGCCGCCTCCATGTGACGCTCGTAGTTGACCGTCGAGGAAGAGGTCTCGTGGTGCATGATGAGGCGGATGCCCTTTTCGTGGGCGTACGCGTTCAGCGCCGGCAGGTCGAAGTCGGGATACGGGGTCACGAAATCGAAGACATAGTCCTTCTGGCAGCCGAACCAGTCCTCCCAACCCTCGTTCCAGCCTTCGATGAGCAGGCCGTCGAAGCCGTTCGCCGCGGCGAAATCGATGTAGCGTCGGACGTTCTCGTTGTTGGCGCCGTGCTTGCCGTGGGGCTTGGCGTTCTTATAGTCGGTCACGCCGAGCTGGACGGACGGATAGTCATAGGTGTAGGACCATTCGTTACGGCCGGAGATGAGCTCCCACCACACGCCCATGTATTTGGTCGGGTGGATCCAGGAGGTGTCCTCCAGCGCGCAGGGCTCGTTGAGATTGAGGATCAGGCGGCTCGCCAGCACTTCCTCGGCGGTGGCACAGACCTGGACGGTGCGCCAGGGGCTGACGCAGGGGGCCTGCAGGCGTCCCTTCACGCCCTGGGCGTCCGGGGTCAGGTGCGTCGTGAAGACGAAGGTCTTGTCGTCGAGGTCGAGGTTGGTCGTCGGGTAGTCCAGGACCGCGGCCTCATGGATGTTGACATAGAGGCCGTCTTCGGTCTTCATCTGCAGCGCCGTCTGCACGCCGGTCGGCGAGAATCCCGTCTGGGAAGCGTTGTAGGCGCGGGTTTCCTCAGAAATGCCGCGGATCTCGCTGAGGCGGGACTCGGTGTAGTTGTACTCCTGCGTGTCGTAATCCCCGCTGATCCACCAGGCGGTATGGTCCCCCGCCATGGCGAATTCGGTCCGCTCCTCCTTGACCTTGAAGTAGGTCAGGGCGTTCTCCATCGGGAATTCGTAGCGGAAGCCCAGACCGTCGTCGTAGAGACGGAAGCGGATGTGCATCTTCACGCCGTCCTCGCGGCCGAGGCACACAAGAAGCTCGTTGTAGTGGTTGCGGATGCTTTCTTCCTCACCCCAGACGGGCTGCCAGGTCTCGTCTAGCGCGTCGCGGGACTCGCTTTCGAGGACAAAGCCCGTGCGGAGCTCCCGTCCGTCCATAAGGTCATAACCCAGGCGGGAAGGCAGCACGACGGCCGTTTCGCCGCGGTCGAGGGTATAGACGGGCGAGCCGTCGACGTCGAGACCGAAGCGGAGCGTCAGCCGGCCGTCCGGACTCGCCAGCGTCAGGGCGTCATCGGGCAGCTGCGGCCGCCCCTCCCCTGCCTTGGAACCGCAGGAGAGGGTAAGGGCCGCCAGAAGGGGCAGAAGAAGGAGATTCTTCAGGGAGTACTTCATTCGGGTCGGGTTTTATTTGGTCAGGATATAATACTCGCCCGGATTCAGCGTAATCTCAAACGGGCCGGGGCCATATTCGAAGCCGATGAAATCGGTATAACGGGCATCCAGCTCCAGGGTGAAGCTGACGGGCTCGGACTTGGCGTTGAGGAAAGGCTCGGCGGCCTGGGTGCCGGCGGCGCGGTTGGAGTTGTTCTCCTGCTCGACGGCCTCGACGGGCTCTGCCGGCGGAACGCCGAAGTTGGCGACGACGATCACCTTGTTGCCTTCAACTTCGCGGCTGAAGCCGACAACACCCTCGGGCATATTCTCGAGCCATACGAGTTCACCGCCTCTCTCGCCGGCCTGCAGTGCCGGGTTGTTGTGCTTGAGGTTGGTCAGGCGCTTGAAGAAAGCAGTGTAACCGTTCGGGGCCCAGTCAGTGATGGAATCCTTGACAAAGAACTTGAGACGGCGGCTGAGGCCGATTTCCTGGCCGGTGTAGATGAGCGGCTGGCTCTGCGGAAGGGTGAAGCAGAGGACGGCGCAGGCGTTGGCGAAGATGCCTTCACGCTCGAATTCGGTGCCGCTCCAGGAGTTCTCGTCGTGGTTGGACGTAAAGGTCAGGCGGAAGGCTTCCTTCGGGAAGCGGGCCTTGTCGCGGGCCAGGTAGTCCTTGAGATCCTGGACCGTCTTGGTGCCCTGGGCGAGGGAGTTCAGCAGGTGATGGAGCTCCCAGGCATAGTTGGCATCGAAGGTCTGGACGCAGTCGGCGAGGTTGTCGCGCTCGGCCTCGGCGAGGAAGTAGGCATCGGGATAGTCGGCGTTCATCTTCGGCATGACGGCCTGCCAGAACTCGGCGGGCATGTCACCGGCGGCGTCGCAGCGGAAGCCGTCCAGGCCCTTTTCGAGCCAGAAGCGCATGGCGTCGTCCATGGCGGCCCAGAGCTCGTGGTTCTCATAGTCGAGCGAACGGGTGTCCGTCCAGTCATACTCCCAGATGGCGTTGCCGTTTTCGTCACGCTCGTAGAATTCCGGGTTGGAGGTCATCCATACATGGTCCGGGGCGGTCTGGTTGGCGACCCAGTCGAGGATCACCTTGAGGCCGAGCTCATGGGCGGTCGCGAGCAGGTGGTCGAAGTCTTCCATGGTACCGAACTCGGGATTGACGGCCTTGTAGTCGGAGATGGCGTAGTAGGAGCCGAGCTCCTCCTCCGACATTTTGCGGCCCTCAACGCCGATCGGATACATCGGCATGAGCCAGATGCAGTCGACGCCGAGGTCTTTCAGGCGCGGCAGATGCTCCTCGAAGGCCTTGAAGGTGCCTTCCGGGGTAAACTGGCGGATGTTGACTTCATAGACGACGGAGCTGTAGGTCCAGTCCGGGTGGAAAGCGACGGTGTCACCATAGGTTTCCGTCAGGCTCCAGCTTTCGCGGGGAGCTTCAGCCTTCTTGTTGTTGCAGCAGGCGGCAAGGGTCAGGGCCGCTGCGGCGAGGATTACGAGAATCTTTTTCATATCTGTGGTTGTTTGTTAGTTCAGGGAATAGACGACGGAACTGTAGGCCGGGAGGGTCAGGTTGCCGCTGTTGAGGGATATCGCACCGTTGGAAACGATGACTTTGTTGACCTTGTCACTGAGATTGACCGTGGCGGCGCTGCCGGAGAAGTTGTGGACGACCAGCAC
The DNA here is from genome assembly GCA_946415345.1 of uncultured Bacteroidales bacterium. Taxonomy (GTDB): domain Bacteria; phylum Bacteroidota; class Bacteroidia; order Bacteroidales; family UBA932; genus Cryptobacteroides. The sequence goes on along the minus strand of CAMKRY010000003.1, from coordinate 18,342 downwards.
CTTCTCGGAGGAAGCGGTCATATACCACATGGCGACGGCGTTGTTGCCGGAGCTCTTCGGCTCCATCTTGCCCTCGGCAAGGGCCGGATGGGTGTTGCGGGCATAGGCGAAGTGGCGGTAGAGCTGCAGCAGAGAGCTGTTGTCAGCGGCCTGTTCCTCGACGGACATGCCTTCCTTTAGGATTTCCTTGTTGAAACTGCACCAGCTGGAAGGCACCGTTCCGCCTTTCTGCCAGTAAATCGGCTGGCGGACATTCTCGTCGCCGCTCTGCTTGACGCCCCAGTAACCGAGCTCTTCACCCTGGTAGACGAAAGGCTTGCCCGGAGACGTGAGCAGGACGGCGCCGGCAAGGCGCTTCTTCTGCGGATGGTTGCCGAGCTTGGAGGCGACACGGTCCTCGTCGTGGTTCGAGAGCTTCGGGGACTCGATCATGCCGCTGGAGTGGGTGTACTTGCGGTTGTTGTAGCCGTTGGTGTACTGGGTAATGAAACCGTTGACCGTGCTGGCGAAGTCTGAACCGCGGCCGTTGTTGATGCGGTCCACGATGGTTCCGTAATAGGCGAAGTCGAAGCAGGAAGGCAGGCCCTTGTAGTAGCCGCCGACCGTGCTGGCGTTGTAGTCATAGGCCTCGCCGACCATGAAGAAGTCGCCCTGGCCGCCGTTGGCCTTGTAGGTAGCGTTGCAGTGGTCGTACCAGGCGCTGAGGAAGGCCACGTTGGCGTCCGTGTGGCACTGATAGATCCACATGACGGCGTCGAGGCGCAGACCGCCGATGCCCATCTTGATCCACTTGTCCGCGGAGGCGGCGAGGTCGATGAAGGCCGGGCTGGTCGCGCAGCTGGTGTACGGGCCATAGTTCAGGTCGGGCATGGAACCGTCGAAGCTGCCGAAGTACCAGGTCACGTCGCCGGAGAAGATGATGTCGTTGGCGGCATCGCCCTTGACGAGGGTCTTCGGGGTGCCGAAAGTAATCGTCTGGTCACCGGACTTGGCGCCCCACTTGTGGTCGCCCCACTGCGTGGCGTCGTCCTTGACGAGGACGCCCCAATTGTTGCCGGAAGGGAACTTCAGGGTCACTTCGTAGATTTTGTCGGCCGTCTTGGTCATCTTGTGGACATTGTTGTCGAAGATGTACCAGCTCGCGTCATCACCGTCCTTGGCGGCTTCATCCGTCTCTGTGACGGTCAGCTTGGGGGCGGAAGCGGAAGAGACGTCGAGCTTATAATGGAGGTTCTTCGAGCCTGTATAGCCGGCGCTGCCGCTCACGACGCTGTGCCAGCCGCCCATGTGGTAGTCGGTCTGGCCGGCGAAGTTGTCGACCTTGCCGTTCTTCTGGTCCTCGGTCGGATTGTCGGAGAAGACATAGTAATCGCGGTAGGTCGCATTTCCGCTGACGGCCTTCTTGAACCATTCGTTCTGGTCGCCGGAGTGGTTGAGGACGTAATCGAGATAGATGGCGATGTTCTTTTCCTTCGCCTTGGCGATCAGCTCCTTAAACTTGGCTTCGGCCTGGGCCGCGGTGGCGTTCTTGCCGCCGTATTTCGGATTGATGGTGTAGTAATCCGTGATGTCGTAGGCGTGGTAGGACTGGGATTTCTGGATCGGAGAGAGCCAGAGGCCCGTCGCACCGAGGGCGTCGATGTAGTCCAGATGGTCGATGATGCCCTGGAAGTCGCCCCAGCCGTCGCCGTCGCTGTCCGCGAAGGAATAAACGTTGATCTGGTAGGTCAGGCTCGACTTCTTGGCGCTGGAAGCGAGGTTCGCATCGTATTCGCCGCCCAGCTCGCCGCCTTCCTCCACCTTGCCCTCATCGGCGTGGGTGAACTTGGAACCGGCTTTCAGGAAGTAGCCTGTCTGGGTCGTCTCGCTGATATAGAAGTCGTACGTGCCGGCCGGGAGCTTGATGTTGTCGCCGCCGGGGACGAGTGAGACCTTCTCGCCGACCTTGGCACCCGAGGCGCCGAAGTTGGTGTCCCAGCCCTTGTTCTTGCGGAATTTGAATTCGTCGGTGGCGGCTACGGTCACGTCGAAGGCGGCATGCCAGGTGCCGTCGCTCTTCATGGCGATATCCTTGTCCCAGCTGCTGCCGCCGATAGTGCCGATGACGGTCCAGGGGCTGCTCTGGGTGAAATCGCTCTGGCTGACGACGCCGCTGTCGTCATCGTCCTTGTCCTCCTTCTGGCAGGAAACGACGGAAAAGGCCAGTACTGCGCTCAGCAGCACGGCGGCAAAACGGTAAATTCGGTATTTCATATTCAGTTTTGTGTTATTTTTCAGTTAGCGTACAATGATACACAAAATTCTCGAAAAAACCAACAGGCGCCCACGCCCGCACGCACGGATTGCGGACGAACGGGAATATTTGGGGAATGAATCGAATCCGGAAAAGTCTTAAATCAGGCCGCAGCCGGAGGCCTTGTGGATGAGTTCGGCCGTGTTCGCCACGTCAAATTTGGCGAGCAGCCGGCGGCGGTGCCATTTAATGGTTTCGGGGCTCAGGAACACGAGATCGGCAATCTCCTTGTTGGTCTTGCCGGCGGCGATGAGGGCGAGAATCTCCTTCTCGCGGTCGGACAGGGTAATGTCTGTCGTCACCGGCTTCGGGGCCGCTTTCGCCCGCTTGCGGCGCCACAGCAGAAGCAGGAGAAGGACGACCACGGCACCGGCCGCCATGGCGACGATCAGCCGGATCAGCTGCTTCTCCTTAAGTTCCTGGGCTTCCCGGATATACTCCAGCACCTCCATGTGCTCCTTGAGTTCGGTATTCTGGTGGCGGGACAGGTACGCGTCCGCCTCGCGGAAATACGCCAGCGCTTTTCGGGGTTCTTTGCGGCTCAGGCAAACCCGCCCGAGGCCCTTCTGCGCCGATGCCATGCAGAGCGAATCGCCCGCCTCGCGGGCAAAGGCCAGGGCTTTTTCGTACTCGGGCTCGGCCTTGTCGGGATCGCCCTGTTCCAACCAGGTCTCGCCCATGTTGTAATGGAGGACGGAGCTGCTTTCCAGCCAACCGAATTGCTCAAAGATATCGCCGGCCTGACCGTAATAATCCATGGCTTTGGGGATATCCCCCATGACATTGTAGAGGTTCCCCAGTGTACCGTAAATGATGGACTGGGCATCCGCCACAACCGCGTCGGTATAGTTCTCGTCGCCCCTGTCCCGGCGCAGCTCGAGTTGGTGGACCAGTTCCAGCGCTTCATTATAATAAAAGAGCGCACTGTCGTACTCGCTCCTGCTATAGAATCCCTGACCGAGATAGCGGGTGCAGTCGAATTCCGAATAGGTCCGGTCCAGCCGGTGGCTGAGCCGCCGCGCCTTGCGGGCATAGAACTCCGAGACCTTATAATTGATGCTCTCGTACCCCCGCATCAGGGTGACGCAGGCCCCTTGAAGCCCCTGGAGCTCGTCGTCACTCGCCACGGCCTCCCGCTCCGGCGTCCACGCCGCGACCACCTGCTCCAACGAGTCGAGGTTTGCGTGCCTTTCGCCGCGGTATTCTGCCCGCGCAGGAAGCGCCGCCACGAGGAGCGCCAGTATGAGAATCCATCGTTTCATCGGAAGGCAAATTTACAAAAAATGGCCGCACCCTGCGCACGCCAATCCTCAAATTCTGCTATTCTGCGGCCATTTTTGTCATTTCCCCCCTTTTAGGTAATGCCGTTTCCCTACAATAAGGTAGCGCGCATATACGCGAGAATTCCCACCTTTGCGGCTCGGAAAATATTAAACACTAACTATATGAAAAACCAAACGACAAAGGGGTCCTACCTCGCCCCGGAAACAGAGGTAATTGCTTTGCAAACTGAAGTGGTCTTTTGCGCATCAGTACAGGCCAACATGAGTGAATCATGGGGAGTAGAAGAGGACATTTAAATATGGAGGGAAACAGTATGAACAAAAATACCTTATTCACAGTATTGGCTGCCCTTACAGTTCTGGGTGCCTGCACGAAAGAGACAGATTCTTCGGAACAGGAACAATCACGGCCAGAGGTTAGTCGTCAGGCAGTGGAAATCACGGTACCGGTTACCCTCACAAAGACCACATATAGCGGTGGTGGAATAGCCAGCTCCTTCGAATCCGGAGACAAAGTTTTCATTGAGCTTTCCGGAACATACAACGCGGCAGATTATTCCTATGTGGGAGTTCTGGACTACGCTTCTGCATCCAGTTTCTCGGGTACGGTTTACGGCACCGGTGATTATGGAGACGCTTCTCAGCTCATTAAGAATTGTTCTAATCTAAGTGCCACACTTCTTCCCAAAGGCTATTCAACTGATTATCTTACAGTATCTGTGGATGGCGAAGACCACCCGACCGGTCTCACCGTAACCCCAGCCAAAGCTTTTGCCGACGGTGCAAAGGATGTCACCGTTCCCAAAGTGGCACACTTCACATACTCGGTAAGTGATGCTGCAGGTGTTGATAAAACCATCAATTTCTCTGTGCAGAACGCAGTGCTGTTCTATAAGCTGGAAGGATTGGGAGATGCCGCTAGCGTGACTATTAAAGTTTATGACGGAAGTATTGCCGTCACGGGCACCGCAACAGTCACATTGGGAACTGCGACATTTGCCGTTGGCTATCCAGGCGGTGCCGGGAGCAAGAACTATACGCTTTCCATAAATAATGTTACAAAACTTACCCTTAGCGGTAAATCGCTGGCAGCCAATAAAGTGTATAATGTTTCCAGGAATCTTGCCAAGAGTTTTGGTAATCTGTTCATCTCTCCGGGAATCCTTGTAAAAACCGGCAGCACATTCTCAGTAACTACGGCAGAAGCAGCCCTTGATATCATGGCAGCTTATGGCGGCACCGCACCTGTGTCTGGGGCTTCCGAGGGAACTAGATACTACTTCAGTTTCCTTGAACTGGCTAAGTATTTCAATAATAATGCTGACTATACCGTCGATGATGGTGATATTACAAATGTAGTGAAAGTGAACGATGGCGTCAACGACTGGGGAATTCCAACCAAAACTGAGCTGGAAACGATTTATTACAAGGGATCTTATCCGCGTACCGGAGCTACCGTGAATGAAACACCAGGGAGACTTTATGCAAAGGTAAGGATTAGTCTTTCCGGCTCAGCATACGAAGGCCATGGTTTGAATTCCGTCAATGGCACAGCAACTGGAGGAAACTACATGGTGGGTCTTATCCTTTTCCCCGACTATGCCACTCTCACCATTTCGCCGTCAAAACTCACCAGTATCGATACTGAAAACTGGGGATTCAATAATCTTGATGAGGAAAGCGAATGCCTTACTTATAGTGAATATGAGGCCCTCCTTGATGCCGGATGTGTATTCCTGCCTGCTGCCGGAGTATATACATCATCTGGTTGGTCGGTGGGCGGAGCCGAAGGCCGTTATCACACGACCAAAGTCGTTTATGCGAAAAAAGCAAATTGCTACTATTTTCAGTTAACAGATTCTCAGGTTAATGATGGCAGTTATCATAATTCCAAAACGACTTATCTGTACCCTGTCCGACTAGTAAGACCAATCGAGTAACAAGCAGAGTTAATAAAAACACAGGAGGCCCGCAAGGACCTCCTGTTCTTTTTGCCCCAAGACGACGTGCTATTGGACTTCCACGACGAATTTGCCGGCGAACCAGGGGTCGGGGAGCCAGGCGGAGACGGGCCAGGTGCGGACGGAGTCTTTGCCGAGGCGATGGCGGGCCTGGCCTTTTGCAAGCTCCTCGGCGAGGCTGTCGCCGCCTTTGAGCAGGAGGATGCTCTCGCGATAGCGGCCCTTGACCCAGGGATAGAGATCCTCCAGCGTAGCGACAGCGCGGGAGACGACATAGTCGAAGGTCTTTCCGAGCGTCTCCACGCGGGCATTGACAGTCGTGACATTACTGAGATTCAGCGCCTTCGCCACGGCGTCAGCCACGATGATCTTCTTCCCTACGGAATCGCAGAGCGTGAACTGCGCATCGGGGAAAAGAATTGCCAGCGGAATGCCCGGAAAGCCGCCGCCGGTGCCCAGATCCAGCACCGTCGTTCCTGCAGGCAACGGCCGCTGCTGCAGATGGAGATAGCGGGCGATGGCGAGGCTGTGGAGGACGTGGTGGTCGTAGAGACCGTCCATATCCTTGCGGGAGATGACGTTGATCTTGGCATTCCACTCGCGGTAGAGGCCGTCGAGGGCCGCGAAACGGTCCTCCATCTCCGGCGTGAGCCAGGGAAAGGCGAGGCGGGAGGTGGCTATGAATGATGTATAATTCATACTTCTTCTCCACGGAGCATCATTTCGGCGAGGAGGGCCTTGCCGCGGCGGATGCGGGTGCGGACGGTATTGAGCTCGAGGCCGAGCTGATGGGCGATGTCGGCGTATTCCAGCTCCTCAATCATATATTTTTCCATCACTTCCTTGTAGCGCGGTGGAAGCTCCTCGAGAAAGCCCATCAGGCGCTCGTGGACCTCGTCGGAAATGACCTCATCTTCGGGGTTGACCTCGGTCAGCCCCTCCCCTCCCTCGTGGGAAATATCCGGGCCGGAGACCTTGTAGCCCTCCTTCTTGCTGTCCTCGCGCTGGTTAATCTCCAGCCGGTCCAGGGCCGTACGGGTAGCGATGGTGAAGAGCCAGGGCAGCACATCGCGGTCGGGGTCGTAGCTGTCGAGCTTGCCGAAGAACTTCTCGAAACTTTCAGACACGACGTCATCGACGTCCGCCTGCCACTGGAAAAAGCCCTTCACGCGGGAGCGGACGGCCTTGACGTATTTTTCGTAGATGACGCGGTAGGCGAGCTGATCTCCCCCCCGGGCCTTGAGCACCAGTTCCCTGTCGCTCAGCAGTTTGTAGTCCATTCCCATGCTAATGCGCCTCCAACCAGTTCTTTCCGAGATTACACTCCACCGTCAGCGGGACGGCAAGGGAGATGACGTGTTCCATGGCGTCCACCACGAGGGCTTTCAGTTCCTCCGCTTCTTCCGGAACAACATCGAAAAGGAGTTCGTCGTGGATCTGGAGGACCATGCGGCTGCGCATCTTGCGCTCCGTCATCCGGCGGTCCACCTCGATCATCGCGAGTTTGATGATGTCCGCCGCCGTACCCTGGATCGGGGCGTTGACGGCGTTGCGCTCGGCCAGGGCGCGGACGGTTCCATTGTTGGAATTGATGTCCGGGATATAGCGGCGGCGACCGAAAAGCGTCTCGGCATAGCCGTTCTCCCGGGCGAAGACAAGGCAGCTCTCGATGAATCCACGGATCGCCGGGAACGAGGCGAAATAGTCATCAATCAGCGTCTTGGCCTCCTTTCGGCCGATGCGCAGGCGCTGGGCCAGACCGAAGGCGGAGATGCCGTACATGATACCGAAATTGGTGGTCTTGGCCTTGCGCCGCTGGTCGGAGGTAACCTCGGCGACGGGGATATGGAAGATCTTGGCGGCCGTGGTGCTGTGGACATCGACACCCTCGCGGAACGCCGCGCAGAGGTGCTCGTCGCCGCTGAGATGGGCCATGATGCGGAGCTCGATCTGCGAGTAGTCCGCCGACAGGATGAGACCGTCCGGGGTCCCCGGAACGAAGGCGGCGCGGATGCCGCGGCCCCGCACGGTCCGGATCGGGATGTTCTGGAGATTCGGATTGGAACTCGAAAGCCGTCCCGTCGCCGTCAGGGCCTGGTTGAAGGTCGTATGGATGCGCCCGTCACGCGGGGAAATGTACCCCGGGAAGGGCTCGATGTAGGTACTGAGCAGCTTCTTGGCCGCGCGGAATTCGAGGATCTCGTCGACGATGGGATGGCGGTCGGCAATCTCCAGGAGCGTCGTCTCGTCGGTGGAATACTGCCCGCGGGCATTCGGTTTGGCCTTCGGATCCAGCTGCAGCTTGCCGAACAGCACGTCCCCGACCTGCTTCGGCGAGGAAATGTTCAGGTCCGGCACGCCGGCCATTTCGCGGATGCGGGCCTCACGCTCGATGATCTCGGCACGCAGCTGGTCAGCAAAGGCCTGCAGCGGCGCCATGTCGATCTTGACGCCCGCGGTCTCCATCTTCGCCAGGACCTTGGCCACCGGCTCCTCGATGTCGTCGTAGAGCTTCTCCAGGCTCGCTTCCCGAAGCTCGGTCTCCACTTTGTCCGCCAGGGGCAATAGCAAGGAAGCTTCCCGCATAGATGCCCTGCATTCGCCGGGCATGACGTTTTCGTCATTCCACGGCTTGTCCGTGGAATCTGTTTCCGCGCCAAAAAGATCCAGTTCCTGCTCGGCAGGGGCGGCGGATTCTTCTACGAGGTCCACGCCGAGATAACTCTTCACGAGAATATCGGCGGCGTGACTGCGCTCGGGATTGATCAGGTAATGCATCAGCGCGATGTCCACCCAGCGGCCCCGTAAAGTGATCCCCTCCTCCGCCAGCGTCCGCGCCGTCTTTTTCAGGTCGAAGCCGACCTTTTCGATGGACGCGTCCTCCAGTATTTCCCGGATTTCGTCCGCGCATCCTCGAAAAACCCCATTATCGAGGATGGATCCATCATTTTGGCCCTTGTATCCTTGAAAACCGCCATTTTTGAGGATGGAGAGGGCAATTTCGACCTTGCATCCTTGATTTGGGCTGTTTTTGAGGATGGCCACCCCCATCCGACCGACGGACCGGGCGGCAGGGATGAATTCGGCGGCAGAGAGTTGGGTGTATGACCCGTAAACAGATTTCTCGACTTCGCTCGAAATGACAGGAGAGGCGCTCGAAATGACAGAAGACGCATCGCGAGCCGGGGCGGAGATATGCGCAATATAGCGCTTCAGCGAATTGAATTCGTATTTTTCAAAGAGATCGGCGACCGCAGGGTCATACTCCGTGATGAGCGCCATCTCTTCATTCGTCACGGCCAGCGGAATGTCCGTTTTGATGGTCACGAGCTCGCGCGACAGGGCGATATGGTCCCGGGCCTCCTCGAACTGGGCCTGCTGGCGGGGCGTAAGCTCGGACAGATGTTCATAGATTCCGTCCACCGAGCCGTATTTGGCGATGAGTTTCGCCGCGCCAATCTCCCCCACGCCCTTGACGCCGGGGACGTTGTCGGCCGTATCGCCGCAGAGAGTCAGCATGTCGACCATCTGCGCCGGCGAAGCGATGCCCCAGTGCTCCGAGAGCTCGGCCGGGCCGATGATTTCCCTCTCTCCCCCGCCCTTTCCGGGCTTGTACTGCAGCACGTTCGGGGCAATCAGCTGGCCGTAATCCTTGTCCGGGGTCACCATATAGACGGTGAATCCGTCGGCGGCGGCGCGCACGGCCATGGAACCGATGACGTCGTCGGCCTCGAAACCGCGTTCCATCAGCACCGGCACCCGAAGGGCCTGCAGCAACTCCGTCAGCGGCTCCAGCGCATCGATGATCAGCTGGGGCGTCGGCGGACGGGTCCCCTTGTACTCAGGATACATCTCATGGCGGAAGGTCCCTCCGGGTGGGTCGAAGGCCACGGCGAGGTGCGTCGGCTTTTCGCGGTCGACGAGCTCCAGCAAATATTTCGTGAAACCGAAGAGGATGGAAGTGTCCATCCCCTTCGAGTTGATCATCGGCCGGCGGAGGAACGCGTAGTACATCTTGAAGATGAGCGCGTGTCCGTCAATGAGATAGAGGGTATTCAAATCTTACTTGCCGAAATAGCGTTTGTAAAGACCGAGGAAACCGGCACCGTGGCGGGCTTCGTCCTTGGCCATTTCGTGGACGGTGTCGTGGATGGCGTCATAGCCCAGCTGCTTGGCCTTGGTGGCGACGGCGAGTTTACCTTCGCAGGCGCCTGCCTCGGCCTCATAGCGCTTCTTGAGGTTGGTCTTGGTGTCCCAAACGACCTCGCCGAGAAGTTCGGCGTACTTGGCGGCGTGCTCGGCCTCTTCGAAAGCATAGCGCTTGAAGGCTTCGGCAATTTCGGGATATCCTTCGCGTTCGGCCTGGCGGCTCATGGCGAGGTACATGCCAACTTCGCTGCATTCGCCCGTGAAATCATGCTGCAAGCCGGCCCAGATTTCAGGATCGCAGCCCTTGGCGACGCCGACGACATGCTCGCAGGCCCACTTCGGATCCTCTCCGGCCGATTCTTTCAGTTCGACGAATTTTTCAGCCTTAGCGTGGCATACGGGGCACTCTGCGGGGGGATTCTCGCCTTCGTAGACATAGCCGCAGACGAGGCATCTGAATTTCTTTTTCATTTTGTTGTAAGGAAATGACGGGTTAACAGTATAATTATGTGTAAGTGCTCTTGCGAGGCTTACAAATATAAGTAAAAAATTGTATCTTCGCAGGACGGGATACGAAATTTTTCCGAATTTGCTCCGATGACCCCTTTTCTCCGACAAGCCGCCGCTTATTACTGCCGCCAGACCGATCTCCCTCTGGGGGCCTGCTGCTTCGTTTTCCCGAACCGGCGCGCAGCCGCCTTTTTCAAACAACACCTCCGGGAAGAGGTGCGGCTCCATGGCCCATGCCACGCCCAGTTCGCACCCAAGCTGCTGACGATCAATGATTTCTTCTATCAGTCCGCCGGCATTCGCCCGACCGACCGGATCCAGCTCCTCATCGAGCTCTACGACTGCTACAAGGCCCTCCATCCGAAGGCCGAACCGCTCGACGAATTCATCTTCTGGGGCGACATCCTCCTCGGCGACTTCGACGACATCGACAAATACCGCGTGGATGCGAAGATGCTTCTCGCGAACGTATCCGACCTCAAGGCCATCCAGGAAGACTTTTCCTACCTCAGCGAAACGCAGCGGAAGGCCATCGAGAACTTCCTGGGGCACTTCCGCGACAACGCCGGCGTCCTGACCGTCGACCTGGGTTCCGACAATCCGAACACCAAGGAGCGCTTCCTCGGCATCTGGAATCTCCTCTACCCGCTCTATACCTCCTTCCGCGACAGTCTCCGCCGCAAGGGAATGGCCTACGAGGGCATGGTCTACCGCGACCTGGCGGATCGCCTCGAGGGCGGAGAATCCGCCGCAGACCTTCTCAGCAGCGACGTCCACTATGTTTTCATCGGCCTGAACGCCCTCAACGAATGCGAACGGACGGTGCTCACGAAAATGCGCAACGCCGGCATGGCCGACTTTCTCTGGGACTATGTCTCCGGGATGATCCGCGACAAAGCCAACAAGTCCACGGTCTTCATGGACGACAATGTTGCCCGCTTCCCCATGCCGGCAGACTTCCGCCTGGAGGATGATCCGAAGCATGTGCCGGAAGTGACCGTCATCAGCGTCCCCTCCGCGACGGGACAGGCCAAGCTCCTGCCCGGCATTCTCGATCAAACCGACCGCAGCGACCCCGTCGGCACCGCCATCGTCCTTCCCGACGAGACGCTCCTGACCCCGGTACTGAATTCCATTCCGCCGCAGTGGGAGGACATCAACGTCACCATGGGCTACCCGCTCGGCGCCGGCGCCATCTATACGCTGCTGGACAATGCCGCGGCGCTCCAGCTCAATCTTCGCTGCAAGGAAGGGAAATGGTTCTTCTACCACCGTCCGGTGACCGCCCTGCTCTCCAGCAGCCTGCTACGCCGCATCCTGACCCCCGAGGAACAGGAAACTGTCCGCCGCATCCGAAGTGGGGCCCGCTACTATATCTCCGAAGAGGAAATCCGGAAAGGTCCGCTGCTCCGCACCCTCTTCCGCGTCATTGTCCGCCAGCCGCAGGAGCGGCTTCCAGCGCAGATCCGGGACATCATCGCCTGGCTCAAGGAGGTGCTCTCCGCCATCGGCCGGGGTCTCACCCGCGATGACGCCATGCTCCTGGAGCTGGACCTGACGAAGCGCTGCTTCACGGCGGTGGAGATGCTCTCAGGCCGGCCCGAACTGATGGAGGTGCAGCCCGCGGCATGGTTTCGGCTGCTGCAGCGGCTACTGGCGCCGCAGTCCGTCCCGTTCAACGGCGAGCCGCTGAAGGGCCTCCAGATCATGGGACCGCTGGAGACCCGCGCGCTGGATTTCCGCCACCTCATCCTTCTGTCGGCGAACGAAGGCGTTTTTCCGCGCCACAGTGTCTCCTCTTCGTTCATTCCGCCGGAGCTGCGCAAGGGCTTCGGCCTCCCCACCTACGAGTTCCAGGATGCCGTCTGGGCCTATTATTTTTATCGCCTGCTCCAACGGGCGGAGAAAGTCTGGCTCGTCTATGACAGCCGCACCGAGGGTATCCGCAGCGGCGAAGAAAGTCGGTATATCAAGCAGTTGCAATACCATTTCCGCGTGCCGATCCGTCGGCAGGTGGCCCAGCCCGAACTGAAATCGGGACAGGACGGCGAACCCATCGTCAAGAGCCCGGAGACGCTCGCGGCGCTCCATGACCATCCGCTGTCCGCTTCGGCGCTCAACAATTACCTCAACTGCCCGGCAAAGTTCTATTACCAGTTCGTGTGCCGGTTGGAAGAAGATGAAGAGGTCGCCGAGAGCCTCGACGGGCGCATGCTCGGCAATGTCTACCACCAAACGATGCAGAGCCTCTATCTGGGCGGAGAAGCTCTGGCGCCGGAATTCCCCGTCTATGACCATCAGGCCGTCGCACGCATCCGACCGCTTGATGCTCTGACCCCCGCCTATCTGGAGGGACTGATCAAAGACGACGACCGCATCCGGAAGAAAATCGACTTCCTCATCCTGAAGGAGATGCACATTATTGAGGTCAGCGGGCGCAATCTCGTGGTCGCAGACGTCCTTCTCCGCTATGTCCTGCAGACATTGCAACGGGATCTGGAACTGGCGCGGGAGCATGGCAGCATCCGAATCCTCGGGCTGGAACGGCACATGGCCTGGCAGTATGCGGGATTCGACTTTACGGGCATCATCGACCGCATGGATTCCATCGAGGAGGGCGTCATCCGCATCCTCGACTACAAGACCGGCCGCGTCAAGGACGAGGATACGGACATTCGCGATGAAAATGCCCAGAGCGTTGCGGACCTGCTCTTTGGCCCCAGCAACGAAAAGCGTCCGACCATCGCCTTTCAGCTCTTCCTCTACGACATGTTCACCCGGGCGCTGCCCGAATACCGGAACGTCCGCATTGAAAACGGCATCTATGCCCCGGCAAATCTCTTCGTCAGTGCGCCGGTGACCAACGGCCTGTCGCCGGTGTTCGTAAACCTCGTCAAAGAGCGCCTCGGCGGCATTCTGGCTGAAATCGACGATCCGGCGGTCCCCTTCCGCCTGACGGACGAGCTCAAGACCTGCGAGATGTGTAACTTCAAAATGATTTGCGGGCGATGATCCAGGTTCTGAAAGCATCCGCGGGCTCGGGAAAGACCTTCCGCCTCGCCAAGCAATACATCACCCTCCTGCTGCAGGGTGATCCGCAGGCCTATCGCCATATCCTCGCCGTGACCTTCACGAACAAGGCCACCGGCGAGATGAAGCAGCGCATCCTCAAGGAACTGGACCAGCTCGCCCGCGAGCCCGAGAAGTCCGACTACTTCAAGGATTTCGTACCCGGCCTGCTTCCAAACGCCTCCGCTCTCCAGAGCTGCGCGAAACAGCGCCTCGCCGCGCTCCTGCACGACTATTCCGCTTTCGCTGTCTCCACGATCGACCGTTTCTTCCAGCAGACGCTGAAGGCCTTCTCCCGCGAAATCGGCCATTTCGTCTCCTACCAGATCGAGCTGGACAAGGAAGCCCTCGCCGCCGAGACGGTGGACCGCCTGCTGGACGGCCTTTCCGAAGAGGACGGCGGAAAGGAGAATTCCCTCTTGAACTGGCTGACGGAAAGTGTCTTACAAGGGCTTGAGGAAGGCAATCGATTCAGCCTGGACCGCCAGCTGGACGACATGGCGAACAGCCTTCTCTCCGAGCGCTACCGCGAAATGATCGCGGACGCCGGCATCGACGAGACGCTGGCTTTCGATCGGAAACATCTGAGGAATCTCATCGCCCGGAGTCGGAAAATTGTCCAGGACTATGAAAAAGAGGTCCGCGACTGCGCACAGGAAATTCTCCGCCTGCTGCAGGAAGAGTACGGGCTCGACGCCATGGCCCTCGGCACCTCCCCCCGCGCAATCATCAAACTGGCTGACGAAGCGGAAAAGACCATTGAGAAGCCGTCTGACGCCTTCTTCAAGGCCATCGCCAACCCGGACAAATGGCTGAGCAAAGATGCCAAGGCGAAAGCTCCGGATGTGGAAAAGGTCCTCGGCGAACCCATGGAGCGCATCACCGGTTTCTTCGGTCCCCGATACAAACTCTACCGCACCGCCCTCGCCATCAAGGGACAACTCTATAACCTCGGCATCGCCGCCGAACTGCGCAAGGAATTCGCTGCCCTGCAAGAGGAGAAGAACATCCTTAATCTCGACGATTCCAACGCTCTCCTCCGCGACATCATCGACGGCAGCGACGCCCCGTTCGTCTATGAAAAGACCGGCGTCCGCTACGACCATTTCCTCCTGGACGAATTCCAGGACACCTCTACCGTCCAGTGGAAGAACTTCTACCCGCTGCTGGACAACAGCCTGTCGAAGGGCGGCCGGAACCTCATCGTCGGCGACGTCAAGCAGTCCATCTACCGCTGGCGCGGCTCCGACTGGCAGCTGCTCGACCGCGGCGTTCAGGACAGCTTCCACCTCCCGGAAAGCGCTATTGAGGCACTGAAGGACAACTGGCGCACCTTCCCGCAGGTTGTCGATGTCAACAACCGCTTCTTCCTTTTCGCAGCAGCCCAGCTGGACCTTCGCGAGGGGAATCCCGATCGATCCATCTCGCGCATATATAAAGATGTATGGCAGCAACCACAGAAGGGCACGCCAGGAGAGGGCTGCGTCGAAGCCGTTTTCTGCCATTCCCGGGATGAAGAGATGCTTCAGGTCCTCGGTGCCATCGCCGATTATCGGGCGCTGGGATGGGATTACGGCGACATCGCCATCCTGACCCGCACCAACAAAGAAGGCGCCGCCGTTGCGGAGGCCCTGATCCGGGAGAAGATTCCCGTGGTCTCCGACGACGCCCTGGCCGTCAAAGCCTCCATCACCGTCCGCCGGCTCGTCTCTCAGTTCTCGCTGATCCAGCAGCCCGGAGAGGAGAAGAAGGAAGACGGCAGCCTGACCGTCAGCGGCTATCTCGCGCACCGCATGGGCCTGAAGGCCTGGAAGGAGGAGGACAGTTACCACTCTCTGACGGACCTCGCCGAGGCTATCCTGCGGGAACTGCGTGCCTATGACGCCAGCACCTATGACAGCGAAGTCCCCTATATCCAGGCCTTCATGGATTACCTCCAGGACCGCGTAGCCCTGGACGGCAACGATCTCTCCCGCTTCCTGCAGCACTGGAAGGAAGCCAATCCGAAAATTGTCCCCCCGGAAATCGGACGCTCGGTCCGCGTCATGACGGTCCACAAGGCCAAGGGTCTCGAGTTTCCCTGCGTCATCCTGCCCTTCCTCGAAGGCATCTCCCTTTTCAGCAGCAGATCCCCGTACTGGTGCATTCCGGAGACAGCCGGAACGGAGCTGGAAGGCGTCGCCAACGGCGCCTACCAGATCTCGCTGTCGTCCAAATCCGACCAGACCCTCTTTGCCGGCAGCTACCGCACCGAGCACCATCTCCAACTGATCGACAACCTCAACCTCCTCTATGTGGCTATGACGCGTCCGGAATGCAACCTCCGCCTCATCTCTACGCTTCCGACCGCCGCCGCCCGCAAGCGATTGCCCAAAGCCTTCTCGATCCGCGAATACACGGATGGCATCCATCAGGACGGCATCTCAGCCATCGGAGAGGCCCCGCTCTGCGACTGGACGGACAGTTCCGGGCTCTGCGAGCTGCTCTATGCCTTCGCCCGTTTTGACGGGCTGGAAAGCGGGCTCCTGCAAGATGAGGCCGAACCTGAGCGCTATCAGGTCGGCGCATGCGTCCCCAAGAGTCGCCTGAAAGAAAAAGATCCGGAACAGATGGAGACACTGATTGCCACCTATCCCTCTTATCCCCTCAACGGTTCAGCGGACCAGACGGTGGACGCCGAGGGCGAGGAGATCCCCCTCGGCCAGCGGAACCGCTTGAAATTCAGCGCCGACGCAGCCGATTTCTTCGGCGAAGGTGGTGCAACGGGCTTCGATGCATCCCCCCGCGTAATGGGTACGGTCCTCCACGACATCCTTTCTCAGGTCGTCCATCCCGAAACGGATCTGGAGCCCGCCGTGCGTGATGCCGTCCGCAACGGCCTGCTGCCCGCCGCCCGGGCGGAAGAGATCCTGGGCATTCTCCGCCAGCGCATCGCCGCCATTCGGGAGCAGCACCCCGACTGGTTCCCCACCCCGGACAGCGGTTGCCGCATCCTCAACGAGACGTCCCTCATGGATTCCGACGGCCAGATCTGGCGTCCGGACCGCATCGTATTCCCGACCGAAAGCAAGGCTGTCATCATCGACTATAAATTCGGTAAAAGAAATCCCGGCGCAGCCGAAGCTGACCGGGAATTAAGGAAGTATCTTCGCCAGATCGGGCGATATGCCGCCCTGATGCGGGAGATCGGCTGTCCGGAGGTGGAAGCGTACCTGTGGTATCCGCTCGCCGAACCGGAAGAAGCCGTCGTTACTCTTCGTCCGCAGGCTTGAGGGTCGAGTAGACGTTCGTGACGTCCTCGTCGTCTTCGAGGAGGCCGGTCAGTTTCTCGAGGGTCGCGCGCTGCTCGGGCGTGACTTCCTTGAGGTCGACGTTCGGAATCTGCTCGAAACCACCGGAGACAAGTTCATAGCCCTTGTCCTCAACGTATTTCTGGATCTGGCCGTATGCGGTGTAGTCGCCGTAGATGACGATTTCGCTCGTCACGTTCTCATCCTCGTCTTCGACTTCCTGACGGAAAACCTCGTCGGCGCCGAAGTCGATCAGGTCGAGCTCGAGCTCTTCGATGTCGATCGGGTTGGCGGTGTCTTCCTTGAGACGGAAGACGCACTTGTGGTCGAACATGAAGGCGACGCTGCCGCTGGTCTGGAGGGAGCCGCCGCACTTGGTGAAGTAGCTGCGGACGTTGGCGACGGTGCGGGTGTTGTTGTCGGTCGCGGCCTCCACGAGGTAGGCGATACCGAACGGGCCGTAGCCTTCGTAAATAATCTCCTTGAAGTCACCGCTCTTGGCTTCGGTGGCCTTCTTGATGGCGCGCTCGATGTTCTCCTTGGGCATCTGCTCCGACTTGGCCTCGGCGATGAGGGCGCGGAGACGGGGATTGCCGGTCACTTCGGCGCCGCCCTGCTTGACGGCGATGGTGATTTCCTTTCCGAGTTTGGTAAAGGTCTTGGCCATGTGGCCCCAACGCTTCATTTTCCGTTCTTTGCGGAATTCAAATGCTCTTCCCATGGTTTACTTATTTTGCGAGGAGGGTTTCGACACGGGCAATCTGGGACTCGATGTTCCAGGCATTGTACTCGGCGGCACCGGAGGTCGGATAGCGCTGGTCGTAGTTGTTGGAGTAGCGGTCGCGGATCTTGGTGTAGAGGGCGAGGGCGCCTTCCAGATCACCGAGCTCTTCACTGGCCAGGGCGGCGTTGAAGAGGTATTCGGCGGCGATGTCCTCATCGACTTTGCCGGCGGCAGCGAGGAAGGAAGCCTTGGCGGCGTCGAACTGGCCGAGCTGCATCTGGGCGTTACCCTTGACGCTGAGGGCGCGGGAGGTCAGAAGCTGATCTTCCGTGTCATACTTGTCGGCGTAGCTGATGGCGTTCTCATACTCTCCCAGGTGGAGGTAGCAGCTGGCGATGCTGAGGTTGATGGCTTCAGGGGCGCGGCTGCCGTACTTGTCGACGATGGCCAGCAGACCCATCTCGTCACCGACACCTTCGAGGGCGTTGCGGAGCTCGAGGCTGTCGAGGCCCGTGGCCTGACGGAACTGGATCGGATACTGGGCGTTACCGGTCAGCTGCGGAACAGCCTGATCGAGGTGGGCGACGGCCACGGCATAGCGGCTCGCGGCCTCGGTACGCATCTTCTCAGCGTGACGATAGTAAAGGAAACCGGCGATAACACCGATGATGATGAGGATCAGGATGCCGTAAATCAGCTTGGAATTACGGGTGAAGAAGTCAGCCTTGACTTCCGGGGTCTCAACGGCAGGAGCCGCTTTCACGTTTTTGTTTGCCATATGGTTGTACTGTTTATATTGCTTAAACGGGCGATGTCTCCCTTGCAGAAGACATCAGCCCGCAAATTTAGGAATTTTTCTCCGATACGGCAAATATTTCGCGCGCGAACTATCCTTGATGCGCGGGGCGGAGGAGGTCCATGACGACCTTCACGGGGTTGAAGGTCTCGAGCGGAACCTCCACGAAGAGGGTGTTCCAGTCGGACATGGCACCGTTCCAGAGGCCCGGGAGCTCGAGGGCCTTCAGTTCGCGGCCCTGGTAGCTCTTGGAGCTGATGAAGCCGG
>CAMKRY010000002.1 GCA_946415345.1 uncultured Bacteroidales bacterium | reverse complement strand
ACGACTACACCCCTTCCGATGAGTTCAACGCCTCGGCGACGGCCATGTTCCGCTTTGGCAAGAACGGCTACACAGCTCTCGACTGGTACGACGCCCAGGATCCCCGTCCGGACTACTACCGCAACCTCCCGAGCTACTTCTACGATCCCAATCCGGACCTCAACCGCTACAACGACATCAAGCGCGGCTGGGCCAATGAGATCTGGACCCATCCGGAGGACTTCCCGAACATCACCCATATCGACTGGGACCGCATCTACAACATCAACCGCACGCAGAACGGCCGTTCCAAGTATGTCCAGCAGGAGCGCCGCACGGACCAGCGCGACTTCAACTTCGCCGCTTCCTTCAAATGGCGTCCGTCCGTGGACCTCATCGTGAACGGCGGTATCAATGCCCGCATCAACCGCACGGAATACTTCCAGACGGTGGCCGACCTCCTCGGCGGCGAGTATTTCCTCGATACCGACAACTTCGCCGAACGTGACTTCGCGACGACCCCCTGGAAGGTCCAGAACGACCTCGACTATTATCTCGCCAACGGACAGGCCCGCGTCCTGAAGGTCGGTGACAAGTATGGCTTCGACTACTATGCGCAGGTGCGCAACTTCGGCGCCTGGGTCAGCGGCAAGTACTCCATCGACAACTTCAGCGCGACGCTCGCCGGCCGCCTCGGCCACGAGAGCTTCTGGCGCGAGGGTCTCAACCGCAAGGGTCTGTTCCCGGGCCAGCCTGAGAACGACGCCATGGCCGCCCAGTGGGCCGCCGCCGGCATCCAGGCCTCCGAGGAGACCTCCTACGGCAAGTCCGAGGTCTCCGGCTTCCTGACCTACGCCGCCAAGGCCAACCTCAACTACGTCATCGGCGGTCACCAGCGCGTCTATGCCAACGTCGGCTACTTCACCGATGCACCGCACTTCAACCAGGCCTTCCTTTCCCCGCGTACGCGCAACACACTGATGAAGGACCTCACGACGACGAAGACCTTCTCCGCCGACCTCAACTGGCAGTATGCCTCCCCGGGCATCAATGTCCGCGCAACGGCCTTCTTCACCACCATCAACGACCAGTCGAAGGTGATGAGCGCCTATGACGACATCCAGAACGCTTTCTCGAACTTCGCCATCAGCGGCATCGACCAGCGCAACATGGGCTTCGAGCTCGGCTTCAAGGTCCCGACCTATGTCGTCGACAACCTCTCCGTCCAGGGCGTCCTCGCCCTCGGCAACTATGTCTACACCTCCAATCCGCACATGACCCAGACGGTCGACAACAGCGCGTCGGTGGTGATGGACAACGTCCTGGTCCCTTACTGGAAGGAGACCGTGACCCTCGAGGGCAAGAAGACGCAGCACTATGTGGCGGGTACGCCGCAGATTGCCGCTTCCCTCGGCCTGGCCTACAATTACAACTACTGGTTCATCGATGCGGACGTCGAGTACTTCGGCGAGTCCTACCTCGACATGAACCCTCTCTATCGTACGGATTACGCCGTCGCCGGTCCGGACAACAACATGACCAACGAAGAGATCGAGTATATGACCGCCCAGGAGAAATTCGACCCGGCCGTCCTCGTCAACCTCTCCGTCGGCAAGTCCTGGTATATCCAGCGCAAGTACCAGCTCGGTTTCTCGCTGAACGTCAAGAACCTCCTCAACAACAAGGACGTCAAGACGGGCGGTTATGAGCAGACCCGTATCGTCGACAACACGGTCGCCAAGGAGCGCTTCTACCGTTTCGATCCGAAGTACTTCTACATGGCCGGTACGAACTATATGTTGAACGTTTATTTCAGATTCTAAGCGACTATGAAAAAGTTATTGATTGCTTTTACGGCCCTTGCCGCCCTCGTCTCCTGCCAGAGTCTGAAAGAAGAATGGCAGCCCGTCTTCACGTTCGGTGACAACGAGCCCGCCGAATTCGTTCCCTACACGGAGGCGACCCTTCCCGGTTTCTCCGGCGAGTTTACGACCATCAAGGATCTGAAGGCCATGTATAAGACCGGCGGTGTCGAGCTCGGCAACGTCTGGATCAAGGGCCAGGTCATTTCCGACGACCGCGAAGGCAATGTCTATCGCGAGCTCTATATCCAGGACAACACTGGCGGCATCGACGTCAAGATCGGCAAGTCCTCCCTCTACAGCGAGTTTACCCGCGGCCAGTGGGTCTATGTCAAATGCGAAGGCCTGACGCTCGGCGCCTACAACGGCATGCCGCAGCTCGGCCTCGAGAAGGACCAGAACTCCGAGTATGAGACCTCCTACATCGACCTCCAGGAACTGATCAACCGCCACGTCTTTCGCGGCGAACAGGCAACGGCCCTTGCGCCTGCCGTCGTCACCGAGGCAGACATCAAGACCGCCATCAGCACCGGCTTCACCGGTGAACTCTGGGGCAAACTGGTCCAGATTCAGGGTCTGAAGTACGGCGCCAGCAGCAGCTACAAGACGGACAACTACAAGCGCATCTTCATTCTCCTCTACGTCGACCAGTACAAGGACAAGAAGTCCGGTGACAACCGCGTTTTCTGCTCCCAGAAGACCTACGGCGTCAACACCTGGGCCATGTCCAAGGCCAAGTTCCTCGAGTACCTCGACAACGGCAACTTCGACGAGTGCCAGACCAACGGCAAGCTCGGCATGAACGATGCCTTCACTTCCTTCGACAAGGATAACACCAAGACTGTCAAGGAGATGCTCCGCGAGAATGCCGTGGCCGTCACGACGAGCCAGTATTTCCACATCGGCGAAACGCCCGTCCAGATCCGCACCAGCGGCTACGCCAAGTTCGCCGACACGGAAATCGATCCCGCCATCATCGGCGACCCGAACGCGTCCAACGACGCCGACTGCGCCCCGATCACGGTGACCGGCATCCTGACGATCTACAACGGCGCCGCCCAGCTCACCCTGGTCGACAACCCCACCGTTTCCGTCGTGAAATAAGGGGGCTGTACCCTAACGTCACCCCCGGCCTCGACCGGGGGTCTCTTTTGTCATTTCGAGCTTGTTTCCCCATTATGAAAAGAACCTTAATTTTCCTGTTATCAATGGCCGCCATCGCCGCCTGCACCTCCAAAACCGAACGCACCAACCCCTTCTTCGAGGAATGGGACACCCCGTACGGCACCGCCCCGTTCTCCAAGATTGAAGTCTCCGACTATATGCCCGCCTTCCAGGAAGGCATCGCGCAGCAGAAGGCCGACATCGAGGCCATCATCGCCTGCGAAGAGGCACCGACCTTCGAGAACACCGTCGCCGCCTATGACCGCAGCGGCGAACTGCTCGCCAGGGTGAGCGGCGTTTTCTTCAACCTTGCCGAGTCCGACTCCACGCCGGAGATGCAGGCCATCGAGGAAGAGGTTACGCCCCTTCTGACCGCCGCCGAGAACGAGATTATGATGAATCCGGACCTCTTCGCCCGTGTCAAGGCCGTCTATGAGAACATGGACGGACTGACCCGCGAGCAGCAGATGCTGACGAAGAACCTCTATGAAGCTTTCCAGCGCAACGGTGTCGGTCTGGACGAAGCCGGCAAGGCCCGTTTCGCCGAGATCAACACCCGCCTGGCCTCGCTGTCGCAGAAATTCGGCCAGAACCTCCTTGCCGAGAACAACGCCTTCAAGGCCGAGATCGGCATCACCGTCTCCGAGTATCCGTCCTGGATGGCGACCTGTGAGGACCGCGCCCTTCGCGAGAAGGCGTTCTATGCCTATTCTTCCCGCGGCAACCACGGCAATGAGAACGACAACAACGAGATCGTTCTTGAGACCATGAAACTTCGCGCCGAGCGCTCCAAGCTGTTGGGCTTCGACTCCTTCGCCGCCTTCCAGCTCGACAACAAGATGGCCGGCGATCCCGCCACGGTTGACGCCTTCCTCGCCAAGATCATGGACGCTTCCATGGTGAAGGCGAAAGAGGAAATCAAGGACATGCAGCAGGTGATGGACGAGGATATCGCCGCCGGGCTCCTGCCGAAGGGCAGCAAGATTCAGCCCTGGGACTGGTTCTACTATGCCGAGAAGGTCCGCGCCCGCAAGTTCGCCCTCGACGAGAACCTGACGAAGCCCTACTTCCAGATCGACTCCGTCAAGAAGGGCCTCTTCTTCGCCGCCCACAAACTCTATGGTGTCAACATCGAGGAAGCCCCTGACGTTGAGGTCTATAACCCCGTCGCAAAGGCCTACAAGCTGACTGACGCCGACGGTTCCCTCATCGGCATCTTCTACTGCGACTACTTCTCCCGCGAGACCAAGCGCAGCGGCGCCTGGATGAACAACTTCCGCGACCAGTACGTCACGCCGGAAGGCGAGGACGTCCGTCCGGTCATCGTCAACGTCTGCAACTTCCCGCCGGCCACGGAAGAAATGCCTTCCCTGCTGACCGTCGACGAGGTCCAGACCGCCTTCCACGAATTCGGCCACGCCCTCCACGGCTTCCTGACGAAATGCCACTACAAGGGCGTCAGCGGCACGTCCGTGACCCGCGACTTCGTGGAGATGTTCTCGCAGTTCAACGAGAACTGGGCATTCCAGCCGGAAATCCTTGCGCAGTATGCCAACCATTACCAGACCGGCGAGCCGATCCCGGCCGAACTGGTGGAGAAGATCAATAACTCCCTCAAGTTCAACCAGGGTTTTATGACCGGCGAACTCTGCGCCGCCTCCATCCTCGACATGAAGTGGCATGAACTGAGCGTGGATGAGGTGGCCAAGTTCCAGACCGCCCAGGATATCCGCGACTTCGAAACGAAGGTCTGCAAGGAGATGGGCCTCATCGACGAGATCATCCCGCGCTACCGCACGAGCTACTTCAACCACATCTTCGGCAGCGGCTACAGCGCCGGCTACTACGGCTATCTGTGGTCCGAGGTCCTCGACGTGGATGCCTTCGAGCGCTTCAAGAGAGAGGGTCTCTTCAATCCGGAGATCTCCATGCAGTTCCGCCGTACCTTCCTCGAGAAGGGCGGCAGCGAGGAGCCGATGGTTCTCTACCGTTCCTTCACCGGAGCTGATCCCAACCCGGATGCGCTCCTTCGTGCCCGTGGCCTGAAGTAGGATGAACATTGCCGTCATAGGAGCGGGAAACAGGGCCCGAAAGTACCTCGGCTGCTTGCCAGAGGGCGTACACGTGCGCTGCCTGGTGGAACCGGACCCCCTCCGGCTCCGCCAGACCGCCGCTCGCTTCGGCGTTCCCGCCGACGGCTGCTTCTCCTCCCCGGATGACTTTTTTGCTGCCTCCAGCCTCCGGTCGAAAGACGTCGGGAGTCAGTATCTCCAGCCGGAGCAAGCTCCCGCTTCACGGTCCTTGCAGACCGCATTCCTCCCGACATCTTCCGACACTCCGGCTTCCGGCAGCGGTATCGACGCGGTGATCATCGCGGCTCCGGACCGGCTGCATGTGCCGCTGGCGCTGCGCTGTGTCGAGCGGGGCTGGCCGGTGCTGCTGGAAAAGCCGGCGGCTTCTTCGGAATCGGCTTATCGCTCGCTGCTGGCGGCTTCCGAGCGCAAAGGCGTGCCGGTGGCGCTGTGTCTGGAGATGCGGTTCCATCCTTACTTCCAGCGCATTAAGGAACTCACGGCGACGCTGGGCCAGCTGCGGGAGATCGACCATACGGAGCATATCGGCCCGGACCGGATGGCGCATACCTTTGTCCGCGGCCTGTGGTCCCGCCGGGCCGATGCGGGGCCTATTTTCCTCTCCAAATGCTGCCATGACGCCGATTTTATCTTCTGGATTACCGGCGCCGAGTTGGACGGTCCCGTCCGCAGCAGGGGAGAGCGGGCCAAGTTCCGGGCCTCCGCGGCTCCCTCCGGTGCCGCCTATCGCTGCATCGACTGTCCGTTGGCTTCTTCCTGCGCCTACAGCGCCGTGTCGCTCTATATCGAGAGAGGGGAGTGGACCGACGGCTTTGACATTCCCGACGGCGATACGCTGGAGCAGGTCATCCGCCGCGAGCTTGCTTCCGGCCGCTATGGCCGCTGCGTCTACCACTGCGACAACAACGTTTACGACACCCAGGAGATAAGTACAAGCCTTACCGGCAGAATTACGCTGCGCATGCGGCTGGAAGGCACTTCCCTGGAGGAGGGACGCGCTACCGTTATAAAAGGTGCTGCCGGAACGCTCCATGCCGACGGAGGCTGCATTCATGTCGACTATGCCGACGGGCGCGTCCTTGACGAGGACTATACCCATCTGCGGCACCTGCCGCTGCACGCCGGCGCCGACGAGGCGCTCGTTCGCGATTTCTTCGCCGCCCTCGCCGCCGGCCGCACTCCCGCCGCCACCCTTTCCTCCTCCTTCGCCGCCCACCGCCTGTGCTTCCTCGCCGGGTAGATGCTTCGCCACAAAACACGAAACACCGATATTCATGAAACAATACATCGAGCAGAACAAAGACCGCTTCTTTGAAGAACTCTTTTCCCTTCTTCGCATTCCCTCCGTCAGTGCCCAGCCCGAGCACAAGGAGGATATGACCCGCTGTGCCCGGCGCCTGACCGAGCTCCTGCTGGAGGCCGGTGCCGACAGCGCCGACGTTTATCCGACAACCGGCCATCCCGTCGTCTATGGCTGCAAGGACGTCCCTGGCGCGGAAAAGACCGTGCTGATCTACGGCCACTACGACGTCCAGCCGCCGGAGCCGCTGGAGAAATGGCGCACGGACCCCTTCGAGCCTGTCATCGCGAAGGATCCCGCGACCGGCGAGGAGGCCATCTACGCCCGCGGCGCCAATGACGACAAGGGACAGGTCTTCATGCACATCAAGGCCTTCGAATACCTCGTCCGGACCGGGCAATTAAGGCACAGCATCAAGTTCATCTTCGAAGGCGAGGAGGAAATCGGCAGCGGCGCCCTTCCGAAATGGGCTGCCGAGCACAAGGATTTGCTCGCCGCGGACGTCATCCTCGTGTCCGACACGACGATGATTTCCGACAAGGTCCCGTCCATCAACTGCGGCATGCGCGGCCTGGCCTATCTCGAGGTCAAGGTCACCGGCCCCAACAAGGACCTCCATTCCGGCCACTACGGCGGTGCCGTCGCGAACCCGATCAACGTGCTCTGTGAGATGATCGCTACGCTCATCGACCCGGTTACACGCCGCGTCAATGTCCCCGGCTTCTACGACAAAGTGGTGGAACTCAGTGCGGAAGACCGGGCTGAACTGGCCCGCGCACCGTTTGATCTCGACGAGTACAAAGCTTTCCTTGATATCAATGAAGTTCGCGGAGAAGAGGGCTACACTACGCTCGAGCGCACGGGCATCCGTCCCTGCCTCGACGTCTGCGGCATCTGGGGAGGCTACACGGGCGCCGGCGCCAAGACCGTCCTCCCGTCCACGGCCCATGCCAAGATCTCGATGCGCCTCGTTCCGAACCAGACCGGTGCCGAGATTTCCAAACTGTTTGCTGAGCATTTCAAAGCCATCGCCCCGCCGTATGTCAAGGTGGAAGTCACGCCCTTCGAAGGCGGCGACGGCTTCCTGATTCCTATCAGCTCGCCGGCCTTCCAGGCAGCATCGAAAGCTATGGGAGAGGTCTACGGCATCACGCCCGTCCCCAGCCGCGGCGGCGGCAGCATTGCCGTGCTGGCCGATCTCCAGAAGATCCTCGGCATTGATCCGCTGCTGATGGGATTCGGCCTGGAGCGCGACACCATCCACTCCCCGAACGAGAGTTATCTCCTCCGGCAGCTCTTCGCCGGGATGGAGTCCATCGCGCTGTTCTACCGCTACTATTAACACAAAAACGCCGCCCTGAAAAGGACGGCGTTTTGTGATCGAGTTGGGATTCGAACCCAAGACCCACAGCTTAGAAGGCTGTTGCTCTGTCCAACTGAGCTACTCGACCAAAACCGAAACAGACCGGTTAAAAAAGCGACTGCAAAGTTACGAAGTTTTTGCCAATTACCAACTTTTTGATTATGTTTGTAAGACTGGAACCAAACACAACTACATAATCGATTATGAAACGTACTATTCTCCTTCTTCTTGCTTCCGCTGCCCTCCTGGTGGGTACGGCAGTGTCCTGCAAGTCCAATGAAAAATGCTGCAACAAGGAAGGCGCCATCGAAGTCGCCGTTCCGGAGCGTCCTGCCGGCCAGGAAAGTGCCCTGGGTATGACCGCGGACCCGATCGAGGTCGTCCGCATCGGCTTCATCGGTCTCGGTGACCGCGGCACCGGCGCCGTCCCGCGCTACTGCCATATCCCCGGCGTCGAGATCAAGGCCCTCTGCGATGTCGAGCCCGACCGCGTCGAACGCAGCCAGCAGATCCTCGCCTATTACAACCTCCCCGCCGCCGACAGCTACTCCGGCGCCGAAGGTTGGAAGGAGGTCTGCGAGCGTGAAGATATCGACCTCATCTACATCTGCACCGACTGGATCAACCACACGCCGATCGCCCTCTATGCGATGGAGCATAACAAGCACGTCGCCATCGAGGTCCCGGCCGCCACGACCCTCGACGAAATTTGGAGCCTGATCGATACCTCCGAGCGGACCCGCAAGCACTGCATGATGCTCGAGAACTGCGTCTACGACTTCTTCGAGATGACCGCCCTCAAGATGGCCCAGGAAGGGATGTTTGGCGAGATTATCCATGCGGAAGGCGCCTACCAGCACAACCTCGATCCCTACTGGAACGGCTACTGGAACAACTGGAGACTCGATTTCAACCACAAGAACCGCGGCGACGTCTACCCGACCCACGGCATCGGCCCCATCTGCCAGGCCCTCAACATCCACCGCGGCGACCGCATGAAGACCCTCGTCTCGATGGATACCGGCACCTTCAACGGCCCGAAACACGTCAAGGCCCAGACCGGCGAGGAATGCACCGACTTCCAGAACGCCGACCAGACCTGCACCCTCATCCGCACCGAGAACGGCAAGACGATGCTTATCGAGCATGACGTCATGACCCCGCGCCCCTACAGCCGCATGTATCAGCTCGTCGGTACTGACGGTTATGCCGGCAAGTACCCGGTCGGCCAGATCTGCCTCCGCAGCGAAGGCGCCCAGAAAGTGGCCTATGATGACCTCCAGGGCGAAGTCGTCTATATGGGCGGCGAACTCGACGCCCTCATGGCCGGTCACCGCAGCGACATCCTGACCCCCGAGCTCGAGACTCTCGCGAAGCAGGTTGGCGGCCACGGCGGCATGGACTTCATCATGGACTACCGCCTCATCTACTGCCTCCAGAACGGCCTGCCGCTCGATATGGACGTCTACGACCTCGCGGAATGGTGCTGCCTCGGCGAACTCTCCCGCATCTCCCTTGAGAACGGTAACATGCCCGTCGCCATTCCGGACTTCACCCGCGGCGACTGGAACAAGGTCAACGGATTCAAGTACGCCTTTGCCGAGTAAGCCATGGAACTCAAGGACATTGCCGCCCGCTTTGCCATTGAGGGCAAGGTGCTGGACATCAAGCCGCTCGGAAACGGCCTCATCAACGATACCTATAAGATCAAGACCGACGGTCCCAAGGATTACGTCCTGCAGCGCGTCAACAACGCCATTTTCCAGGATGTAGATCTTCTGCAGAACAACATCGTCGCCGTCACGCGCCATATCCGCAAGAAACTCGAAGCCGCCGGCGAGACGGACATCGACCGCAAGGTCCTCAGCTTCGTCCCGCTCGTGGACAGCGACAAGACCTACTGCGTCGTGGAGGACAAGTACTGGCGCGTCGGCGTGTTCATCCCGGACGCCTTCACCTACGAGACGGTGGATCCGAAGTACTCCCGCTTCGCCGGCGAGGCTTTCGGCCGTTTCGAGGCCATGCTGGCCGACATCCCGGACAAGCTCGGTGAGACGATTCCGGATTTCCACAACATGGAACTCCGCGCCCGCCAGCTCCGCGAGGCTGTCGCCGCCGACAAGGCCGGCCGCATGAAAGAGCCTGAGGTGCAGGAAATCCTCGCCACGCTGCAGCCGTATGAGGAAGAGATGTGCAAGGCCGAGCGCCTCCACCGTGAGGGCAAGCTCCCCAAACGCATCTGCCACTGCGACACCAAGGTCAACAACATGATGTTCGACGACAAGGGCAACGTCCTCTGTGTCATCGACCTCGACACCGTGATGCCTTCCTTCGTCTTCTCCGACTTCGGCGACTTCCTCCGGACGGCCGCCAACACCGTCGCTGAGGATGACCCGGCCGTGGAGAAGGTGGACTTTAAGATGGACATCTTCGAGGCGTTCGCCGAGGGCTACATCAGCTCCGCCAAGGTCTTCCTGACCCCGCTCGAGCGCGAAATGCTGCCCTATGCTGCCTGCCTCTTCCCGTACATGCAGGCCGTGCGCTTCTTCGCGGACTACATCAACGGCGATACCTACTATAAGATCAAGTATCCCGAGCACAACCTCGTCCGCACCCGCAACCAGGTCGCCCTCTTCAAGGCCGCCCTGGCCAAGGTTCCGCAGATGCAGGCCTTCCTCGCAACGCTGTAGAATACCAATAATTGGGGATTGCGCTGTTGCGGCTGATCCCGTATCTTTGCAACAGTGAAAAAAACCAGTTTATTGTTGATGTTATTGATACTGGCCCTCCTGTCGGAAGTGACAGGATGGGCCGGTATCGACATTTCCGGCCGCATCACGGATGCCGAGACGGGAGAGGCCCTGCCGGGCGTGGTGGTGACGCTGGACGGGAACTATGTCTGGTCCGTCAGCGACGAGGACGGGCGGTATGCCCTCCGGAACGTCGCGAAAGGGGAGTACACCTTCGAAGTGAGCATGATCGGCTATGAGACCGTTCGGGAAAAGCTCACCGTCGGGACGGCCGGCATCGTCAAGGACATCCGGCTGCGCGTGAGCTCCCTGGCCCTCGAAGAAGTCGTGGTCACGGCCGAGCGCTCCAAGGACAACATCAACACGACCCGCACCCTCGGCCGGGCGGCGCTGGACCATCTTCAGATGTCCGGCGTCGGCAATGTCGCCGCGCTGATGCCCGGCGGCAAGACGGTCAATCCGGACCTGACGGCGCAGACGGAGCTTTCCCTGCGCGGCGGCGGGCAGTCCGCGGGCAATGCCGCCTTCTCCACGGCGGTCGAGGTCAACGGCGTCCGCATGGGCGACAACGCGAGCTTCGCCGGTATGCAGGGGGTCGACACCCGCGCGCTGCAGGTGGAGAACATCGAGTCGGTGGAGGTGCTGACCGGCGTCCCGTCGGCGGAGTATGGCGACCTCGGCTCCGGCATGGTCCGCATCATCACGAAAAAGGGCCGCACGCCGCTCAACATCAGTTTTTCCGTCAATCCGCGGACTTATGACGCCGGCATCTCCAAGGGCGTCGAACTCGGGAAGGGCGTGCTGAACCTCAGCGGCCAGTGGACCCGCGCGACGCAGAAGCTTTCCTCGCCCTACACTTCCTATACCCGCCGCGGCTTCACCGCCGAATACAGCGTCACTTTCCGGCAGAAACTCCGCCTCGAGGCGGGTCTGACCGGCAACGTCGGTGGCATGGACGCGAAAAACGACCCTGACGCCTTCTCCGACGAGCGGACGAAGGCCCGCGACAACCTCCTGACCCCGCACGTCAAGGCGACGCTCCTTCTCAACCGCAGCTGGGTCACGAACCTCAGCCTGGAGGCCTCGCTCTACTACCACGACCAGAAGTCCCGCGAGCACATCTACAACTCCTACGCCTCCTCCCAGCCGGCCGTCCATGCGGAGCAGCAGGGTTATTTCCCCGCGACCGCCCTGCCGACGACCTTCTATGCCGACCGCATCACCGACTCCCGCGAGCTGGATGCCGCCGCCTCGTTCAAATACGACTGGCTGCACCATTTCGGCCCTGTGAAGTCCTCCCTCAAGGCCGGTCTGCAGTGGAAGGCGGACGGCAATGTCGGCGAGGGCGAATACTATGAGGATCCGTCCCTGGCGGCCAGCGGCTACCGTCCGCGCCCCTACACGGACTATCCCTACATGCACACCTTCTCGGCCTATGCCGAGGACAACCTCACCGTCCCGCTGAGTCCGAAGACGAAGCTGGACCTCAGCCTCGGTCTCCGCGGCGAGGGCGTCTATATCCGTGACGCGCAGTATGACAAGTTGCGGACCCTGTCGCCCCGCCTGAATGCCCGCCTGCACCTCGGCGATGCCCTTTCCTTCCGCGCCGGCTGGGGCATCACCCGCAAACTCCCGTCCTTCTATATCCTCTACCCGAAGCAGGAGTACCGCGACATCCGCTCCTTCGGCGTCAGCTATGGAGCCGAGAGCCGCTACGTCTATTATACGCTGCCCTACACGCTGGCGACGAATCCTGACCTGCAGTGGCAGTCCAACAGCAACGCCGAGTTCGGCATCGACTTCGAAAAGGGCGGCTGGAGCGTCTCCCTGGCCGCTTTCCGGAACCTCACCCGCAACCCTTACGAATACGCCGACAGCTACGTCCCGTTCACCTACCGCCAGAGCCGCCTGCCGGACGGTTTCACCCCTGCGGCGGACCCTCAGATGCGGGTCGACAGCCAGACCGGTGAGGTCTACCTCCGCGGCGACGACGGCTATTACGTCCCCATGGAGCTGACCGTCATGGACCGCAGCTTCATCAACACCCGCACCCAGCGCGGCGGCGCGACGGTGACCCGAACGGGCCTGGAACTGACCGTGGATGCCCCGGAGATCCGCCCGGTCCGCACCCGCCTGCGTCTCGACGCCTCCTACACCCATTCCCGCTACCTCAATGAGCAGGAATCCGCGTACTACCAGGCCGGCTGGTCCCATCCTTCGCTGGCGAACCGCTCCTATCCCTACGTCGGCATCTACGCCGGTCCCCATGCTCTCGTCCAGGGCCGCAAGACGGACTGGCTCGACGCCAACCTGACCGCCATCACCCACATCCCGTCGGCGCGCCTGATTGTCACCTGCCGCATCGAGGCGACCCTCCTGCGCAATGCCCAGAACCTCTCCAACGCCGCCTACACCGTCTCCGAGCAGACCCTGGCCCCGACCGGCGGGGACATCTATGACGGCGACGCCTACACGGCCGTGGCCCCGGTCGCCTGGCTGGACCTCGACGGCAACCGCCATCCCTGGACCGAGGCCGAAGCCGCCAACCCCGACTTCCAGCGCCTGATCCTCCGCTCCGGCAACCGCTACACCTTCGCCGCCGAGGGCTACGACCCCTACCTGAGCGCCAACCTCAGCCTCACCAAGGAAATCGGCAAGGCCGTGTCCCTCTCCTTCTTCGCCAACAACTTCACCGCCGCCCGGCCCTACCGCAAGAACTGGGCGACCGGCGTGAGCGCCATCTTCACCCCGGCCTTCTATTATGGTCTGACCTGCCGCATCAAGCTATGAAACGCTTTGTTCTCATAATCCTGCTGGCCCTCGGGCTCACCGCCTGCAGCCACTTCAGCGATCCCTACCAGGATGCGCTCGTGAGCGTCACGGTCCATGCCGTCTATCCCGCCGGCCATGCCGATGCCGTCCGGGAGGGCGCCCTTGTACGCTTTGCCGATATCGCCACCGGATCTGCCTGGCAGGCCGAAACCGACAGCCGCGGCGCCGTGACCGTCCTCCTGCCGAAGGGCGTTTACCGCATTCTGATGAGCGACCGCCAGGGCCGCGACATCTATAACGGCAGCCAGGACAAGGTGGTCGTTGCGGGTGAGCCCGTGACCGTCCAGCTCGCGCTGGAGTATTCCCTCGCCGGCACCCTCGTGGTGAAGGAACTCTATGTCGGCGGCTGCAGCAAGGCCCCCCAGGAAGGCACCTGGCAGAGCGACCAGTACGTGCTGCTCCACAACAACGACAACCAGACGGTCTATCTCGACTCCCTCTGCTTCGGCAGCCTCCATCCCTACAATTCCAACGGCGTGAACCACTGGCTGCAGCCGGACGGCTCCCTGCCGGACTTCGCGCCCGTGGTGAGTGTGGTGTGGAACTTCCCCGGCGACGGCAAGACCTATCCGCTGGCCCCCGGCGAGGATGCCCTCATCGCCCTTCGCGGCGCCATCGACCACACCGCCGAATACCCCCTGTCGGTCAATCTCAACCGCCCCGACTGCTTCGTCTGCTACAACCCGACCTACTTCCCGAACCCGATCTACCATCCCGCCCCCGGCGACCAGGTCCGCCAGGACCACATCCTCGAGGTCGCGGTCAAGACCGGCCAGTCCAACGCCAACGTCGTGTCCATCTCCTCTCCGGCCTTCGTGATTTTCCGGGTCCAGGGCACTTCCATCCAGGAATTCCTCGCCCGGCCGGACGTCATCCAGGCGACCCCGGGTGCTGCCGCGGATGTCGTCGTCAAGGTGCCGTGGGACTGGATTATCGACGGGGTGGAGGTCTTCAACGGCAGCAGCAGCGGCAACGCCAAGCGCCTGCCCCCGGCGGTCGACGCCGGCTACGTGAGCCAGTCCGAAACCTTCAAGGGCCGCTCGCTGATGCGCACGGTCGACGAGGAGGCGAGCGCCGCCGCGGGCTTCACGATCCTCCAGGATACCAACAATTCAAGCAACGATTTCTATGAACGCGAAACGGCTTCTTTGCATACTGGCGCTGGTGAGTAGCGCCTTCGGGCCGCTTCGCGCCCAATTGAGAGAGGAAGTAGGCATACCGATGAGGGATGCTTTTGCCGAAGGCCGAAATGTCTGCGGAGAATTCTTGGTCAACAGATCCTCAGCCTCGCTGTATAGCGGTTTTGAAAAGGGAGGCTTCCGTCCCGGTCACTCTTCTTCCGACATTTGGCGGGTTGGGGCAGAGGCTAGGACACGCAGACACTACGAAAATACTTACATGACCGGTAGTTTCTCGTTTGAGGAGATGAACGGTAAGGACATGATGATGTCGATGTTCATCAATCCTGGGTATTACCCCATCGATGTGATGGAGTTTACGCCCGGCGACAAGACGCTGCAGACCTACCGTTTCAACGGCGGTATAGCCCATTCGCTGAATGATGCCTGGCGAATCGGTGGTCGTGTCGCCTTTTCGTCCCAGAATTACGCCAAACGGAAAGATATCCGTCATACGAATTATGCACTGGATTTCAGTGTGGTTCCATCTGTTCTTTATCAGTTTTCCAAAGGTTCCGAACTGGGACTTTCTCTGGTTTTTCGCAAGACCTCCGAGTCTGTTGAAGCCGAGCAGGTCGGCGCGGCGACGGCCGATACCTATTATGCTTTCTTCGACAAGGGCATGCGGTACGGCACCTATCAGGCCTGGGATGGCTCCGGTATCCATCTCGCCGAGGCCGGCGTGAGCCGTTTGCCGGTAAAGGAGTTTTCTTATGGAACGGCCTTGCAATATCAGTATGAAGGATCAGGGCTGTTTTATGTGTTTTATGTAGATGCGGAATATCTCCGGACCGAGGGTCTGGTAGGAGAGAGAGGTTACGATTGGTACCGCTTCCCGGGCCATCGCCTGGCAGCAAATCTATCCTTGCAGCATGATCCGTTACTTTTTTACCTTCTTTACAATTTCGGTCGTTTAAGCCTCCACGCCGATTGGCGCAGCCAGAGACTGGAGGAGGCCGCATGGGATAAGGTTACCGACGGCGGCATCACGCTCCCCGAGGTCTATGGCTACAATACCGTCTACCGCCGCCGCCAGACCAATCTTTCCGCCGACTATGAGTTCCTGTTCCTCTATTGTGCCCTCCGCTCCGTTAAACTGGGCTACAGCGGCACTGTCTGGGACGAGTACGCCTCGCCGCAGTATCCCTACACCGACCGCTGGCACATCTGGATGAGCCGACTAAACGCCAACGTCGTGACGGGCCTGCCCTTCGGCGGCTTCGCGCAGCGTTTCACCCTCGCCCTCGGCGCCCGCTACTTCTGGGCCAACGACCATGAGCGCGGCCTGGAGGCAGGAGACGCTGCCATAGAACCCGCTTCCGAGCCTTACCGGCTCAATTTCGAATGGGTCCGTCGCCACGAATACCTGACCGCCTCCGGCATGGGCCTCAACGGCGCCCTGACCTATCGTCTCAAGTCCGTCCAGGGCCTTTCTCTCACGCTCGACGCTTCCTGGACCCACGCCTTCGAGATCACCCTCCTGAAGGGCAAGAACCGCTGGACCTCCACCCTTCGCCTCGGCTATAACTTTTAGTTTGTTGTCCTCCTGTGCTACGGAAGACCATTCAAAACCGCCCTGCAAAGCGCTCGCTTCGCTCGGCTTTTTCGGGCCCCAGTCGGTTGCTTTGCAACCTCCCCACCCTCTTACGTGGCCGAGGGTGGCCACGGGTTTTGAATGGTGCTTCCTCCGCACCTCCGGACAAGTGCTCCTTCTCTCCCGAAAAATGAGGAGAGAAGGAACGAAAATGCCAGAAAAACGTGCCTTCTCTGCCTATTTTAAAGGAGAGAAGGCACACGAGTATTCGTCATGCCCGACCTGATCGGGCATCTTTGACCGAAAATTATTCAGCGTCGCGGACGCAGCGGACGGGACCGGCGATGCGGTAGCTGACCTTGGTACCATTGCAGGTGTAGTCAGCCTCGGTGGCCTTGTTGGTCATCGGCATCAGGCCGTAGAACTGGAGGTTCTTAACGCCGGAAGTCTCGTCGTTGGAGGTGTTGTAGGTGACGCCGGCATAGGTGGAACCAATCATCATACTGGAGGTGAGGTGATCCTTATAGCTGGACATGAAGCCCATGAAGGTACCGGTCGTCTTGGTGTTGTCCTGGATGGTGATGGCACCGTAAGCCTCGATGTTGAAGCCGTCGGCGTTCAGCAGGGCGATGGAACCGTTGCTGCCGTTGTAATAAGGGGCCTCGGTGTTGGTCGTGATCGGGCTGACGGCCTTTCCGACGAGGCCGGTGATGTCGGCGATGGTCGGGACGTGCCAGCCTTTCGGGCAAATGCCCTGGGTACCTTCGAGGGCCTCGGCGGCTGCGACGGTGGTAAGGTCGCCGACGTTGAGGCCGAGGGCGACTTCGCTCTGGTAGAGGTAACCGTTGGCGGCGATGATGTCGGCGTCGTTGGTGAATTCGAGGGCGGTCTGGCCGTCATTAACCTTCAGCGGGTTGAAGATACCGGCGGTGACGGCGGTCAGTTCGCTGGCCGGGGTCAGGCCTGCGGGGACGAAGCGGAGGTTCTGGGCCATCCACCACTTGCCGTCATCCATCTTGACGACATTGTACTTATCTCCGGCGTAGGTGATGTAGCCTTCGTCGAGGTGCTCGTTGTTGTCCGGGTCCTCGGGCTGGCCGGTGATTTCGCCACCGTCGGTCCAGTTCTCGATTTCGCCGGCGAGGATGACCTTGATGTCAGCGGCGTTGACGACGATGGTGAGGGAATACTGCTTGCCGGCGAGAAGTTCAGCCTCGGTGAGCTGCTGCTCACGGGTCAGGCCGAGATATTCGACGGCGGCTTTGATGGAGACCGTCTGGGGAGGGACGATGGCGTAGTAGTTGTCACCGGACTTGGCGGTCTTGATGTCGACCGGGGTCGTGCCTTCCGTGGCCGTGGCGGTGAGGTCGGCGGCGATGGTGGCCTTCGGGTTGAGACCCTTCAGCGTGATGGCGTCGATGGCGGCGCCGGAGTTGTTGACCACCGTGATGACGATGCGGCTGAGCTGGTGCTTGAAGACCATGGAGATGGCGTTGGCGCTCGGCAGGACGTCGGCCTTGACGGCGGAGAGGAAGTCGCAGGCGGCAAGGGCGCCGGCGGCGGACTGGTCGGTCGCGACGGTGAAGCTGGTCGGGACCTCGGCGGCATACGGGTAGTAAGCGGCGAGGGTCGCCTTGTCACCGCCCTCGGCATACCACTTCAGGCTGCCGGCGAAAGCGGTACCGTCAAAGACGAGCTTTTCGTTGGTGGCATAGACGCCGGCCTCGCGGCTGATCGTCAGACCGATGGCGTCGCCGTTCTCGAAGTTTGTTTCCGTGGCCTTCGTGATGATGGGTTCAATGCGAACGGCCACATCGGAAAAATCGGTCTCCGGGGCCACAGGTTCTTTGTTTTCTTTGTTTTCGCAGGCGGTCAGCAGAAGCGCCAGACCGGCGAGGATGGGGAAGATTTTTTTCATATGATAGAGAATTATTGTCTTCGTATCTGCAAAAATACGGCTTTTTTCCTGCTAATGCAATCCCTATTAATGGGGATGGCGCCGGGTTTCCCGAAAAGTGTTATCTTTGCATAACACCTTATAAAACATGAAACAGTTCCTTTTTCCGATACTTACGTTTCTCCTCGCGGTGATACCGCTGCGTGCGGACGAGGGGATGTGGCTGGTGACCGATCCGGCGGCGGCTGGGGCACGGGCCGTCGTGTCGATGGATTTCATCGGCACCGGCAGCGTCATTTCCCGGGACGGCCTGCTGATTACAAACCATCATGTGGCCTACAGCGACCTGGCGGAGCTGAACCTGCTGGAGAGCGGCTTCTGTGCCCGGACCCGGGACGAGGAACTGCGCATCCCCGGGAAGAAGGTGCAGATCCTCCAGCGGATGCTGGATGTGACGGATGAGGTGGATGCCGTGAAAGATTCCTTGAAGCGTGAGGGCATCCGTTTCGGCGGCCGCAAGCTCAGCGCCATCATGGAGAAGCGCTACCAAACGCCCGGTCTGACGGTATCCTTCGAGTCCATGTGGGCGGGCAGCCGGGACTATATCGCCTTCTACAAGGTCTATGACGATGTGCGTCTCGTGCTGGCCCCGCCCGTGTCGGTGGCGGCTTTCGGCGGCGACGAGGACAACTGGGAATGGCCGCAGCAGAAGGCGGACTTTACCTTATATCGAATCTATGAGAACGGCGAGCCGCTCCAGAGCCCCTGGCACCTGAAGGTGGCTCTGCAAGGGACGAAATTTGGCGCTGCGACGACGGTTATCGGCTATCCCGGCCGGACCCACCGCTACAGCTCCTCCTTCGAGATGGGCCATGAAATTACGGTCCAGTGGCCCGTTTCGACCCGCCTCGGTGCCCGTCGGATGGAGATTCTCCGCAGATGGATGGACGCCGACCCGGAGGTGCGCCGGCTCTATGCCGACCGCTTCTTCTCCCTCTCCAATGCCCAGGAATACTATGCCGGAGAGCTCGCTTGCACCCGTCGCGACGGCGTGGTAGCCCGAAAGGAAGCCCGGGAACGGGAACTGGCTGCCTGGATCGCAGACGGTTCGTCGCGACAGGCGCAATGGGGTACGCTGCTGGCTGACCTTCGCGAAGGTTATGCCGCCATCGCCCGCGCCGAAGCCCTGAAGGTCCTCTATCGCGAGACTCTGATCCGCGGTACCTATATCGCCCCGACCCTCCTCCGGATGCAGAATGCCCGGGAGGATCCAGATGCGGTCTATGCCGCCGGTCTCGCCCAGGTCGATCCTCGCGTAGAGAAAGAACTGCTTGCATACGCTCTGTCAGAATACTTTACGGGTATGGCCCCGGAATATGTCGGAGAGCGCCAGAAGGCTCTCTGCGAGCGTTTCGGCAGCGACTGGGATGCGATGGCCGCCGCGCTGTGGGATGATCCGAAGGCTTTCGCGGACTTCCTTACGGAGGTGCGCATCACCGCTTTTCCCCAGACGGATACCGCCCCGCTGCGCCAGGCCTACACCCATGCCGTCTACGAGATGGAACTGAGCCGGGGGATCCATGCCTATCCGGACGCCAATTCCACCCTTCGCCTGAGCACCGGCAAAGTCTGTCCGCTGGTTCCCCGCGATGCGGTCTATTGCAGTTGGTACACGACGCCCCGCGGCATCTTCCAGAAGGCCGATCCGGAGCGCCACGACTTCGCCGTACCGGAGGATTTCCTGGCTATATTGAAGGACTATAACGGCCCCGTCAACTTCATCACGGACAATGATATCACCGGCGGAAACAGCGGTTCGCCCGTGCTGAATGAGCACGGAGAACTCGTCGGTCTCGCCTTCGACGGCAACAAAGAGTCCCTCTCCTCCGACTGGTGCTTCGTCCCGGAAGTCACGCGCTGCGTCTGCGTCGAAATCCGCTACATCCTCTTCATCCTCCGCCACTATTATCAAAGCACCGACCTCCTTTCGGAGATCGGCGCCTGATCGTTCGTCATGCCCGACCTGATCGGGCATCTTTATTCCACTTTCTCTACGGCTTCTCCCTTTTCGTTGAAGACGCCGCCCTTGAAGCCTTCCGTGCCGGGGACTCGGTAGAAGAGCAGTTCTCGGCCGGAGCCGAAGGCGCCCGTGGCGCGGGTCACGCTGATCCGAACGAAGCGCACCTGCGGCGTTCCTTCGAAGCCGAAGCGCTTGACGCTGTTGTCCCGTTTCCACTGGAACGGTTGCGGCTCGCTCCAGGCGGCGCCGTCACGGCTCCAGGATACCGTGCCCTCCTGCAGCGTGCCGTTGCCGGCGTCCGTGCGCGGGTAGTAGTCCATCTTGTCCAGCGTATAGATGGCGCCGAGGTCCAGTTCCAGCGTGAACGGCACGGCCGGTTCGCCCCAGCGGGTATGCCAGACTTCGCTGTTAAGGTCGAGGTCGAAGAGATTCTTCAGGTCCTGGCCGGGCTGGGCCGGAGCGGAGCAGCGGGCCTGGATGTCGCGGACGGCCCAGAGAACCGGGTCAGGAGCGGTGCGGACAGCCTTGAAACCGGCGAAGGATGGCCAGCCGTCCTCGAGGCTGCGGATATTGAAGGAGTACTCCGTGTCCGGGGTGAGGCCCTCGAAGAGGAGATGATTCCCCTTGATGCCGTCGTAGACCATGCCGCCGAAATCGATGCGGTAGCTGTCGGCACCCTCTACAGGTTCCCAGCATAGGTCGATGCTCGTCGGGGTCACGACCGGTTCCAGCCAGAGCGGTGTAGAAGGACATTTCTCCGGCGCGGGGTTCTGGAGGCAGAAGGCGGTCTCCTCCGGCGTCGGGCGGGAAGTGCCGGAAGCGTAGATGGGATGGAAACCCTTGAGGGTTACTTCGATAACGTCGGCCGTGACGTCGCTCTCGGGAAGTTCCATCAGCAGCATCTGCCGCCGGGCATCAAAGGTCGGCTTGACTTTCACCTTCTTGCCGCCGACGGTCGCAACAATCTTTTTCGGCGTTCCGGCCGTGCGGATGCGCAGCTCGGTGGCCTGGCGGCGGACCATGCCGTCGAAGGACCCCTTCCAGGGCTCGATGCGGATCAGGGCGTTACCGTCGACAACCTCGCATTCGATGCGGTGGTCGGCGGAGTCGCCGCCGAGATAGGCGGTCGTGGTGCCGTCGTCGTCATATTCCGTGAAGCGGGTCTTCCGATAGGACGGGGCGATGTCGTAGATGCGGACGGACTTGTCCTGCAGGGACGGATTGTTGTGGGGGCGCGTCATCGGGATGATGGCACCGCTGCGGATGAAAACGGGGAGGCGGTCCAGCGGAGCGTCGTAGCCGTTGATGACCCGGCCGCCCTCGTAGGCCTCGGAGGTCCAGTAGTCCAGCCAGAGACCTTCGGGGAGGTAGATGCCGTTGCGGAGGTCATTGCCGTCGGCGTCCGCGTCGGTATTCTGGTAAACCGGTGCGACAAGGATTGACGGACCATAGAGGAACTGGTACTGCGAGGTCGCGACCGTCTTCGCCTCGGGGGCCTCGAATTCCATGGCGCGGATCATCGGATCGCCGGTAACGGCCTCGCGGGCGATGCTGTAGGCGTACGGCATCAGCTCGGACTTGAGCTTGAGGTAGCGGCGGTTGATGTCGGCGGCGCGGGTGCCGAGGGCCTGCGGGTATTTCTCATTGCTGCCCCAGCCGTCCATGTTGAGCTGCATCGGGGTGAAGGTCTTCCACTGGAAGTCGCGGATGTTGACCGCCTCGTTCTTCCCGCCGAAGATGCCGTCCATGTCGGAGGTGATGTTCGGCTGGCCGCTCAAACCGGCGCAGATGTAAGTCGGGATATGGAAGCGGATGTATTCCCAGTTGCCGCCCACCTGGTCGCCGGACCAGACGCCGGCGTAGCGCTGGGTACCGGTCCAGCCGTCGAGGGTGATGATGAAGGGACGGGCGTCGGAGCCGTACCGGGTCATGATGCCCGCCGCATCGGCGATGCCGTTGAGGCCGAAACTGTAGCCCCAGCCGACCCAGGCGACATCCGTTTTAAGGACGCGCACGCCTGCATCGCGCACCTCCGCGAGGATGTCGCGCTGGAGAAGGGCCGGGATCGTGTCGATCGGATGGAGGTCCGACTGGGTCCAGAGGCCGATTTCGACGCCCTTCGACCGGGCATAATCGCCGAACTCCTTGAGGTTCTGCACGTTTCCGGCAAGGGTCTCGGTCTGGCCGTAGCCGGCGCCGTAGCCGTCGTTCGGGAGGACCCATCCGAGGGGCATGTCCGCCGCCTCATAGCGGTCGATGACGGCCCGGGCGGAGAATTGATAATTGCCGGGGAGTTCGCCGTTGAGGGACTCGCGGATGCCGCCGTTGTCCTTCTGGCTTTCGATATAGCGCTTGCCGTCCTCGAAAGGAATGCCCTTGCCTTCTTCCGTCGTTTCCGTCCAGTAATCGCGGTTGTAGGCGTTGAGGTGGCCCTCATAGAAGCCGAATTTCGGCAGCAGGACCGGGGCGCCGGTGAGCTGGTAGTAGAGCTTCAGCATCCGCGCGGGCAGCTGAGCGATCAGATGGCCGGACGGCTCCAGGAAGCCGCGCTTGGTCGCTCCGGGAATCTGCTCGAGAACGGAGGGATACTGCAGCGGATCATCCGCCAGCATCAGGAAAATGTCAAGATAAGGGGTATCATGCTGCAGCACGACCTCCTCGCCGAAACGGTAGCTGCCCTTGGCGAAGGTGTGCCAGAGGATGCCGTAGCCGTCGGTGCACCAGAACCAGGGGGCGGGGGAGCAGACGCCACCGTCCGTCCAACTGTTCTGGTTCTCGATGGCGATGGTCTTGCCGTTATGGCGGTAGCGGCCGTTCTGGATGCCGCCGCCGTAATAGTCCGCGACCTCATTGCCGGGCAGGGTCAGCGTCGTCCCGGTCGGGGTGAATTCGACCCGGGCCTGCCGCCAGATGTCCTGGTAGGGGTCCATTGTCCTCATGGCGGGGATGTGGTGGCGGAAACGGAAACTGCCGTCCCCTGAAATGACGAGATCGATGTCGTCGGAGTTGATCCAGACGGCGTCATCCCCGAAGGGCATGCTCAGCAGATCTCCAGCGTCTCTCCGCGGATTGTTCACCAGGATTTTCGCCGGGGGCGTGGCCTGCGGGTCCCGCACCGGACCACCGGCGGGATCCAGGAAAACCCGCACAATGTCGGGGCCGTAGAAGTCGACGGTCATGATTTTTCCGTCCTGCAGACGGACGGTGGTGGCGGTGCCTTCCAAGGAAATCAGCTCCTGGGCGGACAGGGAAAGGGTAATTAATAAAAACCCGATCGCGGAGAGGAGGAGTTTTTTCATATTTTTAAAAACGTTCCAGCGTGTTAAACAAGTCTTGACAAATATAGCGATAAATTTGTAAAAGTCTCTTTTAATCGTTATATTGCGCTCTCTCATACTTATAATTGGAGTGCGAGAAAACACTAAATAACTAATATCCAATCGTAATGAAGCAAAAACTTCTGTCCAGTCTCGGCATCATTGCAGCTGTCTTTTCGCTGCTTTTGATGCAGACGCCGGATGCTTCAGCCCAAGGCAAGATCACCGTTTCCGGTGTGGTCGTCGATGAGACCGGCGAGCCCATGATCGGAGCGGGTGTTCTCCTCAAGAACACAGTGATCGGTGTCTCCACCAACTTCGACGGTGAGTATTCCCTTACCATCGATGCGGCGGGCGGCGGCGGTGTCCTCGTCTTTTCGAGCATCGGCTACGCAGAGCAGGAAATCCCTGTGAACGGCCGTGAAACCATCAATGTACAAATGCAGCCCGCTTCGGACCTCCTCGAGGAAGTCGTCGTCGTCGGTTACGGTACCCAGAAACGTGAATCCGTCGTGGGTGCTATCTCCACGGTCGACGTCTCCAACATCAAGGTTCCGTCCGCCCAGCTCTCCACGGGTCTCGCCGGCCAGCTCGCCGGTGTGGTCGCCGTCCAGAAGAGCGGTCAGCCGGGTTCCAGCTCCGCCGACTTCTATATCCGCGGTGTATCCTCATTCCAGGGTACGTCCAAACCGCTGGTGCTCGTGGACGGCGTCGAGCGTGACCTCGACCTGGTCGACACGGACGATATCGCTTCCTTCTCCATCCTGAAGGACGCTTCCGCTTCCGCCGTCTACGGTGTCCGCGGTGCTAACGGCGTTATCCTCATCACCACCAAGAAAGGTGACGTGGGCCGCCCGAAGATCAACGTCCGCGAGGAGACCGGTATCACCCAGCCGCTCATCATGCCGAGCTTCGTCAATTCCGAGCAGTTCGCCACGATGTACAACTGGGCCAAGTCCCCGGAAGTCCAGTATACCCCGGAAGAAATCGCGCACTACCGCAACCACGATGATCCGGACCTCTATCCGGACGTCGACTGGATCGACCAGATGTACCGCAAACTGGCCCACAACCAGCGCGTCAACGTCTCGGTCAGCGGCGGTACGGATGTCGTCCGTTACTTCGTTTCCGGCTCCTACTTCACGGAGAGTTCCATCTTCAAGAATGCCGGCAACCTCTACGGTTACGATTCCTCCATCAGCTACGACAAGTTCAATTTCCGCGCGAACGTGGACATCAACCTGACCGAGTCCACCATCCTCTCGCTGAACATCGCCAATATCTATGAGACGAGAGTTTCGCCGGGTACGTCGACGGGCAACATCTGGAGCTGGGCCTTCTCGACCTCTCCGAACGCCGTTCCGTACGAGTACTCCGACGGCACGATCTCCCGTCCTTCGGGTACCAACGAGAACCCGTGGAACCTCCTCGTCCATACCGGTTACTACGAGTCCTTCACGAACTCCGCCCAGTCCGTCATCGGCCTGACGCAGGACTTCGGCAAAGCCTTTGAGCCCCTCCAGGGCCTGACGGCCAACATGAAGTTCTCCTGGGACGCCTGGAACTACCAGTCCCAGGGCCGCACCAAGACCCCGACCCAGTACCATGCTAGCGGCCGTGACGAAGACGGCAACCTCATCTTCGGCGACCCGATCGTCTCCGGTTCCAGCAGCCTTTCCTACTCCGCCGGCGGTTCCAGCTCCATGAACACCTACCTCGAGGCCTCGCTGAACTACAACCGCAACTTCGGCGACCACCGTGTCGGCGCGATGTTCCTCTATAACCATTCCATCAAGCGCACGACCCTCGGCGGCGATGCAACAACCTCCCTTCCTTATAAGAATCAGGGTATCGCCGGCCGTGTCACCTACGCTTTCAGGGATCGCTACTTCGCGGAAATCAACGTCGGTTACAACGGTTCCGAGAACTTCGCCCCCGGCCACCGCTTCGGTTTCTTCCCGGCCTTCTCCGCCGGTTACCTGATTTCCGAAGAGCCGTTCTGGGCCCCGATCAAGAACATCGCCAACATGTTCAAGTTCAAAGGTTCCTACGGTAAGGTCGGTAACGACCAGATCGGCGGCGCCCGCTGGCTCTACCTCCCGACCATCATCTCCGGCAACTCCGCCACCCTCGGCGAGACCGGCGGCAACGGCGGCGGCGGTCTTGCCATCGGCCGTCCCGAGAACCTCGACTTCTCCTGGGAAGAGGAAACCAAGCTCAACATCGGTGTCGAGTTCGAGCTCTGGCACAGCCTCCGCGTGATGGCCGACTACTTCGACTCCCACCGTACCGGCATCCTCATGCTCCGTGGCGGTCTGCCCGGTATCGCCGGCTACCAGAACAGTTCGAAGCTCCCGTACGTGAACGTCGGTGAGACCCGCAACCGCGGTGTCGATATGACCGCCGAGTTCCACAAGCAGGTAGGCCAGTGGTTCCTTACCGCCCGCGGCAACTTCACCTACAACCGCAACAACCTCGTCAACAACGACGAACCGGACTGGAAGTACAAGTACCAGAACCGCATCGGCAAGCCGTACGGTATCGGTGCCGCCCAGCCCTGGGGTCTCAAGGCCGTCGGCCTGTTCGAGAGCGAGGAGGAAATTGCCAATTCCCCGGTGCAGACCTTCGGCGAGTACCGCGTAGGTGATATCAAGTACCAGGATATCAACGGTGACGGCCGCATCGATACGGACGACCAGATCTACATGGGCTACACCACCCTCCCGGAAATCACCTACGGTTTCGGCCTGAACGCCGAATACAAGGGCTTCGACATCAACGTCTTCTTCCAGGGTGTCGACCATGTGAGCTTCTTCCTCGGCGGTTCCTCCCTGACGTCTCCGTTCTCCAGCACCTCCATCGAGCGTGCCGCCGTGCAGAAAGACGTCTGGACCAACGGCTGGGACCAGCTCACCAACCACGGCGAGGACATGAGCAAGGCCGGCGACGCGGTGTACCCGCGCCTGGCCATCGGCTCCGCGGCCGGCTCTTCCAACAACAGCCAGACTTCTTCCTGGTGGCAGCGTGACGGATCCTTCCTCCG
Organism: uncultured Bacteroidales bacterium; assembly: GCA_946415345.1. Classification (GTDB taxonomy): domain Bacteria; phylum Bacteroidota; class Bacteroidia; order Bacteroidales; family UBA932; genus Cryptobacteroides. The sequence goes on along the minus strand of CAMKRY010000002.1, from coordinate 35,312 downwards.
TCTGAAGAACTTCGAGGTGGGTTATTCCCTGCCGAAGAAGGTCCTCTCCCGGACCGGATTCATCCAGTCCGTTCGCTTCTATATCTCGGGCAACAATCTCCTGACCTTCTCCAAGTTCAAGCTCTGGGATCCGGAGCAGGGCGGCGGCCAGGGTGCTTCCTACCCGAACAACCGTGTCTATTCCTTCGGTCTGAACGCCAACTTTTAATTGATGGAGGACAACAGATATGAAAAAGACTTTCTATAAAGGTATTCTTGCTATTGCCCTTTCCGCGTTGACGCTGTCTTCCTGCGACAGCTTCCTGGACCGCCAGGAAGATGAGCAGCTGACCGAAGAAAAGATCTGGGCATCCTTCAACTATACCCGTCAGTATTTCTACAACTGCTGGGGCTATCTCCCCGTCGAATCGACCAACTTCTACGGCGGCATGCCTTACTTCGGCGCCTCCGACGAAACGTCGATGACCTGGAACTATTCCTACCGTTATATCAATTTCGGTTCCTGGAATGCCACGACCGTCCCGAACGACCAGTTCAACAACCGCTACCAGGCAATCCGCGACTGCAACATCTTCCTCAAGAACGTGCTGAACTGCTCAGACCCGATTCTTGAGTCCGATGCCGCCCGTCAGACCCAGCTCCAGCTGTGGTATGACTCCATCCGCTTCGCCCGCGCATATAACTATTTCCTGCTTATGCGCGATTACGGTCCGATCTTCCTCGTCGGTGACGACGTCATGGACTTCACGGCCTCGACCCAGGCTCTTCAGCGTCCGCGCAACACCTGGGATGAATGTGTGAAGTATGTCGAGGACGAAATGACCTACTGCGCACAGAACCTGCCGGCAACCCTCTCCGGCGCGAACTACGGCCTGCCGACCCGCGGCGCCGCCCTCGCGGTCCTGTCCCGTCTCGAACTCTACAGCGCCCGTCCGCTGTTCAACGGCAACTCGCTGTACAAGACGGTCCGCAATCCCGACGGTACCGCCCTCTTCCCGGAGGAATTCGATGCCGGCAAATGGGTGACGGCCGCTTCTGCCGCCAAGAAGGTCATCGACCTCGGCGTCTACCAGCTCTACAAGGATGAGGACGACCCGACGAACCCGTACCTCAACTACTACGGCGTCTTCCAGAAACCCTGGAACGACGAGCTGATCTTCTGCGGCGGCGGTTACCAGAGCCGCTGGGCTCTCGGCGTCCACACGACTCCGACCGACATCGCCTCCGGTTCCGCTTATGGCGGCTGGGGTCCGACCCAGAGCTCCGTCGACAGCTACGCCATGGCTGAAGGACGCTACCCGGTCACGGGCTACGACCGTTCCGGCGGCCCCCTCATCGACTCCCGTTCCGGTTATCCGGCCGCGGACCGCGAGTTCGAGCTTACGAACATCGTGAACCCGTTCCTCAAGGCCCTCAAGTGCAACGATACCGACGCGACCTCCAACTCCCCGCGTATGTACGCGAACCGCGAGCCCCGCTTCTACGTGACCGTCTACTATCCGGGCACCGGCTGGAAGCACGGCGACGCCGTCGGCCGCGCCACGTTCTCCAACGGAGGTTCGGGCCACACGACCCACGACTACCCGATCACGGGTTACCTCGTGAACAAGTGGTATGACCACACCCTCGATTCCTATCAGGGCCAGTGGGGTAATGTCACCTTCCCGACCTTCCGCTATGCCGAGATCATCCTCAATTACGTCGAGGCAGTCCTCGAGTGCGAGGCCAACGGCGTAGGTGGTCCGGACGTGGACCACACCACCGCGATGATGCTCTGGGATCAGCTCCGTGCCCGCAGCGGCATGGCCCCGATCACCGAGATCTATACCGATGCGACGACAGAGGACCTCATCGACCTCATCCATCGCGAACGCCAGGTCGAGCTGGCCCAGGAAGGTCACCGCTACTTCGACGTCCGTACCTGGATGATCGCTACCGACGTCTGCAACGGTCCTGTCTACGGTCTGAACACCAACGCCAAGGGCACCGGCCCGAAAGAGACGGTCGTCCCTGCCGAGATGTGGACCCGCAAGGTGATGGAGACCCGCATTTTCCGCCCGAACCATTACCTCTATCCTTTCCTCCAGCGCGAGCTTGACCGCAACAAGGTCCTGACGCAGAACTATGGCTGGTAAACCGCTAACAGATATGACTATGAAAACACGTCTCTTTACATATCTTCTTCTCGCCGGTGCCGCAGTGCTTTTCACGGCCTGTGAGGACCACCGCGAAGATCATTTGGAAGACTACCAGACGATGGTCTACTTCCGCAATGGCGGCGAACAGTCGCTGACCCTCTTCCGTACGGGCGAGGACGGCTTCTACCGGATTCCGGTCTGCAAGTCCGGCGTCGACCTGAAAGGCAAAGCCGATGCGGTCGTCATTCCTTTCGACGAGGCCCAGATGGCGATGTACAACATCACCTATGAGACTGACTATACCCTCATCCCGGCTAACCTCTTCGCCTTCACGGATGAAAACCGCAGCCCGCTCTCCGAGCAGGGGCGCGTGGAACTCGAATTCGGCTCCGATGACTCCTATCAGGTTGTCTATGTGAGCATCAAGACCGTGGACCTCAGTGCGCTGATGCTGGCCAACCCGGATAACACCTACGCCCTCGGCATGCAGGTTTTCTCCGATGGAAAGGTGTCCGACGATATCAACCTCCTCCTCCTGAAGCCTGAGATCGAGATCCCGAAGGTCGCCCTGGTGGCCGCCGGTGTCGAGACCCACAACTACACCAGCGCCAGTCCGGCGAAGGAAACCTACCACAACACCCTCTCGCTCAACATGGACGAGAACCTGTGGGACTTTACCTGCACCATCGCCCCGGCTGACGCCGCCTGGCTTGCGGACTACAACTACAACAACGGCAAGAGCTTCGAGCTGCTGCCGCCGGAGGCCTACAAGCTCTCCACGACCACGCTCGAGTTCAAGAAAGGCCAGCTGGACGCCGAATTCGACGTCGAGATCATGCGTGACGGCATGGACATGCTCACGGAATATGCTCTTCCGATCGTCGTGACGGGTTGCTCCAAGAGCGAGTTCCTCATCGATGAGACCAAGAACTCCTTCCTGCTGAACGTTCGTCTCGATCCCGACCAGATCACCCTTACCGAGGATATGGTCGAGGTCAGTGCGAACCAGTCAGGTGACGGTACCGGCGCCCCGGCCCTCGTGGACGGCGACGCAACGACCTACTGGCACTCCCCGTGGAGCGGATCTGTCAGCAATGCCGACCCGACCTACGGCGTCTATGTCGACATTACCCTGAAGACCCCGCTCAAGGCCATCGTCATGTCCTACTGCACCCGTGCCCAGAATGCCAACGGCTGCCCGACGCACGTCGTCGTGGGCGTGAGCAACGACAAGACCTCCTGGGAAGTGATCGGCGATGTCCAGGATCCCGACATGCCCAAGGGAACGGCCCAATGGTTTACTCTCCCTGTGATGAAGCACACCAGCAACTTCAAGTACATCCGCTTCGGTATCGCCGAATCCGTCGCCGGTGACCTGACCGTCAACTATTCGTCCAGCCCGATGTGGACGGCACTGGCCGAACTGGTACTTTATGGAACATCTGACAATTAGTGAAGATTATGAAATCCATCAGTAAATATATTGGAATCCTGGCCTTAACCCTGGCCGCCGCGTTCTCCTGCGTCAAGGAGGACAGCGACTCGATGTCCCCGGGCACGTTCAAGATCGACATGGACAAGTACGAACTGATCGCGCTCGAACAGAACGCCCAGGTCGCCTTCGTTCCCGTCAAGACGAACATCCCCGAGGACCAGTGGAAGTTCTCTTCCAACGCCGACTGGTGCAAGGTAGGCCGCAGCCTTTCTTCCGAGAAGGGTATCATGATTTCCGTCACTGACAATACCGACAAGGAGCAGCAGCGCCAGGCCTCGGTTACGGTCAGTGCCGGCGGCAACGAGTACACCCTGCTCGTGGTGCAGACCGGTTACGGTCCGGCCATCATCGTCAAGAACGTCTCGGTGGGTCCGGAAGGCGGTACCGTCTATGTCGACGTTATTTCCAACGTCTCCATCGACAAGGAAGGCGTCAAAAAGCCGGCCTTCAACGCTGAGGACGGCGAGAACTGGATCATCTACAAGGGCTTTGAAGAGGTCAAAGGCTTCGCCACGACCCGCTTCATCTACCAGGTCGACGTAAACGAACTCCCCGACAAGCGCGAGGCGACCGTCAAGTTCCAGGTCGTAGACCCGGCCGACAAGTCGGCAGAGACCCAGTGCGTGATCACGCAGAACAGTATTTCCGTCACTTCCACGGAGGTCTTCTCCGATGAGAAGGTGCAGGTGCTCTCTGTCAAGGCCAACCAGGTCAGCTCCTACGAAGGCCCGGTAGAGAACCTCGTCGACGGCAACTACATGACCTACTACCACTCTCCGTATGAGGTGGCGACGGTATTCCCGGTGGTCTGGGAGTTCGAATTCTTCGGCGACCAGCGCATAGACTACATCAGCATCATGCACCGTGCCTCCGGCTCCACGCCCGGCAGCCACTGGAGAGGCCAGATCGGCACTTTCAACGTCTATTACAAGATCAATCCGACCGACGAGTACGTCTTCGCCCAGACCTTCGACTTCGGTGGCCGCGGCGGTTACCAGACCGCCTATCTCGATCAGCCGATCGAGAACGCCACCTGGATCAAGATCGAAATTCTGGACGACGCCGACCCGGGCAGCGCCAGCAGTACCGACGGCCAGTACGTCACCTGCGGCGAGGTCGAGTTCTTCAACACGAACCGCGCGGAGGTCAATGAGTGGATCAACAAGATCTTCACGGATCTCTCCTGCTCCGAACTGAAGTCCGGCGTCACCAAGAAAGACATCATCAAGATGAACGCCGTGTCCCCGTATCTCGCGACGAACGTGGCCATCCCGCTGCTTAACGGAACCTACAACGAGAACGAAAAGGACTTCCGTATCCACAGCTATGAGCCTTATTCCGACAGCCATGTCAACAAGGCCCTGGTCATGCAGTACTACACCTCGATGAACAACCCGACGGGTATCGAGGTCCAGTCCGGCAAGGACATCATCGTCTGCGTCGACAAGATTCCGGACGGACAGACGGTCTCCCTCGCCGTTTACGGTGAAGAGAGCGAGTATGGTCCGAACTATGGCGGCGGCGGTGAGACGGAAATCATCAATCAGAACACCAAGCTTACGGCAGGTATCAACACCGTCCGCATCACGGCCGACGGTATGGCCTACATCATGAACACCGTTCCGGAGACCAACCGGGCCGACATGGCGACGTTCAAAAACGTCAAGGTCCATATTCTCCCCGGCTGCGGTACCGTCCAGGGCTACTTCGACCCGGCCCGCCACACCGACGAGCGCTACAAGGAACTGCTTAACCGCTGCACCTACAAGTACTTCGTCGTCAAGGGTGAGAAGTGCATGTTCCTCTTCCATACGAACCAGCTCCGTACCGACTGGCCGAACAGCATCCGTTCGGGTATCGGCGTGTGGGACGACATCGTCCGCTGGCAGCATGAGCTCATGGGCCTGACCGACGTCAAGTGGTTCAACAACCACATGATGGCCGTTACGAGCTCCAACCCCGAGGTCTACATGAACGCTACGAACCGCCGCGTCCAGTTCGGTGTCGGTACCATCTCTCAGATCGGTTCCCGTGAGAAGATGATGGAAGCCGGTTCGGAAGGTGGCCAGGGTACCATCTGGGGTCCCGCCCACGAAATGGGCCACATCAACCAGATGGCCATCAACTGGCGCTCCACGACCGAGTCCTCCAACAACCTCTTCTCCAACTACTGCGTGATGAACCTCGCCGGCGAGCCGTTCCCGTCCAGCACCCGCTGGTCCCGCGGCAAGAAGATCTCCGATCTGGCGGCCGACTATGCGAACAAGCGCCCGTGGGCGATCCTCGGCGACGGCAGCTACCAGGGAGAGGATCCGGAACTCCATATGAGAATGAACTGGCAGCTGTGGAACTACTACCAGAAGTGCGGTTACAAGACCGATTTCTTCCCGGCCCTGTTCAACTACTTCCGCGACGGTCACCAGCTCCCGAACCAGAGCGCGCTGAACTACTACGGCCGCGTCGAGAATGCCGGTCTGTGCCAGCTCGAGTACTATGAGGCCTGCTGCGTCGTGGCCGGACAGGATCTGACCGACTTCTTCGATGCCTGGGGCTTCTTCCGGACAATCGACCAGACCTACTCTCAGTACGGCGAGACCAAGTACACCGTCACCGATGCCATGATCAACGCCTCCAAGGCCCGTGTCCGCGACATGAACCTCCCGAAGGCGGCCCCGATTCAGTATCTGGAAGACCGTACGAAGCACGGTGGCGTGACCTACAGCGAAATGGGCTACTACACCCAGTACAAGGACAAGGTCCAGATCACCAAGACCCCGAAGGCCAGCATCAGCGGCAGCAAGGTGACCCTCACCGACTGCGATCAGGCCGTTGCCGTCGAGGTCCGTCGCGGCACCTCCGAGACGGGTGAACTCCTCTATTTCTCCAATATGTTCAGCTTCACTTCGCCCGTCTCCCTCTCCGGTACCTCCCTCTGGGCGGTCCAGTACGACGGCAAGCGTGTGAAAGTGCAGTAATTAACCTTCTTTTGGCGAAAGCCCGCCCTTGCGGCGGGCTCTCGCCTTATTTGACGTATGACGAAACGAATCCTCCTCCCGGGCCTTCTGCTGCTCAGCGCCGCGGCCCTCCTCTCCTGCGAGAGAGAAATGGAAGCACCCACCGGCAATACCGTAACCATCAAGGCCGTCCTGGATCCCGAAACCAAGACCGCCTATGAGAGCGAAAAGACCTTTACCTGGCTTTCCGGTGACCGCATAGCCGTGCTTGCGGATGCGGGCGGAAACTCCGTTTTAACGGGTTTCCAGACCGAAACGACGGCTCCGTCCGCCGAGTTTACGGGTACTCTGCCGGCCGGCGCCCAACTCGCCGGCGAGGCGTATTATCCGGAGAACCTGGCATCCATCGGCGGGGAAAATGAAGTCGTCCTGACCTTCCCGGCTGAGTTTACGCCCGATCCTGCGAATCCGCTTTCCTGCGTGCCGTTGCTCGGCCGGGCCAATCCCAATGGAAGCTACCTCTTCAAGACCGCCGGCAGCATCCTCAAGCTGACCGTCAGCGGCATCCCGGGCGATGCAACGGGTATCCGGCTCTCGCACGTCAATGAGACGCCCATCCTTTCCGGTACCTTCTCCGTTCCGGGCAATGGCATCCTGACATACCGGGAGGCGATCACTTCCGCGAATCACGTTACGGCGCTGTTTACGCCCGAGGCGGCCGGCGAGACCCGTAGTTTCTATTTCCCGATGGCGGTGCAGACGATTCCGGGCGGTATGGTGGTAACCCTTCTGCGGAGCGGCAGCGGCGACCTTCCCATCGCCGTGACGGGCCAGCCCATCGATCTCCCGCGCAATACCATCATCAATCTTTCCACCGTAGCCAGCGAACAGGCCTATACCAGCATCCGCGCCTACTTCAAGAGTACGGAAGTCCGCAGCACTTTGGAGCCTTCATCCGGCTCCTTCTCCTGGAAGGCCGGTGATGAAATCGACGTTGCTGCGAGCCTTGGACGCGATGTCTGGCAGGGACGTCGCTTCGTTACCACCGAAGAGGGACAGGAAGTTCGCTTCTTGCTCGCCAACGAAGAGGAAACCGACAGCCTGGCCCTCGGGAACTGGGCCTTCTATCCGTCCCGCACTTCTGAAGTAGCGCAGGATGGCGGCTATAACCTCCAGTGGGACATCCGTCCGAACTTCTATCCCGAAGATCTCGAACGCTATCCGAATGAGACGGAAATCATTACCGTCGATCTCCCGCCGGTGATGGCCCTGCCTGCGGAGAATCCTACCCGCATCCTGCCGCTGATCGGCCAGCGCCAACCCGACCTGAGCTATTGCTTCACGCCGATGACGGCACTCCTCGGTGTGCCGGTGACGGGCCTTCCGGACAATGCCGATTTCGTCACGCTTTCGAGCGAGACGGCCGCTCTGTCCGGCAGCTTCCATCTCGACACGGCGACGGGTACCATCAACCAGGCTGGCGTCATTTCCGCCAATCCGAAAGGCCAGACCCTGACCTTCTCCGGTCTCGGCAATGCCGCGACCTTCTACTTCCCGATTCCGGGCGGCTCTTTCCCGGAGGGCATGACGCTGACGATCGGCAACGCGGCCGATCCGGATGAATCCATGGTCGTGACCGTTGCCAAGGGGGTGACGCTTCATTCGGGAGACATCGTGACCCTGGAAACCGTCGAGTTTGAGTCCGTGGATCAGCAGTGGTCTGTCGTTTCCGACGAGGTCCAGTTCGTCGACGACTTCCTCTGGAGCCAGCACAGCGTATTCACGAACGGGACCCCGGTGACCACGAGCCTCGAGCGTAGCGGTCTCCATCCCAACAAGTATCGACTCGCCAACCCGTACACCGTCGCCAAGACGCAGTTTGGCTACACCAATTACATCGCCGACATCGTCGCGGACGATTACCTTATCTTCAAGATTCTCGACGACGGCCTGGTATACTTCCAGCGCTTCCGCACGGGTCTCGAAGATACCGACAGCGGCGGCCGTCCGGCGATGCTGACGCATCCGACGGACTGGACTTCTTCCCGCAAGGGTACCTACAGCAAGGTAGTCACGGCGCTCGCCGACGGTACGCCTGTCGAAATCGAACTCGCCCCCATGTATTCCGATCCGGATGATTCCGGCCACTACTACACCCGCGACAACGAGGGGAACTCTACTTCCCAGCGCATCCACATCAGCATTCCGGACAATTCTCCCGAGTCGTGGAACAAAGTCGCCGACGGCGAGTTTATCGACGAACTCCTGTGGTCCCTGCAGGGTTGGGGGACGACGAAGGTCCCTGTGGCTCTCGAGCAGAGCAGCAAGATTCAGTCGCATCTGCGCGTCGCCAACCCTTACCTGATCGCCGCTGCCCAGTTCGGTTATACGCCGTATGAGTCGGCGGAGAACGTCGCCGAGTATATCTATATCAACCTGGGCGACAACAACCTCCTGAGTTTCGACACGTTCAATGCGGGTATCGAGGACAAGGCTTCCGGCGGTCACCAGATGCGCATCTGGTTCCCGAGCCAGTGGGGCGGTTCCTACGACGTATCTTATAATAAGGTACTCGAATGGAGAAGCGACGGCCTCCCTGCCCGCTTCCAGTTCGCTGTAGTCTATTCCGGCACGACCAGTTCCCTCTACAGCTACAAGTACACCAAGAACACCGCGCCGAGCATCTTCTTCTCCTTCCCGGAGGAAGAGCAGCTGCAGCCGGAAGAAGTGTGGACCTCTCTGGGAGAAGCGCACTACCGCGATAAGTTCCTGTTTACCAACAGCCCTTACGCAGGAGCGCAGCTGGACCATAGCAACCTCGGCCGCTATCGTCTCGCCAACCCTTATCCGGCGCTGGCGGACCTGACCGGAACGAGCCTGACCTATACGCCCGGAGATTACCTCTACTTCACCATCGCCGACAGCGGCCTGATCGACTTCGACGAGCTGGTGACCGGCATGGAGAAGGTTGACGGCGGTTATGGCTGGAGCGTATCCATCAGCCATCCGAAGGTGTTGGACAAGAACGTGAATTACAACAAGGTCCTGACCCGGAACAGTGCCGGGGAGCCGGAATCGCTCCAGCTGGCCCCGATCTATCATGAGACCGGAGCCCTTTCTTCCAAGTATAAATACTCCCGCGACTACTACGACGACATGATCCGCATCCTCATGCCGGGTGTGCCTTCCCTGGAGGGCGCTGCGGTCGTGACGGTGAAGCAGTATCCGCTGATGCCGGACTACGACAACCCGGTCGAGACGCTGAGCCTGCCGTCCGGTACGCTGGAGAAGCTGGTCGTGAAGATGTCCGGCCTCCAGAGCTACGCCAAGGTTACCGGTATCCGCCTCTACCAGAGCGGCTGGATGAACGATGACTATGTGTCGCCGGATGCCTCCGGCACGGTGGTCATGACGTCGTTCAGCAATGCGACGATTGCCGGCGACATCGACCTCAACTTCCGCTTCGAGGAGCTGGCCATCGGTACGCCGATTACCTTCACCATCCAGGAAGTGGTCGTGGACGGCCAGAGCCTGGAGATCCACCAGGATGTCATTCCGCATCTGTCCGGTGTTATCGTCAACCATGGCGGCGACAAGGTGACTGTGCGCAACGATACGGAGGAGACTGTTGCCTCGTTCCGCATCCCGGCGCTCGTGACGACGACCAAGGGAACGCTCATCGCGGCCTACGACGTCCGTTATGACTCCTCTGTTGACCTCCAGGGCGATATCGATGTCGGCTTCAAGCGCTCGACAGACGGCGGTAAGACCTGGAGCGACCTCGGTCTTGCCATGGACCTGGGCATCTGGGGGTATGAAGACAAGGTGGCCTCGGGCGAGATGACCTGGAAAGATGCCCAGAAGCTCAACGGCATCGGCGACCCGTGTCTGCTGGTCGACGAGAACACCGGCGAGATCTTCTGCTTCGCCATCTGGGCACATGACCATGCCAACAGCCGTTGCATCTATTGGGCGGGCACGGGCTACGAGCCGATCGACACGCCGCAACTGATGATGGTCCGCTCGACCGATGACGGCCTGACCTGGTCCGAGCCGATCAATCTGACCCGCCAGATCAAGCGCTACGACTGGATGATGTCCTTCCAGGGCCCCGGCCGCGGCATCACGATGAAGGATGGCACGCTGGTCATTCCGTTCCAGCATCAGGAAGGCTCCCGTAGCCTCAATTCCGGCGTCATGTATTCGACCGACCACGGCCGGACCTGGCATGCGCACAATTATGCCCATCCGGTTACGAGTGAGTCGGCCGTTGCCGAAATCGAGCCGGGCGTGCTCCTGCTGACGATGCGAGATGAGACGAACTCCCACTATCGCCGCAACTTCACGACCACCGACCTCGGCCGTACCTGGCAGGAACATGCCTCCAACGGCAAGCTCATCGAGCCGACCTGCGAGGCCTCCCTCATCCATGTCGATGCCGCCGACAACGGTCTCGGCAAGGATCTGCTCCTGTTCTCCAATCCGGCGAGCTCTTCCGGCCGCAACCATATCACCATCAAGGCCAGCCTCGACAAGGGCGTGACCTGGGAGCATGAGTTGCTGCTGGATGCCGGCGGTGCGCTGGGTTACAGCTGCCTGACGATGATTGACAAGGACACCGTGGGTATCCTCTACGAGTGCTCCAAGGGCAACATCTTCTTCCAGGCCGTTCCGCTGACGGCGATTGTCCGCTAAACAAAAACGGAGCCGATCGGCTCCGTTTTTTGTTTATAGCAACCCGTCCGGGATTTCCAGCATGATGGTCTGCGTGTCGGGATTGACTTCCAGGATCAAATCGTCGTGCAGCGGCAGCAGGACCTCCTTGTTTGTCATTTCGAGCGAAGTCGAGCAATCTCTTTCCACCCAAATGCACAAATTCCCAGGAATGTCCTCATAGTCGCGGACCTTTCCGACGACGGTGCCGTTGTCGTCCAGGACCGTCCAGCCGATGATGTCTTCTTCGTCCTCCTCGTCGGAGGCTTCGAGGAAAACGTCGCGGCCAGCCAGCTCGTCGGCGTCAGCGAGGTTGCGGACGCCTGTCAGGTGTACGAGGGCGCGATTGTTACCGCGGCGGGTAAAGGATTCAAAAAAGAAGGGAACCGGCAGTCCGTCGAATTCGACGAACACCGGTTCCTTGCGATTGATTTCTTCCGGATCCATGCCGAGGAAGCTCATGAGAACCTCCCCGTCGGTTCCGTTGGATTTCAGGATTCGGGCGATCAGCCGCATCTTACTCGGCAGCAGCCTCTTCGGCAGCGGGAGCTTCTTCAGCGGTCTCCTCGGAAGCGGCAGCTTCCTCGGCGGCCTTGCGGGCAGCCTCTTCGGCCTCAGCCTTGCGCTTGGCGATAGCCTCTGCGCGGGCGGCGTTGACCTTGGCCTCGGCGGCCTTGGCTTCCTTGGCCTTCGCGATCGCGTCGTTCTTCAGACCCGAAACCTTCGCGTTGACCTTCTCATCGTGCTGAGCCTTCCAGGCGGCGAACTTGGCGTCGGCCTGTTCCTGGGTCAGGGCACCCTTCTCGACACCGCCCTGGAGGTGCTTGCGGAGAAGCACGCCCTCATAGGAGAGGAGGCGACGAACCACGAGGGTCGGCTGGGCGCCGACGTTGAGCCATGCAAGAGCGCGGTCACCCTTAAGGGTAATCGTAGCAGGGTTCGTGTTCGGGTTGTAGGTACCGATTTCTTCGATGAAACGACCATCACGCTTGGAGCGGGAGTCGGCCACAACAATGTGGAAGAATGCGAAATTCTTCTTACCGTGGCGCTGTAAACGAATCTTAACAGCCATTGTGAATCTGTTGTTTAAATATTAATAAATTGTGTTATGCTTCCTACCCGAGAAAGCGGCTGCAAAGATAGTCAAATTTCGTGGATTCCACAATTTTTCGCACTTTTTCGCTGAAAAAATTTGGTAATTCAATTTTCGTTTGTACCTTTGCAATCCCAAAGTTTGCGGACGTGGTGAAATGGTAGACACGCTACTTTGAGGGGGTAGTGGGCGTTGGCCTGTGTGAGTTCGAGTCTCACCGTCCGCACGAGAGCGATCCGAAAGGATCGCTTTTTTTGTTATCTTTGCAGTATGACAAGCAAGGAAATCTATTTCGCCGGCGGCTGTTTCTGGGGCGTCGAGCATTTTTTCAAGGGCGTGGACGGCGTCGTTGAGGCTACGCCGGGCTATGCCAACGGTAGTATTGAGAATCCGACCTATCAGCAGGTATATACCGATACGACGGGATTCGCCGAGACCGTCCGCGTGCGCTACCGCCCGGACCGGGTCTCGCTGGAGACCCTTGTGCGGCTGTTTTTTGCGTCGATCGACCCGCTTTCCGTCAATCAGCAGGGCCACGACGTCGGTACCCGCTACCGCACGGGCGTCTACTACACCGATCCCGCTGAGTTGCCGCTGCTCGAGTCGCTTTTTGCCGAGGTTGCGACGACCGTCATTCCACGGCTTGTCCGTGGAATCTCTCTGGCGACAGAACTGGAACCGCTGCGCAACTTCTACCCGGCGGAGGATTATCATCAGGATTATCTCGACAAGAATCCCGACGGCTATTGCCATTTGCCGCTGAAGGCTTTCCGCTATCTGCGTCTCTATCAGGACCTGCGCCTGCTGCTCGGCGACGAGCCGGATCCCATCGCCCGCATGGCCAATACCGCCGCGATGATCTATGAACGGATGAAGTTCTTCTGGGTCGGCTTCTACCGCGTGGAAGGGGAGGAGTTGGTCCTTGGCCCGTTTCAGGGGCCGGCCGCCTGTTTCCGCATCAAATATGGCAAAGGCGTCTGCGGCACGGCCTGGCAGCGCGGCGAGACCGTCGTCGTCCCCGATGTCGAAGCCTTCCCCGGCCACATCGCCTGCAGCGCTCTCTCCCGCTCCGAAATCGTCGTTCCGTTGATGGTCGAGGGCGCCGTCAAGGCGGTTCTCGACATCGACAGTAAAGAATTAGAGTCCTTCGACCGCTTCGACGCCGCCTTCCTCGAACTTATTGTTTCCTGCCTTTAATCCATTTCGCCATGATCTCTCCCTTCAACATCGAAACCGCCAAATGGGGCGACGTGAAACAAACAGACCGTTATGATATCGCCCTGCTGCCCTGGGGCGCGACGGAGCCGCACAACGGACATCTGCCGTATTGCACGGACGTGATTCTCTCCCGCGACATTGCTCTCGCCGCCGCAGAGCAGGCCAAACCGCTGGGCGTGAACGCCATGGTCCTGCCGGGCATTCCCCTCGGCTCGCAGAATCCCGGCCAGACCGGACTCCCGTTCTGCATCCATACCCGCCAGGAGACCCAGAAGGCCGTGCTGGAAGATATCGTCAGCTCGCTGGAGCGGGCGGGGATTCGCCGGCTCCTGATCGTCAACGGCCACGGCGGCAACAATTTCAAGGGCATGATCCGCGATTTCGCCGTTTCCCATCCGGACTTCCTCATCATGGAGAGCGAGTGGTACGCCTTCATCCCGCGCAAGGGCTATTTTGACGCTGAGATCGACGACCATGCCGGCGAGCAGGAAACGTCCGTCATGATGCATTTCCACCCGGAACTCGTGAAGATGGAATATGCCGGCGAGGGCCGCTCCAAGGGCTTCGCGGTCCAGGGCCTGAACGACAAGACGGCCTGGGCGCCGCGCGACTGGTCCCGCGTCTCCACGGACACCGGCATCGGCAACCCCCACGCCGCCACCGCCGCCAAAGGCGCCGCCTATGCCGCCGCTGTCATCGACCGCTACGTCTCCCTCCTCCGCGACGTCTGCCAGGGGGATTTATATCTCCAGTGTCCCTAATGCTCCAAAATTTGGCGCATTACGCCCGTTTTTACCCCTTTTTGTCCCCAATGCTCCACTCCCTGGCAGCATTGAGGACAGTTGTTTTGGGAAGTAACCTACTCGGCGGCATTCCAGCTCCATCCACGGGCTGTGTAGAGAGATTCCATCCTTATAATGCGAGAAAGGAAGGCGTCAAAATCTCGGGACGCGGGGTCCGACCATTGGAGCTCGGCCACGGCGCTCAGCCGGGGTAGTAATTCCCACAGCAGCAGCTCTTCATCAGCCACGCGTTCGGTCCAAAGACACGCCTCCACGCCAAGAATTCTATCTTTTTCCACCTCGCTTAAAGAAACCGGCGGGACGGGCAAGTCGTAGACACGGCGAAGGTATGCCTCTCCTTTAAGACGGTTGCCATCAGCGGCGCTCAGGTAGAGATGGCCAACCGGGCAGATGATGGCATCGTAACCTTCCCGAACGGCAATCTCCGAAGAGACCGGACGCATCCAGCCGGCGATGACGGTCTGCTTCGACGGTGCACCGCTGACGATGTTGTCCCATCCCAGCAGCGCGTCATTCCATACGATGACACGCCGGCCGCGGGCCTCTATCCTTTCCGCCATTCGGTCGAGGAACCAGGACTGTAGCAGTTCCTCCGCGGTCATGGCTCCGCTGGTCTGTAGTCCGAGTGCCAGGATCCGGGCCTGGCAATGCGGACAGGCCTCCCAACGGCCTTTCGGGCATTCATCCCCGCCCAGATGGATATAGCGGGACGGGAAAATGTCCATAACCTCGTCCAGGACATTATATACGAACTCCAGGGAGGATTCTTTCCCGACGCAGAGAACATCGTCCAGGACGCCGTATTCGCATGCCACTTCATACGGGCCGCCGGTGCAGCCGAGATCCGGATACGACGCCAGGGCGGCCTTCATGTGGCCAGGCATGTCGATTTCCGGGATAACCTCAATGCCCCGTGCGTCGGCATAGGCGACGATTTCCCGGGCTTCTTCCTGGGTATATAAGCCGCTGACGGGTACCCCGTCATGGCCTTCCTGCCCCGGCACCGGACTGCCGGCACGCCAGGATCCGACCTCCGTCAAACGGGGATACCGTTTGATTTCCAGCCGCCAGCCCTGATCTTCGGTCAGGTGCCAGTGGAATTCATTCAGCTGATGAAGCGCAAGGATATCGATGATTTTCTTCAGGGTAGGTAGCGGGAAGAAATGCCGTCCGCAGTCCAGCAGAAAGGCCCGGTACTCATACTCGGGATAGTCAAATATTTCGCCGCCGGGAAGCGCCACAAGTCTGTCCGGCTCCGTGCCGGCCGGCAAAGCTTTCACCAATGTCTGGATGCCGCGCAGGACGCCGACGGGCGTCGCCCCAGTGAGCGTCACGCCCTGACGCGTTACAGTCAGATGATAACATTCCTTCTGTTGGAAACCCTTCAGAACGGCGCCCAATGAGGAATCCAGCCGCAGGTTGATGGCGTGTGAACCGTCACTCACCGGCAGATTCCGTCCGACGGCGGGTTCCATCAGGTCAGACAACAACCGGGCCTGCTCCCGAAGCTCTTCTGGGCAGTTGATAACCGTGGCCGGCTGCAGCACGAAGGCTTCATCGGCCATTTCTGACATCTCACGCGGGGCGGGCGCAAAGAGCCAGCTTCCGACAACCGCCTCCTGGCCGAAGCTCGTCACCGCTATTGCCAACGCAACAATTATGGAGAGAATGTCTTTCATTTAGAGAAGCACTGGAAATCCTTGATCAACTACCTCTGGAAGGAATTGGACTTGCATTTCAAGCTGATTTCTCAGCCTCTTTCCTCTCGAGCATTTGCGTTAGTCCTTCCCGCACCCTGTCAATTATCTCGTCAACCGAGATGGCACGTGCAAGATCGGCATCCGGAGCATTATTTTGTGCGACAAGAACGAAGGTTTCGTTTCGTCCACGCTGGATTACAACTCGCTCTGTCCGGGCCAGGTCCAGATACTTCTTCATATTATTGCGGAACTCCGCAGAACTAATGACGACCATAACACAAGTACATTATAATGTACAAAACTAGGAAGAATTCTTTGACTTTACAAATGTTTAGGATCAAAAAGAGCCTGTCGTTAATAATCATTAATCCCGCCACAAAACATGACGGGATCCCAATATAGGTACAAAAACCATTTTTGATTGCAAAGAAATGCTTCCGGACGGTCAGATTTTTATCTTTCTTTAGTCTTTTGTCGATTTCTTATAAGAATTTTACTGTTTCTTATCTGTTCATCACGAAAAAAGAAACACTTTTCTTAAGTGGACATAGGTGCTACTCCGTGGTGTAAACATGGAGAGAATGTCTTTCATTTCCCTAGCACAAAGCAAATCGGTGTAGCGAGCCGGGCGCCCCAGCAGGTCTCGTTGTGCTCGTCTCCCTCAAAGACGAGGCTTTGATAATGGCTTTCATCCCAGCCAAGGGCGGCGAAGAGCGAATCCACCTGACGCTGATAGGGCGCATAGGGCTCATCGATGCCTACGGTGCCGCGGTCCATGTAGATCCGTCGGCTGTTGGCTGGCGGCAGCTGATCCGCCAGATAATGCCGGAATCCCTCGGCCCATTGTTCGTTGCGTCCCTCCAGCTGGAGATGCCCCATGGACAGGTGTGACGACATGCAGACCGCGCCGCCGAAGACTTCCGGGAATTCACACAGGGCATAGAGGGAAATAAGCCCGCCCATGCTGGATCCCAGCACAAATGTGTGCTCCCGGTCGTTGAGGGGGCGGTATTGCCGGTCGATAAAAGGCTTGACCTCCGTGACCAGAAAGCGCAGATAGGCGTCGCCGCAGTGCCCCGTCGTGTCTGCTGCGCTATCGAATCCGGGTACATAGAGCCCGGCCTTGTCGGGAAAGTACTCGTTGAGGCGGTTGGGGGAATTGTCGATGCCTACGACGATGACAGGAGGGATCTGGCCCTTTCCCATGAGGTCTGCCAACACTTCGTCCACCGTCCATTCGCGATGGTTCCAGGTTACCTTGTCGTCAAAGAGCATCTGGCCATCATGCATATAGATGACGCTGCAACTGTCGCCGGCCCGGTAGCCGTCCGGCTTCCAGACAGAGACCGTCCGCGGCGGGACATTCTCCGATGCGAAGTCGGAGTAGATATCCAGCGTACCGCTGCTGACCGTTGCCGTCGGCGCGGTTTGTCCTGACGCTGCTTTCCCGCTGCGAGAGGATTGGCAGGCAGGGAGAAGAACGGCCAGGGTGAGGCTGGCGATGAATGTATATAGATGGCGTTTCATGGTTGATGAATCTGTTACATAACCTCCAAATGCGGCTGGACGGGGTCGGTGAGGTGGTAGATGTGGTCGCGCTCGACGGTGGTGACGCCCTGAACCTTTTTGAAGTAGGCGATGGCGTCGTGGATGTCCTTGCCGTCGGGGATGCGGATGGCGATGCCGGGGATGATGCTGTAGTCATAGATGAGCTCGGCGCCATAGGCTTCGACGGCCGCCAGCAGCGGCTCCTTGCCGATTTCCTCGTCGTACATGATGATCAGTTTGTCCGGCGAGACGTCGATCCCTTCTTTGATGGGTAGGGGATCGTCGATGACGATAGTTTGCTTCTGCGTTCCGCAGGAAATGGCCACCGCGAGGACGGCGAAAAGGAGGATTATCTGTTTCATGCCCTTTTCTTTTGCAATTTCTGTACCCGCTTCCCTCCGCTATTTCCCAAGTGTCCCTAATGCTCCAAATCTTGGCAGCATTGCGCCCGTTTTTGCCCTCTTTTGTCCCTAATGCTCCACTTCCTGGCAGCATTGAGGACAGTTACTACTGGCTTTGCTGCTGGTTTCCTTTGTTCTGCCGCAGGTCAGGCCTCAAAACGTGGCAGGTCTGCGAAAATCTTTCGACCAGCGACGCTACATTGCGCAGGAGGCAATTTCCCGCCCCGGGTCGGTTCCAAAAAAGCATACCTGCGACACTTCGGCATCCGACCTGCGACACTTCGGCATCCGACCTGCGACACTTCGGCATCTGAACTGCGACATGTCGAGGCTCCTAGCACAAACCAAAACCCCCGACCGTACCGGCCGAGGGCTTTGCGCGTTTGGATTTCTATTTATTTACTCCATACAGTTTTAATTCTGTTAAAGCGGTGGAACCAGATCCTCCTGTCAATGAATAAGAAGTGTCACCAGCCTTTGTAATACCTATTCGAAGATACTTAAAAGAGCTTGCTGCATGAACGACAGGTAGATTTACAGTTGCTCCTTTTAATGCATCCATGGCTGCAATAGAGACTGTTTCACCCTTTGTCCACTCAGTTCCATCATTACTTAAGCCGTAAACGATTTCACGAGGACGTCCGTTATTGTTATTATGTCGAATGATATAAACGACTTGGTAGGTCTGTAAGCTGGATCCATTTAAGTTGATATCGATGTAGACACCATATGTTGAATCAAAATGGTGATCGCCAGAAGACCAAACTGAATGCCAGTAATTATTGGTTAATCCGTCGGTAAGATAATCTAGACTTCCTTCCGAGGTTTCGATAGAGGAGGCTGTTACAGTACAATCATCTTTCAAGTTAATCGAGGCCGTGCTTGGATCAAGATAATAGAACGGGACCGATCCATAGCTAATCACATTTGCAGCATCTACGGTTGCCGGCTGATCTGTGGAAGTCAAGACAAAATAATTCAAATAATAAAGACCTGAACCAGACGAGAAGGTCGCTGCAGGAATGCCATAATTACCATTGGTTCCGCCTCCGCCAGGACTAAATTTGTTCCCGTCTTTCCAACTGGAAGAGTTGTAATTTTCAGGAGTCATTGCAACTGGGCTGACATCGAAGCGAATGCACTGTGTTGAAGCTTTTCTGTAATAAAGCTTAGGCGCTATGGCATTTCCATCCATAAGAATGGGTGTTACATTCAACTCGGGAATTACTAAGCACTCGTTACGAGAAAATACCAATTGTTTTTTGATGGTTTTTGTCAAAATCGAAGTTCCATCCTTCCTCTCAAGCTTTATTGCAAGTTTGTCAGCAGCGAAGGTGCCCACAGGGATATTGAAGTAAAAGTCGCGAGTATCAATAAAACCCTCACCAGAGAGGTCAACTCCTTGATATCCTTCACCATATCCTTGATAATTACTAATACCAATTGTGGCCACACCCTCAGATTTGACTAAAGTGAAGTCGCCATCAATAGGATAATTCTCCTTGTCCAGGGCGCACAGTTTTATGGTAGCGGTTTCAGCTGGAATGTTGTTAACCGTGACTTTCATGACTGCCATGGCGGTCTTGAAATTGAAGTTAGTCACCTCTGCAAGAACATCACTATCCGGAAGCCCGACCAGAATAATAGAAGACGCAAGCCCGGAAACACCGCTTGGCATTTTAATAAACGGTTTATTATAGTAATTTCCACTATTAATCTGTGTAACACCTACAGGATATACCGCAATACCCGTGCTTAACCACTCCTTGGTATCATCCTGATGGTAAGGAACCATTCCATAGAATGAGGCATTCCTGCCTTCTTCTGTGATATCTCCATAATAAGCAGAAAGAGTATAAGTGTTTCTGTTCTGATTAGAATAATCACCGTTATGACAGACAATTAAGCCACATTGATCCCCATCGACCCAGGTCATCTTGCCGTCGGCATCATAGGCTGTCTTGGAGATTTCCTTATCGAGCGTACCACGGATGCTGATTCTGACCATCTCCTCATTTTCTTCTTCCGGGACGGTTGCCTGTTCAACTTCCTTTTCGCAGGAGAGAGTGAAAAGCGCTGCAGCAAAAACAAGCGCAAAAGTATAGAGCTTTTTCATATTCATTTCCTCCTATAGATTAATCCCAGAAATCATCTATATCCTCTCCGGCGCCAGTGCCGTAGTTTCTCATACTCAGGTCTTCCCCATTCGAAAGAATGTTCTGCTCGAAGGTCACATACGTCATAGTGACCTCCGGTGTAAGGTATTTTTTCTTCATTTTTTAAAATTGGTTATTGTGATTCTAGTTCATGCCGGCTTTCCGGCCAACGTCCTAAGTTGGGCACTATAGGACCGACAAAGTTAAATATTCCAAATGAAAGTTCAAACTATTTATAATTATTTGTGTAATAGCGAGAAATAAATAAAATTTATTAATAATTATCATGTTAAAAATTCAACGGCTTTATGAATAAACCCCTGTTACCGCACTTTGCTGATTATCTAGGCATTTCATCGCTTCTCTTACCTGTTTTTAGTGCCCGACGCGTCTTCCCAGTGACGCTCAATCATATCCCTGACCAAACCAAGTATATCCGTCATGTGACGGCGCCAGGGTCTCCGTTGTTGTTTCTTCTCCCGTGTATGAAAACGCTGTGTTTCATGCACGGGAGGCTTGAAATTGGGGGTGTCGAGTATGGTGGCCCTTGGCCATTCCAATTCTTCTTCCTATCTTTGCAAAAGTAACATTATAATGTCACTTTATGCAAAAGATACTCTACCATGGCTCCGGAAAGATTGTAGAGCGGCCCGTGTTTGGCGCAGGGAATCCCCGAAACGATTACGGGTTGGGGTTTTATTGCACAGAGAGCCCGGAGCTGGCGCGCGAGTGGGCAAGTGCTGAAGCCGCGGACGGATTTGCCAATCAATATCGGATAGACATGTCCGGGCTGACAGTCCTCCATCTCAACGGGCCCGAGTACACGATTCTCCATTGGCTGGCCATCCTGCTGGAGAACCGGACCTATGATCTGCGAACGCCCGTGGCCATCCAGGGGCGGCGGTATCTTCTGGAGCATTTCCTGCCCGACTACAAAGGCTTCGATATCCTCGTCGGGTACCGCGCGGATGATTCCTATTTTTCGTTCTCTAAGGCTTTTCTGGAGAATGGAATCAGTCTGGAGCAGCTTCGCAGGGCCATGCAGCTGGGGAAGCTGGGCGAGCAGACGGTGCTTAAAAGCGAGGATGCTTTCTCCCGCCTGCAGTTTGTCGGGACGGAACCGGTCGACAGCAGCATATTCTTCGCGAAAAAGCGGGCGAGAGACCTGCAGGCGCGCCGCGACTTTTCTCTCATGCTGGAAGAAACACCCGTTGTCGGGGCGACATACATGTTGAACATTCTCACAGAAAAATGGGACAGCCATGATCCGCGTTTACAATGAACAATACCTGACAGACGTCATGGAAACCATGGGGGCCATGCTCGACTATGCCGTCAATTCCTGCGGCGAGGACCGGACGCTTTTCTATGCCCGCTTCCTCCGAAGCGGCATTCCCGAGCAGATCGAGCGGGGCAATCCGCGTTATCTCTGCGGGATATCCGGCATTGAAATGGCCATGGAGGTCGCCCGCCGGACGGGTCCTGCCCTGAAAGAGGCCGAGCCATACATCGACATGGGCAGTCCGGAATACTGGACAGGCTGGGCGCTGGGATATCTTCAGCGGACGCTGGAGAGGGGATTCATGGCACTTTACAGGGCAGGGCTGGACGATACGGCCCTCCATTCCCGGTATGCGGCGCTTCATGAGGCCGATTTGACGAAGGTTCTGGTCTGTGCGCTGCAGATAACGGATAAGACGGAGGGTTCCCGCTTGAAACGGCAGCGGAAGGCCGCACACATGACGCAGAGGCAGCTGTCGGAACTCTCGGGGGTATCCCTCCGCGTCCTTCGCGCCTACGAGCAGTCCCGGATATCCCTGTCCGCAGCCAGTGCGGGCCACATCATCCGCCTGTCGCGGGCCCTGTCCTGCACTCCGGAGCAGTTGGCTGGCTAGCTTTTGGCCGTGTCGTGGAAAAACGCCGTCTTTAGCAATAAACGACGCTTCAGGGTTTTGATTTCTCAATTCCTTTCCCTAACTTTGTGACTGATTTCGAGAAAGCGTTATGAAACAACAATATCTCCAACCGACGGTAAGCGTTGACCGGATTCAGATTGAGGTCAATTTTTTGGGTACCAATCCGGTGGCGCCTGCAGGGACCACGGATAATTACCAGGACGGTGGAGAGATCGCGTGGTAGTCCTTACAAATCCTGATACAGGGTGGCCGGCCTTTTGGTCGGCCACCTTTTTTTGGCGGTCTCGCGGGGAATCACTATCTTTACAAACAAACGATGCGCCTATGAAACGTTTTTTCCTTTTCCTGCTAGCCGCATTGCTGGCCGTCTCCGCCTTCGCGCAAAAGATCAAAGTCGCCTGCGTGGGCGACAGCATCACCTATGGGATGACGATTGCGGACCGGGAGCATGACAGCTATCCGGCGCAGCTGCAGGCGCTGCTGGGGGATGGGTACGAGGTCGGGAACTTCGGCAAGCCGGGGGCGACGCTGCTGCGGCGGGGGCACCGGCCCTACATGGAGCAGGCGGAGTTTCGGGCAGCGCTCGCGTTCGCCGGGGACATCGTCGTGATCCATCTCGGCATCAACGACACCGACCCGCGGGACTGGCCGGTCTGCGGCGCAGACTTCGTCAAGGACTACAAGGCGCTCGTCGAGGCGCTGCGGGAGGTCAATCCCGGCGCCCGGTTCTATATCGCCCGCATGACCCCGCTCGGGGCGGGCCATCCGCGCCTGCTGACAGGCAATATTCCGTACCACCGCCATATCCAGCACGCCATCGAGACCGTCGCGCAGGAGACCGGGGCCCAGCTGATCGACTTCTACGAGCCGCTGATTGCCCGGCCGGACCTGCTGCCGGACTCCGTCCATCCCAACGCCGAGGGCGCGGGCATCCTGGCGAAAACGGTCTACGGCGCCATCACCGGCGACTTCGGCGGCCTGCGGGTCTCGCCGTATTACTCCGACAACATGGTCCTGCCGCGGGACAAGCGCTTCACGATCCGCGGCACCGCCAACGCCGGCGAGAAGGTTTCCGTCCGGCTCGGCTGCCAGAAGCACACGACCAAAACCGGCCCCGACGGCCGCTGGAGCGTGGAAATCGGCCCCATGAAAGCCACGGAAAGCACCACCCTCCGCATCGAGACCCGCAGCCGCAAACTGCGCTTTGACAACGTCGCCATCGGCGAGCTCTGGCTCTGCTCGGGGCAGTCCAACATGGAGTTCGAACTCCGCCAGTGCAGCGACCCGGAAGGCACGCCCGACCCGCTCCTTCGCCTTTACGACAGCAAATGCCGCTGGCGCACGGACGCGGTCGCCTGGCCGGCGGATGCCCTCGACGCGACGGACCGGCTGCAGCATTTTCAGGACGCGCAATGGGAGAGCGCGACGGCGGAGAATGAAGCCGTCTTCTCGGCGGTCGGTTATTGGTTCGGCAAGACGATGCGTGACAGCCTCGGCGTCCCCGTGGGCCTGATCTGCAATGCTATCGGCGGCTCTCCCGTGGAGGCCTGGATCGACCGCACGACGCTGGAGGACGGTTTCCCGGAGATCCTGCCGAACTGGTGGAACAACGAACTCGTCATGCCCTGGGTGCGCCAGCGGGCCGCGGAGAATCTTTCCGGCGCGAACCGACGCCATCCCTACCAGCCGGCCTATCTTTTCGACGCGGCCATCCGCCCGATGGAGCAGTTCCCCATCTCCGGCGTCATCTGGTACCAGGGCGAGTCCAACGCCCACAACGTCGAGGCTTTCGAGCGCCTCTTCCCGCTGCTGATTGATTCCTGGCGCGGTTTCTTCGGGGACGTTCCGTTCTATTATGCCCAGCTGTCCTATATGGAGCGGCCCCTCTGGCCGGAATTCCGGGCGGCGCAGGAGAGGCTCGTGACCTGCCGTCCCGGTCTCGGGATGGTCGTCACCTATGACCTCGGCATGGCCTACGAAGTCCATTATCCCAACAAGCGCCCGGTAGGGGAGCGCCTGGCGGGGCTCAGGATTTCTCGACTGCGCTCGAAATGACAATTGTGTCAGGCGCGCGTAATACCAACAAATAGCGATTGCCCGCGCCGCGAAAATGGCGTACCTTTGCATCGGTAAAATCTGAAAAGGTATGTCACTGGCAGATCTCAAGACGGGCGAGAGCGGTGTCATCGTGCGCGTCAACGGCCACGGTGGCTTCCGCAAGCGTTTGATAGAGATGGGGTTCATCCGCGGAAAGAGCGTGCGCTGCGTGCTCGGTGCTCCGCTGAAGGACCCGATCGAGTATGAGGTTCTGGGGTACAAGGTATCCCTGCGGCGCTCCGAAGCGCAGAATATCGATATCGTGTCCGAGACCGAAGCAGAGGAGGCCCTCTTTACCGACGAGCACCTCCGGGCGCTCGAGCCGACCTCCCGCGACGACAAGATTGACCGTCAGCTCATCGACAAGGCCCTTGCCCATGTCGCCGAGGAGCGGCGCCACGTCATCCGCGTGGCCCTTGTCGGCAACCCCAACTGCGGCAAGACCTCCCTTTTCAACATCGCCTCCGGCGGCCATGAGCACGTCGGCAACTACAGCGGCGTGACGGTGGACGCCAAGGAAGGCCATTTCTCCCACAGCGGCTACGACATCACCCTCGTCGACCTCCCCGGAACCTATTCGCTGTCAGCCTATTCGCCGGAAGAGCTCTATGTAAGGAAGAACCTCATCGACGCCATGCCCGACGTCATCGTCAATGTCGTCGACGCGTCCAACATCGAGCGCAACCTCTACCTGACGACCCAGCTCATCGACATGAACCTGAGGACCGTCGTGGCCCTGAACATGTACGACGAGCTCCAGGCCAAGGGCGACCAGATCGACACGAAGCAGCTGAGCTACCTGCTCGGCGTGCCCGTCTGCCCGACGGTGAGCCGCAGCGGCGAGGGCATTCCCGCCCTTTTCGACACCGTCATCAAGGTCTATGAGCAGAGCGACCCCCGCCTGAGCCGCCATATCCACATCAACCACGGCCGCGAGCTCGAGGAGAGCATCAACCGCATCCGCGACCTCATTCTCCAGGACCAGTCCATCCGCTCGAAATACTCCACCCGCTACCTCGCGATCAAATATCTCGAGACGGACCATGACATCGAGCGCATCGTGGAGGACCTGCCCAACGGCGCCGCCATCCGCGAGGCCCGCGAGCAGGAGACCGCCCGCTTGCAGCGACTCCTGAAGAACACCCCCGAATCCGCCATCGTCGACGCGAAGTACGCCTTCATCCAGGGCGCCCTCGCCGAGACCTATCGGGCCTACCGCGCCTCCCGCGGCCGCCGCACCCTGACCGACCGGATCGACGCCGTGGTGACGAACCAGTGGGCGGCTTTTCCGATCTTCCTGGCGCTGCTGTTCTTCATCTTCTGGGCGACCTTCACCCTCGGCGACTATCCGGTGCAATGGATAGAGTGGCTCGTGGACCGGTGCAAGGACGGCGTGTCATCGCTCCTGTCCGACGGCTGGCTGAAGGATCTGCTGGTCGACGGCGTCATCGGCGGCGTCGGCTCGGTGCTCGTCTTCCTGCCGAACATCCTGATTCTCTATTTCTTCATCTCGCTGATGGAGGACAGCGGCTACATGTCCCGCGCGGCGTTCATCGTCGACAAGCTCATGCACCGCATCGGTCTCCATGGCAAGAGCTTCATCCCGATGGTGATGGGCTTCGGCTGCAACGTGCCCGCCATTATGGCGACCCGCGCCATCGAGAACCGCAAGAGCCGGCTCATCACGCTGTCGGTGATCCCCTTCATGTCCTGCGCGGGCCGCGTGCCCATTTTCGTGCTGCTGGCCGGGGCGTTCTTCCCGGGCAATCCGGCGCTGGCGACGATGGGGATTTACCTCCTCGGCATCATCCTGGCGCTGCTGTCGGCCTGGGTTATGTCGAAATTCGTCAGGGACGACGACCTGCCGTTCGTGATGGAACTGCCGCCCTACCGCGTCCCGACCGGGAAGGCCATCTGGCGCCACACCTGGGAAAAGGGCCGGCAGTACCTCCAGAAGATGGCGACGACGATCCTCGTCTGCTCGGTGGTCATATGGGCGCTCATGTACTTCCCCCACAACGAAGAGCTGTCCCCGCGTGAGCAGCAGGAACAGTCCTATATCGGCACCATCGGAAAGGCCGTCGAACCGGCCCTGGCGCCGCTGGGCTTCGACTGGCGGATGGATGTCGGCCTGCTGGCTGGCGTAGGCGCCAAGGAAATGGTGGTCGGCACGATGGGCGTGCTCTATGGGGTGGAAGAGGCTGAGTCTGTCGGTGAGGATGAGCTCGCCGAAAGCACCACGCTGCAGCGGGCCCTGGCGGGATCGACCTCCCGCGCCGCCGGCCTGGCGTTCATGGTCTTCGTGCTGCTCTATTTCCCCTGCGTCGCTACCTTCATCGCCATCAAGAGCGAGACCGGCCGCTGGCGCTGGGCCATCGGCGTCGCCGTCTACACGATCGTCATCGCCTGGCTTCTCGCCTTCGCCGCCTACCATATCGGTTTGGCGGTACTCTAGCAGTTACATCCCCTTGAACTGTCCGGAATAACTCCAGCCTGGAGAATAGGATCCTTTGTCATCGGCGCAAAAGCCCGAGAAGGCGATGGTGTACATTCCGTAGAGGTAGGAGACGGACAGATTGCCGCTTTCGAATGGATAATTGCCCTGGGCGGAGGAAAGATGGGGCTTGTTGAAGAAACGGTGTCCGTTCCCGGGAACCCAGCAGACGTAGATGTGCGACGGCGTTTCGTTGATGTCATAGACTCTGGAGAGGTCCGCTACGGCGTTGATATCCTTGTTGATGTAGGATTCCCAGATGTGGATTTCGAGATGGGGCAGTTTCAGCGCGTCGCTCCAAGATTTGGCCTGGCCTTCGCAGAGCAGGAAGCAGTAAGTCTGGGCCGTTTTGTACATGAAGGCGGTGCCGGAGTCGAAGGAACCGTTGATTCCCCATCCGACCATGAGGGAGGAGTTTCCCTTGACGGCGGATCCCTCACTGGAACCGCCGCCGTCGTCCTTGGTGCAGGCAGCCAGGCAGACGGCTGCGAGAAGGAGGCCTGTAAACAACTTTTTCATGGCTTTAGAATTTAAAGGCAACGCCCATCAGGATATTGGATGCGCAAGTGTTGGTGTCCTCGGCCATCGGGATGAGACCGCGCTGCC
Organism: uncultured Bacteroidales bacterium; assembly: GCA_946415345.1. Classification (GTDB taxonomy): domain Bacteria; phylum Bacteroidota; class Bacteroidia; order Bacteroidales; family UBA932; genus Cryptobacteroides. The sequence goes on along the minus strand of CAMKRY010000002.1, from coordinate 7,980 downwards.
AGGCGATGTCGACACCGAAATTGCCGATCCAGTAAGTGATACCGGGGGTGATGAAGATATCCGACCGGCGGAATCCCGTCCCGTAGTCCTTGAGTTTCGTCTCGTTCTTGTAGGTTTCCTCTCCCATCGTCGCCTCGCTTTTGGTCTTGCCGAACATGTCCATCGACCATCCGATGCCGGCGTGCAGATCCAGCGCCTGATTGTCTCCGAGATTTACCCGATAGAGGAGGTTGAGGCCGACCTGCAAGGCGTGGTCCGTCATTTTGCTGTCCGTTCTTATGCCGCCTTCGTTGGTCTGCGACCAGGAACCGCGGGTGCCGAGACCTAACTCATATTGCATGAACAGCTGCTCCGAAGAACCGAGGGGTTTCTCCATGCCGAAAGTGATCCGATATCCCAGTCCCAGATTGTCCATGGTCTTGATATCATCTCCGGTAACGGAGTGGAAATTGACGCTGGCCTTGACGAAAAGGTCGCCGGGAAGGGTGGTCTGTGCAAATGCCTGCAGCGAGAGCGCAAGGCCGGTAAGGAGTAAAAGAATACGTTTCATAGTTCTGTATTTTTTGCAAAGCTACGATATCGCGCCATCCTTTTTGTAGTGGATTCCACCACAACCGCCTGTGGGAATGCGGTTTTCTCGGAAGGATTTGATACCTTTGCGTCAGGATGCGCCGGCTTTTCTACATATTTATTCTCTGGTTTCTGCCGGCGGGTCTTTCCGCCCAGACTGCCCGTTTTGTGAACTACGGGCCGGACGACGGGCTCACCTCCTCTTCAGTCTATGCCATCACCCAGGATGCCGAGGGCTTCCTGTGGGTGGGTACCCGCGGCGGGTTGTTCCGCTACGACGGCATCCGTTTTGAGCCTTTCAACGAAGGCCTGCCCGCCCTCCGGGTGACCTCCCTGGCGGTGGATGCCGACGGACGGCTCTGGACGGGTACGACGGCGGGACTCTGCACCGATGGCGACACCATTCTACATGGGAAGCACATCCGCGCCCTGTGTACGGACCGTCGCGGACGTGTCTGGGCGGCGACCAAGGACAGCGTCCTGGTGCGTCTGCATGCAGATGCCCGGGGACCGGTGGAGGAGGTTCGCCTACGCTTTATCATCGGCGATTTCGAGGGGGATTATCCCATCCAGCAGCTTTTCCAGGACTCTCTGGGCCGCCTGTGGCTGGGGGGACGCATGCTCCCGCCCCAGGTGGTGGCGGATCCGGTCGATCCGGCGGATTCGGTCCGCCGTGTCCCGGGCGGAAATACAGGGAACTATGCCTGGCTGGGCGGGCGGCTCTGGGCCTATGACGACTACTATTCCTGCCTCCTGCACTACGATGAGGCAGCGGAGACCTTTGTCCGGGACGGCGACCTTCCGATTGCACATGCGGCCCTCCTCAGGGACAGCCGGGGACGGCTCTGGGCAGCGGGGACCTATGGACTGGCGCTCGTGGATACGGCCTGCCCGCCGCGGTCGGTCGTGTATACCCATCGTCCGGACGACCCTTCGACCCTGGCTTCGGGCGAGCTCTACTGCCTCTTCGAGGACCGCCAGGGCAACCTCTGGATAGGCGGCGACAACGGCCTTTCGGTGCTGAGCGCCGCCCGGCAACATGTGAAGACCGTTTCTACGGCCCAGGTCTCGGCGCTGCTGCAGGATCATGAAGGCAAGCTGTGGATCGGGACCCGGGAGGAGCGCGTCAGCTGTCTCTATGAGGACCGCGCCGGTGCCGTCTATGTCGGCTACTGGAACAACACCGGCTTCGATATCTGGAAGGACGGCCGGAAGGAGCACGGGCGCATCAGCGGCCCCCTTCCTGCCGCGCAGCATACCGTGGCTTCCGGGGACCGCGTGACGTCCAACTGGATTTCGGATTTTCTGGAGGATCGTGACGGCCGCTTCTGGGTGGTCACCTGGGAGGGGGTGGGTCTGAATGAATGGGACCGGGCGACCGGGGAGACGCTGTCGCCGGAGTGGCTGAGTCCCTTCAAGTATCCCGTTCCCGGCAGGGATTCCAGCATCTATCTGAGTTCCCGCCTGGGGACCCGGATCCTGGAGGACCGCGACGGCAATCTCGTCTATGGTACTTCGGAGGCTGGCCTCAATATCATCGACCGGCAGACGCGGCGGGTGACCAAATATCTGCCGGAGAATTCCACGCTGCCGGACCCTTACGTCACTGACCTCTGCCTGACCCCGGACGGAACGCTTTGGGTGGCGACCCGCGGAGGCCTCTGGACGCCATCGGGGGAGGTGTTGCTGAAAGGGAAACTTGTCCAGAGCATCGAGTCGGATGCCCGTGGGCGGCTCTGGGCAGGGACGGAGGAAGGGCTCTGGTTCGTCGACACGGACGGCAGCGTAGGCGTGGCCCGGAAAGGGCTGGGTTTTCCCTCGGACATCTACGGCGAGCATGTCTCCTGCCGACTGGATGACGGGTCGCTGGCCTTCGGCGGACCCCATGGGGCGGTGGTGTTCCATCCGGACAGCCTGCTTTCCATTCGCACAGCCGGGCATCTACCCCTGACCTCCCTCTATCAGCACCGTTACCGGATCAACGGGGGAGAGTGGATCAGCGGGCGTTTTACCCGCCTGCGGGCGCATCTGAGGCCTGGGCGCTATACGGTGGAGAGCGCTGCAACCGACGTTTTCGGGCGCTGGGAGCATGGGACCACCTCGGTCATGACCCTGCGGGTCCCGGTGCCGCTGCTGCTGCGCTGGCCTTTCCTGCTGCTGTATGGGCTGTTGCTGGGCGGCGGAGTGTGGCTGTTTATCCGCTGGCGGGAACGCAAGACCCGCCGGGAGATGGCCCGGGACCTCTATTATGCCATCATCTCGCACGATCTCAAGGGGCCTGTCGCCGGCATCCGGCAGCTTTCCGATGCCCTGGCGCGGCGCGTCGGGACCCTTTCGCCGGAGGAAGTACGCGGGGCGTTGGAAGAAATCAAGGGCGCGGCTTCCGGAACATCGAACCTGCTCGAAAACCTGCTGCTGTGGTCGCTGAACCAGAAACAGGGTCTCCGGCCGCAGTGGCGTGAGGAGTCCCTGGCGGATATCGTCCGGGAGGCCGTCGGAACGGTCGATGCGCGGGATGTGACCATCCGCCTCTCCGCCGATGGCGAAGTATCCGTCCGGACCGACCGAAAGATGCTCGCCACCTGCCTTCGGAATCTGCTGGATAATGCCGTCCGCTTCTCCCCGAAAGGCGGCACCGTTACCGTCAGCATCACCGGAGGAACGATCGCCGTGCGGGACCAGGGACCCGGAATGGATCCCGCCCTGCTGTCCACCCTCTCGAAGCCGGGCCATCTGGGGCTCGTGATTACCCGCGAACTGCTGGATAAACTGGGCGGTCGCCTCCGGGGGAGAAACCTGCCGGAAGGGGGCTGCGAAATGACAATGGAACTGCCATGGAAACAAAAAAGCTGAACGTTCTTCTCGTGGAGGATTCTCCCGTCTTTGCGATGGGGCTGCAGTATGCCCTCGCGGGCGGAGACCTGTCCTTCTCTCATGTAGCCTCGCCCTCCGCGGCGCTTTCCCATCTTCGGGAGCATCCCGACACGGACGTAGCCGTGGTAGACATCTCCATAGAGTCGGAAACCGACGGCCTGACGCTGCTGGAGAGCATTCGGGTGGCGTTTCCGGCGGTCCGGACCATGATTCTGTCCCACTACAAACATCCCGGGTATATCTTGCTGGCCATCACCGCTGGCGCCGGGGCCTATCTGTCCAAGGATTCGGCGCCAGAGGAGATTCTGGATGCCGTCCATAAGGTGGCCGGGGGCAGCAGCCTGTTTTTCGGGGACACGATTCCGCCCGAGCTCATCCGTTCCCTCTTCGGCAACGACCGCGAACTCCGAAGCCGCAAACCTATGGGACTGAGTGCCAAGGAACTGGAGGTGCTGCAGCTCATTTGCTCCGGCTACAGCAACAACCAGATCGCCGCCGCCTTCGGCATCGCGACGACTACCGTGGAGACCTATAAGGAGCGCATCAAGGCCAAATTCGGCATGGACACCATCATCGAATGCGTCGCCTCCGCGGTCGCTCGGGGGATTGTGACGGTTTAATCCCCGCTTAGCGCGTTTATTCTTTCGGGGTAAACCGCTCTACCAGAAGGGCGGAAACGATGTTGCCGGTGCTGTTGGTCAGCGTCGCGGGGATGTCGACGGTGGTGCTGATCACCAGGACCACGGCAGCCATCTCCGGCGGGAAGCCGAAGACCGAGCAGACGAGCAGTTCGCCCGTCATGCCGCCGGTCGGGATGGCGCCCATGACCGCGCCGACGAGAATGGCGACACCGACCAGCGTCAGCCAGTTTCCCACGCCCGCATAGGACATGCCGAAAAGGGTCATCAGGAAGACGGCCTTCATCACGCCCAGCTGGACGGAGCCGTCTTTGTGGAGGTTGACGCCGAGGGGAATGACGCTGTCGGCGATGAGCGGCCGGACGCCGAGCTTTTTCGCGGCATCGATATTCAGCGGGATGCAGACGGCGCTGGAGCAGGTCGCCATGGCCGTCAGGGACGGGGTCAGGATGGCGCGCCAGAAGGGCAGGATGCCGCGGCGGCCGAGGGCGATCCAGACGTAAATTGTATGCAGGACGAAATAGAGCAGCACCGTCATGCCTAGGAAGATCAGCCAGGCGCGGACATAGCCCGTCAGGAGCTGGCCGCCGAGCATGCCGACGGTGTAGGCGAAATAGCAGCCTAGGCAGATGGGGGCGAGTTTCATGATGGCACCGAGCATGTCGGCGATCCAGGCCGTACCCGTTTGCAGGGCTTTGGAGAGGCGGTCGGCGTAGGCGGCTTTCGGCGAGCCGGCAACGAAGCCGGCCAGTGCCGCAATGATGATCAGCGGCAGGAGGTGCGACTTGGAGAGCAGCAGCGGGAAATCATTGACCGTGAAGGTCGCCACGAGGGTCTCGCCGAGGGAACCGGTCACCGCCGCGGCTTCGGGGAGGTTCGCCATGATCTGCGATTTGTCGACGCCGGCAAGGGGGTTGAAGACAAGGAGAATCAAGTAGGCGCTTGTCGCGGCGATGAAAGAGGTCGCGAGGAATACGCCCGTCGCCGTGCCGAGCAGGCGCCCCACCAGGCCGCTGCGGCGCATAGTGCACAGCGCCGAGGCCACGCTGAGGAAAACCAGCGGGACAATCAGCACGAACATCAGGTTGAGGAAAAGGTCGCCGAGGGGCTTGACGACGGCGGCATCGGGGCCGAAAATCAGCCCTGCAACGGCACCCAGCACCACTCCGCCAAGCAGGAGGAGCGTCGCGCCGTAGTTTTTCAGGAACGATAGTTGCATATCAGGTCCACGCTAGTTCTTACAAAGTTAGAAGTTTTTTTCGTACCTTTGTCGGTTGTACGACATTTAGAATGAATATGAAGCATCTTTTTACGATACTGCTCGCCTTCCTCGGCCTCGCTACGATGCAGCTTCCGGCCGCGGAGGTTCCCGCCAAGATCGGGACCGCCGGCGCAGCGCTGACCTCCATGGAGGCATCCTTTACGCACGTCAAGACGGTGAAGGCTACCGGTAAGTCCATCACTTTCACTGGCACCTATTATTATACGGCGACCGACCGTCTCGCCATGCACTACGCCCAGGACTCCGAAGGCCTCGTCCTCAACGCCGACCGTTTCTTCATCCGCCGCGGCGGCAAGGCCAACAAGGGCCACATCAGCAAGGTCAACCAGATGGAGAAGCTCAGCGCGCTCCTGTTCGCCTGCATCCGCGGGGAGGTCCAGAGTGTTGCGGACGACAACAACGCCACGCTCGCCGTCAAGAGCGAGAAAAGTGCCTGGGTCATCACCCTCACGGCCAAGAAGAAAGCCTCCAAGGGCTACGCCAAGATTGTCCTCCGCTACCGCCAGGACGACGGCCTGCTGGAGTCCCTCCGCTTCGAGGAGTTCAACGGCAACGTCAACGAATACACCCTCAAGGACTGCAAAGCCGGCGTCGTGATTCCGGCCGCGAAGTTCGATATCCCGAAGAAGTAACATGAGAAGATTCACCCTCGCTACTGCCCTCCTGCTCTGCATCACGGCCACGGCCCAGATCCGCACCAGCAGCGACAGCGCCAACGGCAACTTCGTCATCGGCCTGGAGAACTACCTCCGCTTCACCGTGTCCTCCGCGGGCACTGCCGGCTTCGATTTCTCGACCCACGGCAAGGTCTTCAAGGCCATCGTGGTGGGCCAGAGCGTCGAGGTCTCGCAGGTCGGCGGCACGCAGACGGCCATCTATTCCGACGGCCGCTACCGCCTCGCACCGGCCCGCCCGAGCCTGTCCATTCCCTCCCTCGGCGTGAACGACACCGGACGGTTCCTCGATACGAACGAGATCATCGTCGGTGTCCATGACTTCACCAACGACCGCGAGCCCGAGCTCGTCGTCGCCCTGCGGGACATTTCCGGCAAGGGCGCCCACGGCAACGGCCTGATCGTCTATGTGCTGGAGTTCAAGGATGGGAAGTGGCGTTCCTGCGGCGAGATTGCCGCATTCGGTCCCGACGTCGAGGAGGCCCGCGTCTTCCGGCAGGTCATCACGATCAACGAAGGGGAGAATTTCTACAACTGGACCTATCGCGGCTCCTCGTTCGACTTCCGCGGCAACGGCAAGTCCACCGATCCCGCCTCGGCCTTCTCCTCTGCCCGATAATCCCTTGTCATTTCGAGCGCAGTCGAGAAATCTCTTCTGAGAATTCACATCCGCAGTAGCGCTGATTATAGAAGTGCTGCTCGCGGATGATTTCGTTTCTGCGCTCCTGCAGGCCGCCCTTGCGCCAGTTGCGGGGCCACCATTCTACATCCTCATAGGGGGCGCAGGCCGCTTCGCCGGCGCGGTTGACCTGGTCCAGGTCCTTCCAGCGCGAGGAGGCGAGGGTCGTCGTCAGCGTGTCGAATCCATGGGCATGGGCATACGCCGCGGCGCGGTCCAGCCGGTGGCGGAAGCAGGCTTCGCAGCGCCTGCCCCGTTCGGGCTCATCCTCCAGTCCCGCAACGCTGCAGCGCCAGGCGTCATGGTCGTAACGGTCCTCGACGACCTCCACGCCCATCGCGGCGGCATACCGAAGCACCTCCCGCAGCCGCAGGGCATACTCCGGCTCGGGAACGATATTGTCATTAGAAAAGAAAACGGCGAAATCGGCACCCTCCTTCAGCAGGGCCTCCACAATGGCGCCGGAGCACGGCGCGCAGCATGCATGGAGCAGAATCCGTTTCATCGCCGAAAGAGCATGAGGGCGTCTAATAATCTCCCCGTTCCCGCTCGCGGCGGAGGTCCTTCTCCTTGATGGATTCGCGTTTGTCGAATTCCTTCTTGCCGCGGGCAAGGGCTATGAGCAGTTTGGCGTAGCCGTTCTCCGCAATGAAAAGCCGTACGGCCACGATGGTCAGGCCCGCCTTCTTGTCCTCTATGGCAAGATGGCGCAGTTCCTTGCGGGTAAGCAGCAGCTGGCGGTCGCGGGCGGGTTCGTGCTGGCCCCATGTCCCCCAGTCATATAGCGCCACATTCATTCCGCGGACGTAGAGATTGCCACCGGAGAAATAGCAGTAGGCATCGTTCAACGAGGCTTTCCCGGCGCGGATCGACTTGATCTCCGTCCCGACCAGCCGGATGCCGGCCGTATAGGTCTCCAGGAACTCGTAGTCGAACGAGGCCCGCCTGTTATTGATTTGGATGCTCTTTTTCTTCTTTTCTGCCATAGTGGCGACAAAGGTAAGGAAGATTTGACTACCGTCCAAACAAATACAAAAAAACCGCCGCAGTACAAGTGCGCCGGACGATATATGATGAAATTCTTGACTGTAAGGAGCTTCGTACTCGCTCACTTACATATGTTGTGTTTGGGTAGCGGGAGTGGGTCACGATCCCACGACCTCCGGATTATGAATCCGACGCTCTAACCAGCTGAGCTACCCCGCCAAACTTGTTGAGATAGAAGGACTCGAACCCTCACTGACAGAGCCAGAATCTGTAGTG
>CAMKRY010000001.1 GCA_946415345.1 uncultured Bacteroidales bacterium | reverse complement strand
TCTTCATCAACAACGCCATTTACGGCATGACCGGCGGCCAGATGGCCCCGACCACGCTCCTCGGCATGAAGACGGTGACCTGCCCCTACGGCCGCGACCCGAAGCTCCACGGCTACCCGCTGAAGATGGCGGACATCGCCGCACAGCTCGAGGGAACGTGCTATGTCACGCGCCAGAGCGTCGAATCCGTCGCCTCCATCCTCAAGGCGAAGAAAGCCCTCCGCAAAGCCTTCGAGTATTCGATGCAGGGCAAGGGCTCGAACCTCGTGGAAATCGTCTCCACCTGCAACACCAACTGGCGCATGTCCCCGGACAAGGCCAACCAGTGGATGAAAGAGAACATGGTCCCGTTCTACCCGCTCGGCGACCTCAAGGACAACGGTAAATAAGAATGGCTATGACACACGAAATCATCATATCCGGCTTCGGAGGACAGGGTGTCCTCTCGATGGGAAAGATCCTGGCCTACAGCGGCCTGATGGAAGATAAGGAAGTGACCTGGATGCCGGCGTACGGCCCCGAGCAGCGCGGCGGTACGGCCAACGTGACCGTCATCGTCAGCGACGAGCCCGTCTCCTCGCCGATCCTCTCCTCTTACGATACCGCCATCGTCCTGAACCAGCCCTCGCTGGAGAAGTTCGAGTCCAAGGTCAAGCCCGGCGGCACGCTCATCTATGACGGCTACGGCATCAATGTCCCGCCGACCAGAAAGGACATCCATGTCTACCGCATCGACGCCATGGACAAGGCCGCGGAGATGAACATGATCAAGGTCTTCAACATGGTCGTCCTCGGCGGCCTGCTGAAGGTCCACCCGATCGTTTCCATCGAAAGCGTCCTGAAGGCCCTCCGCAAGACCCTTCCGGAGCGGCACCACCACCTCATCCCGATGAATGAAGAGGCCATCCGCCTCGGCATGGATATCATCAAAGAGCAATAAGCATTTTGCTTTTTTGTCATTTATTTATAACTTTGTCTTTGATAAACGCAAGGACAAAGTTTTTTTATTCAATATTTTATTATGAAAAAGATTTATTCTATCGTTCTCGGCGCAGCCCTGATGCTCATTGGCAGCGAGGCTTTCGCCCAGCTCGCCGTCGGTGCGGGTTATCTCAGCAGCACGTTCAAAGGCGAAGCAACCGTTATGGGTGTTACGGCTACTGGCACCGACAACCTCGACGGATTCTATGCCGGTGCGACGTATGGCCTTGATCTCAGTTCCATCACGGACGGGCTCGGCCTCGAGCCGGGTGTTTTTGCCCAGTTCGGTTTCGGCAAAGATGACAACGACGCCAAGCAGACAATGATTGCCCTCCAGGTTCCGGTCAACTTCAAGTATACTTATGAGCTCGACGGCGACCTGAACATCTTTGGCCTCCTGGGCCCTGCCTTCCAGTTCGGTCTCAGCAACAAGGTCAAAACCGAAGCCGGCGGTGTTACCCATACCGCGAATCTGTATGATTCCGATTATGATGGTCAGCTCGGTCGTTTCAACGTGCTGGTCGGCATCGGTGCCGGTATCGAATTCGGCGGCAAATTCCAGATCCGCGTCGGCTACGACTTTGGTCTGTTGAATCTCTACAAGGGCGATATCAATGATGCCAAATACACGAACCCTGGCCAGTTCAAATTCGGTGTCGCTTACGTTCTCTAATCCAAGCGATTTCTCTTAAAGGGCCTTCACCTCCTTCGGTGGAGGCCTTTTTTCTTATTATCCCTGCATTGTTTTTGGCCCAGGCTATGCAAGATTCGCGAGATTCGTGGATTTAGCCAATGGTATCAAGCAGCAACAACGTGAAAAAAGCATTCTATCTTCTACTCGCAGCCGCCATTCTGGCCGTCTCCGCCTGCTCCAAGGGCGAAGACGCCTTCTACGATCCAGGCCCCAAATCCGAAGATAATCAGAAGACTGACTACGAGCCCCAGACCCCCCTGGATGAGGCGGGTCAGAGCATCCTCATCATTGCGACGCTCCACCAGACCGAAGCAGGGGAGTATTATCTCCAGGTTGATGACAAGACGCGGGTCTATCCCGCCAATTTCAAGGACCTCTGCCATATCGAGCCCGACTGCCCCTGCCGCATCGTCGGCGAGGCCGTCATCATGGACCGTCAGGTCAATGACCTCGGGTATTATGGCCTGCTGGATTGGTTCGACTTTATCGAGAAGGGGCCGGTCTTGAGTGAATGCGGTGAGGGGAAAGACGGCGTGGATGTGCTCGCCGACTGGATGACGAGTCTGGAAGACGGCTTCCTGACGCTTCATTTCCAGACCTGGTGGGGATACGAACCCCGGCGGCACGAGCTTCGCCTCGTAACCGGCACGAATCCGGAGGATCCCTACGAACTGCTGCTGGTGCATAACGCTAACCGAGACCCGAAATCCTTCCAGGCCGACGCCCTGGTCTGCTACGACCTGCAGGACGTTTTGCCCCGACCGAATGACCCGGAGAATACGACTGTGACCCTCAAATGGACGAATGACGCAGGTCAGATTCAATCCCGCCGCTTCCCCTACGCAGGGAGGTATTGACGAGAAGCAGCTGTTGGAACAGGTCCGCAGCGGGGATGCCTCAGGTACACGTCTCTTCTATGAGCGGTACGTGGGGTATTTGACCGCTGTATGCAGCCGGTACATCGTCGACCGGGACGCCGTCAAGGATGTCCTGCAGGAGAGTTTCGTCCGCATTTTCGGAAAGATAGGGGAGTTCGAGTACCGGGGAGAGGGGAGCGTCCGCGCCTGGGTGACGCGGATTGTCGTCAACGACAGCCTCAAGGCGCTCCGGGGAGCAGGGAAGATGAAATACGTCGACGACCTGCCCGACGACAGGGAGGATGAGGAGGAGATTTCCAGCCTGCCGAAAATACCCCCGGCCGTGCTGCAGGAAATGATCCGGGAGCTGCCGGACGGCTACCGGGCGGTCTTCAACCTCTTCGTCTTCGAGAAGAAGTCACACAAGGAGATAGCCGCGCTGCTCGGCATCAAGGAGGATTCCTCCGCATCGCAGTTTTTCCGCGCACGCAATACGCTTGCCAAAAAGATCAAAGCCTATATAAAGGAACACGACTATGAGTAAAAACAATTGGACAGACCAGCTTCCGGAGCTCTTCGAGGGCTACACCGAAGCGGAACCCGAAGGACTGTGGGACGCAGTCCAGGGGGCCATGGTACCCAAACGCAGGAAAGCCGCCGCAGCGTGGTGGTGGTACGGGGCAGCCGCCCTTGCCGCCGCGGCCTGCGTCGCCGTCGGCGTGTTCCTTTTCCGCAAGGACCACACTGTCATTTCGAGTGAAGTTGAGAAATCTCTGGCAGTTGTCGACGTCCACGACAATCCGGAGAGCGAAGAGGAACTGCCGATAAACCATCAGCAGGATTCGCTCGCTTCGCTCACTCAACCCGACGACCGAAGGGTTGGCATAACGGGGCCCCCGAGAATCTCCGATTCTTGGGGTGTTTCTCCGGGGGTGGACACGCCTGCTGATGGTTCATCGCCAACTCCCGATTCATCGCTCACCGGTAGTGAGATTGACAACAATGATATTATTATTGATAAAAATACCGTAGCAGAAGAAGGAAAAAAGGAAGAGGAGGAGAGAAATGAACAGAAAGAAGAGCAGAAGGTAGATGAGAGCGATTTCTGGAAGGAGGAGACCGTGACAGGCAATAAGAATAATAAGGTACGGAAGCCGACGGAGGTGAAGTTGAAGGCGGGGGTGGCGACGGGCCAGTATCTGGCGCAGGATGTGTCGCGGACGATGACGGGATATGGCCTGCCGGTGACGTATCCGGGCATGCCGATGATGCGGGCGGCTGGGACGACGGCGGGACTCAACCCGATGATGCTGAGCCGGAACAAACCGAGCGTAACCGATGCGGTCCATCAAAGATCCTCGCGATTCGGCATTACCTTCGGCGCTTCGATCGGCCGTCGCTGGAGCATGGAGAGTGGTCTTTACTTCACAAAGCTGAAGTCCAGTTATGCCAGCGAAAGCGGCCTGGCGAAGTCGACGACGGAAAGGGACATGCATTATATCGGCTTCCCGCTGCACGCACAGTACAAGATCTGGTGGCATAAGGGATTCAGCCTGTACGGATTGGCCGGTCCCATGTTCGAGACCGCCTACCGGACACGGACGACAACGCTTCAGACGCTCGGTGACAACCGGGACTATCAGACCGACCGGACCCGCATCAAGGACAACCGCTGGTCGCTGCAGGCCGGTGCCGGTGCGCAGCTGGACCTGCTGCCGGGATTCAGTTTCTTCCTCCAGCCGGCTTTCAGCTGGCATATTCCGAACGGCAGTGAACTGGAAAACGCGTATTCCGAGCATCCGTTTGCGCCGGAGTTCTTCTTCGGCGTGCGCTTCACGTTTAACTAAAAAGGGGTGAAAAGTTTGTGTTAGTTTGATAAAATTGCTATCTTTATCGGTCGAACATGACATTTAACACAAACACTTAATACCTTACAACTATGAAGAAAATCATCCTTTTCCTCGTCTGCGCTCCGCTCATCGTCGGTTGCGGCGCATGGTCCAACCTCACCAACGGTGCCCTGATCGGCTCCGGCGCAGGTGCCGCTCTCGGTGCCGGTATCGGCTACCTGATCGGTAAGGACGGCAAGAGCGCTGCCATCGGTGCTGCCATCGGTACGGCCGCTGGCGCCGGCACAGGTGCTCTCATCGGCAAGAAGATGGACAAGAAGGCCGAAGAACTCGCCGCTCTCCAGAACGCCGAGATTGAGACCGTCGAGGACGTCAACGGTTTCAAGGGCATCAAGGTGACCTTCAACGGCGGTATCCTCTTCGACACCAACAAGGCTGAGCTTTCCGCTTCCGCCAAGGCCGAGCTTCAGGAATTCGCCAACAAGATGGCCGACATGGAGGAGACCAACATCACCATCTACGGTCACACGGACAACACCGGTACCTATGAGGTGAACCAGAAGGTTTCCAACAACCGCGCTGACGCTGTCGAGAAGTATCTCAAGAAATGCGGTATCGCCACCAGCCGTATGACCGCCCAGGGTCTTGCCTACGACTTCCCGGTCGCTGACAACGAGACCGCCGAAGGCCGCGCCCAGAACCGCCGCGTCGAGATCTACATCACCGCCAACGAGGACATGATCGAGGCTGCCAACAACGGCACGCTCGAATAATCTTATTCAATCGTAAGGCCGTCAAAGGCCGGAAGAACCTTGCCTCCTGTCCGGGCGGCAAGGTTTTTTGCAAATAGCTCGTGCCGGGGAAAGGTGTGGCTGAGATGTGTCAGCCAGGTATGTTCCGCACCGATACGTTCTGAAAGGGCGATGGCCTCATCCAGCGAGAAATGGCTGTGGTGGGGCTTATAGCTGACGGTATTGAGGGTCAGATGCCGAAGGCCCTGCAGTTTAGAGAGTTCCTCATCGGGGAGGCGGGACATGTCGGTAATGTAGGCGATGTCGCCGAAACGGAAACCGAGCACCGGCAGTTGGTCATGGTAGCCGCGGATCGGGATGACCTCGACGGATTCCGGTTCTTCCTGGACGCCTTCCACGGGGACATAGCGATAGCCGACATCGTGGACCCACTCGAGGACGGGAGCCTGCCGCGTATCGAAGACGCGGAAGGACCGCTCGTCAATCAGATGGACATGCCATTCCGGGGCGCCCGGATATTTCTTTTCGGCGAAAGCGTAGCCGTAGTCGATCTTGAGGTAATCCAGGACGCGCTGCTCACAGTAAATCTCCATGGCCCGACGGTCGACATAATTGAGCGCGCGGACATCATCCAGGCCGCCCGTATGGTCCTTGTGGTTGTGGGTCAGAAGAATGGCGTCGAGATGGCAGACGTCGTGCGCCAGCATCTGCATGCGGAAATCAGGACCGGCGTCCACGAGGATCTGCAGGCCGTTCCACTGCACAAAAGCGGCGGAGCGGAAGCGCTTGTCGCGCGGATCGGGGCTGGTGCAGACTTCGCAGTGACAGCCGTTGATCGGGACGCCCAGCGAGGTCCCGGTGCCGAAAAAGGTCAGTTTGGGTCCGTTCATAGTACAATCTCCTCCAATTGACCGGCCAGGGCGGGGTCATAGGGCCGCTCCAGCCGGATATAGTTGCCGGTATATCCTTCCATCTTTCCGTCCTTCTCCGCCGCCTCCCAAAGAACGGTTTCGTGCATTCCCTTGCAGGAAGCGACGAATTCGGCATGAAGATCCTCGCAAAGGGCCTCCAGACGGGCCACCCGCTCCGTTTTGATGCCGTCGCGCACCTGGTCCGGCATCTTGGCCGCGCGGGTCCCAGGACGAGGCGAATAGGGGAAGATATGCAGATACGCAGGACGGATCCGTTCCGCCAGGAAGCGGTAGCCCTCCTCAAAGCGTTCCTCTGTCTCGCCGGGCAGGCCGGCGATAATGTCGATGCCGAAAAAGACCCTGTCGCCCATCTTCTCACGGATGCGGTCGATGCGCGAGGCAAAAAGCGCCGTATCATAGCGCCGGCCGACGTTTTTGAGCACCCAGTCGCTGCCGCTCTGCAGCGGGATATGGAAATGGGGGAGGAACTTGGTCCCGGAGGCAATCCAGTCGATGATCTCCTCGGTCAGGAGGTTGGGTTCGATGGAAGAAATCCGGTAGCGGGCAATGCCGTCGACCTCGTTCAGCGCCTTCAGCAGGTCCAGGAAGGACTCGCCCGTACTCCGCCCGAAATCGCCCGTGTTCACGCCCGTCAGAACGATTTCCTTCACACCCTGCGCCGCAATATCCTTCGCTTGCCGGACAATCTCGCAAAGCGGCAGATTGCGGCTCCGACCCCGGGCATACGGCACCGTGCAGTACGCGCAGAAATTGTCGCACCCGTCCTGTACCTTCAGGAACGACCGCGTCCTGTCACCAGCGGAATAGGCGGGTAACATGGGCAGCTGCGATACAGATTCCTCGCTGCCGCTCGGAATGACAGGGTCTGCGAACAAAGCCAATGTACGCGGCACCAGCTCCGTCTTTTCCTTGTCGGTGAGGACCAGGGCGACCCCGTCGATGGCGCGGATTTCGTCGGGGCGGAGAGCGGCGTAGCAACCGGTGACGACGATCTTGGCTGCGGGGCAGCGGCGATGGACGTTACGGACCAGGCCGCGGGATTTCTTCTCGGCGACGGTCGTGACGGCGCAGCTGTTCAGGACATAGACGTCCGCTTCGGCGCTCCAGGGGACGGTCGTGCAGCCGACGGCTTCCAGACCGCGGCGGTAGGTCGACGTCTCGGCGAAATTGAGCTTGCAGCCCAGGGTATGATAGGCAATGCGCGGCATGTCAGGCAAGGATCAGAAATACGCAGGGACGCTTGCCGACAGCCGGTTTCAAGGCTTTCCATTCCCGGACGGTATGGGTTCGGATCCACTCCGTCGGCAGGGTGATGTCGGCGGCCAGGGTGAGGCGGGTCGAATCGCGAAGGGTGGAAAGCAGGTCTGCCAGCATGGCGTCGTTGCGATAGGGCGTTTCGATGAAGATTTCGGTCTCCCGTTCGGCGGCGGAGCGTTTTTCGAGGCCGCGGAGGGCACTGCGGCGTTCTTCCGTCTTGGCGGGAAGATAGCCCCGGAAGGAGAAGCACTGACCGTTCAGGCCGGAGGCCATCAGGGCCAGCATCAGGGAGGAGGGGCCCACAAAGGGAACCACTTCAATGCCATGGCGCTGGCAGAGCGCCACCAGGGCGGCTCCGGGGTCAGCGACGGCCGGGAGTCCCGCCTCGGAGATGAGACCGACATCCTGCCCGCCATCAAAGAGATGAAGGTAGCTTTCGACCTCCTGCTGCGTCGTGTGCTCGTTGAGGGTATGGAACTGCAGCTCCTCGATATGGCCCTTGAGACCGGCACGGGAGAGATAGCGGCGCACGGTCCGAACCTCTTCGGCGACATAGACCTTGATCTGCTGCAGACGGGACAACACCGGCGCGGGAATCACTTCCGCCGGATCATTCTCGCCGAGGGGCGAGGGGATGAGATAGAGTTTACCTTTCTCTTCGCGGAGGATCATAGTCAGGAGGGTTTATGGTAATGGTGACATCGTTCCCGTTCACCACGGACTCCTGGCTGGCGTTCCAGCCTTGGCCGAGGAAGAGGCTGCGGAAGAAGCTGCCGAAGGAGGAGAACTCTCTCTGGAAGGAGAAACCGGCGCCGTTTCGCTGGGAGGTGTCGAGGTAATTGGTATACTGGTCAGTAGAGTGCGAGAAGAAGGTCGCCCGGACCGAACCGCTTTTGTTCAGTTTGACGGCTATGTCGAGGTCGCCGGCGACGTCTCCCTGGCCCGCGCCGGTATAGCGACGGTTGCCGACGCTTCCGTTGACGATGACGCGGTCGTTGAAGAGCTGCGTGGAGATCGCCACGTCAAAGAGGTCGTTGCCGGCCTGCGTGGGCTCATAATTGAGACCGAGGTCCAGCGGGATGCCGAGGCTCTGGAGAATGGTGTTGAGCTGGTCGGACATGATGCCGGAAACGTTCGAGAAGAGGAGGTTGGAATTGTTGCCGGTCACGCCGCTTTCTTCGGAGGGCAGGAAGGTGCCGCTGAGAAGCAGGGCCAGGAACTGTCGCTGGATGTTGTCCTGGTTGTTAAGAGCGGCGGAAACCATGCCCTGGCTTGTCGGGTCAAGCTGCGGCACTTCAATGTTGAGTTCGACGGCCGGATTGCGGAGCTTCTCCGTGACGGCAATCTTGCATTCGACCGGTACGCGCGTTGTCGTCGAGTCGGCCAGCAGCGGCGCCAGCGATGCGCGGGTCGAATAGGTGGCCTTGATATCGAGGTCGGAATCGTAGATATCGCCGTTGAAATGGACAGAACTGCCGCTTTCGATGTTGAAATCGCGCGTGGCGACGATGGCGGAGAAGTGGTAGTTGCCGGTGCTGACCGTATAGTCGCCGTTCATCGTGAAGTCGTCGTTGTGGTAGCCGATGTCGAGACGGCCTTCGCCCCGGGCGCTCAGGACATTGCCCGTAGAGGGGTCGAGTTCCAGGAGAACCTGGGCGTCTGGCGTCGCATTGATGTGGAGGTCGAGGTCGACGGCGGTATGCTTTCCTTCAACACTGCGCTTGCGGATGATGATGGAATCGAGCGGATTGACCTTCACTTCCTTCGGCGGCTCGACGAAACGCAGCAGATCGCCGGCCCGTGCGTCGGTGGAATAGTCGAACGGGATATGGAGGGTGCCGTTACGGGATGTGCGGGCATCCACCTTGATACCGAGGCGCTCCAGGTCGCCGTCGATGCGGACCTTGCCAGTCCCGAACAGGTTACCGTAGTAGAGTTCGCCCTGCTGGCGGCCGAGATCCAGGCATTCGAGCCGGTCTGCCTCGATGTCCATCTTGCAACGGAAAGCAGCGCGGGTGAGTTCCGGATAATGGAGACCGCCCAGCACCCGAGCCGTACCGTCATAACGGTCGCGGACCTTCAGCGAATCGAAGAGCATGCGGTCGCCCTGCAGGAGCAGTTCGCCGTCCATGAAATAGGGAACTTCGGAGAAGGCCAGCTGCATAAGGCCGTCGCTGACCATCAGGTCTGAACTGTAGAAACGGGGCTGGTCCAGCGTTCCGTAAACATTGATACGTCCGGTAAGATTGGCCTCAAAGTCGCTGAAGACGCCTGTAATCATCGGGGCAATGCAGCCCAGAGGGAAGTCCGCGAGATTCAGGCCGACATTGAGGGATCCGCTGGAGGGGTAGAGGTAACCGTTGGCGCGCAGGTGCTGGGCATCGTCCCGAAGGCGAACGACAAACCGTTCCTCGTCATCCTGGTATTCGCTGTCGAAATCGAGCTTACCGAGGGCATAGCCGCCGACATGGGTATTCTCGCAGCTCAGCCGCGCCACGAGATTGGGGATATCCTCAAAAGGAGAGACCAGCTGGGCACGGCCCGAGAGACGGCCCTGGAGGTCGAGACCGAGGTTGTATTCGTCAAGGAGGCGGTTCACCATCGCCATGTCGAAATCGCTCAGTTGCAAGTTCAGGACGGCATCATCGATCTGGCAGATCCGTCCGTCGGCACGGAGGGACTGGGTGCCGGAGGACAGTTGCATGCCGTCGAGTTCTAGATCGGCGTCGCGATAGCGGATGCGGCTCGCCACGAGGTCCCAGGGCGTCCCGTAGAAAACGATACGGGAGGAGGGGACATCGGCAGTCAGAACCACCTCGTCGCCATCATCCGAGACATCCCTGCTGAGGAAACCGCGAAGGTGGAGGTCGCCGTTGTCGCCCGGTTGCGCCCCTTCGATGTCGAAGCTGTAGCGGATATCAACAGCATTCTCTGCCGCATAGGCGGCCAGTTGGTTATCCCCAAGACTCATGTCACCGAGGCCCACTTCATCTGCATAGCCGCCCGCGGTCAGCCAGCCTTGCGCATTGTCAAGGCTGATGTCGAGGTTCTTGGCGAAGATGTTGCCATAAACCAGGCCGTCGGAGGTCAGTTGGGCATCCAGGAGACCGTCGCGGGAAAGATCCAGACCGAAACGGGAATTCTCCGCCACATACATGTCCGGGAGGAAGAACGGGATGATTTCACGGGTATTTCCGAGGAGGAAGTCGACACGATAGCTGCCGCGCCCTTCCGGGTCGCCGGCCGGTTCTCCCGCCAGGGTCGGAAGATCCTTGCGGACGGTCGCATCCAGCAAGTCGGTGACAAAGCGGCCCACGCTTTCCGTTCCCCGGAAAGTGCCGGTTGCAAAGCGGGAGGTCAGATCCATGCGGTGGTCGCCCTCCGCCGAGGAGGAATGAATGCTGATATTGCCGACATGGTGCATGCCGGCGTCGTCCTTGAGATTAAGGTTGCGAACATGGACATCCCCATGGAAGTCCCCGTCCGGGGTCTGGCGATAGTCCGCGACGAGGCGGAAGTCGAGCTGGGCCACCTCCCGGCTGTCTAGATGGAGGGCGGACAGGTCGACATAGCCGACATCGGCCGTGAAGGCATATTTGCCGTCCTGCGAATCGGTCGGGAGGGTAATCTGGCCGCCGAAGAGGAAGTCGAGATTCGGGTCGCGCGAGACGATGCTGCCTTTGTAGGAATTGCGCCCGAGGATGCCCGTAGCGTAGATCTGACCATAGCTATAGCCGGCGAATTCGAGTTGGCTGAGGCTCAGCGAGAAGATCTTGGCCTCGGGACCGGTCGGCTTGAGTTCGGCTGTAAGGCGGGACTCCACAGTCACTTCACCGAGATCTTCGACGCCGAGAATCCGGCCCAGGTTCAAGCGAGAGGAGCCGGCCGTACCATCGAGAGCGACAGGGGAGTCGGAAAGGAGATGCGCGAGCTTGCCGTCGAAATGGATTCTGCCGCCGGAGGCGTCGCGCGCCTGCGCCTTGAGCGTCATATCTTCCAGCGAGCCGGAGGCGAAGGCCGATGCCGTCACCATGCCGCTGCCATAATGCTGACGCAGCTTGAGATCTTTGCCGGGAACGAGGCCGCTGACGAGTTTGTCGATACCGGAGGCACTGGCGCGCAGATTATCCAGGGACAGGTCGAAGCGCAGACGGTCGATATCCGTCAGGTTGCGGGCCTTGCCGGTCAACAGGCCGGAAATACCGCTGTCTGTGCCGAGAAGACGGAACATCGGGATCCGGAGGTTATTGAGCGTTCCTTCCGCCTTCCCCTTAAAGCGAGCCTGGAAACGGCGGTCGGCAAGCGCAGGCAGGACAGGGGCCAGGCTCTGAATATCAAAGGAGGATTCGTTCAGTTCGAGCTCAATGCCGAGATTGTCCGCCACGTTTGCCAAGGCATCATCGAGTCCGTTTTCATACGCCAGAGCAAAGCGCGGGACATCCAGCCTCGTTCCCGCTCCATTATCCAGGAGGAATCGCGTCAGTTCCGCGCCGGTCGGTCCCATGTTGAAGCGACCGCTGCCATCTGTCACCGCCAGGCCACCTTTCTCCCGGAATGTCAAACTGCGGATCTTCGCTGCATATACATCTTCATTGACGGAAATGTCCGCCGCAGATAGATCGAGATGCAGATCCAGATCGGCCAGATCGGTGCCGGCAGGGGAGTCGAGAGAATCTCGCGCCTCCAGGGCCTCATAATCCTTGAACAGCAGACGGGCATTCCGGACATGGAGATTCCGGCAGTTGAGCCGGATCCTGGCCTTGTCCTCGCTTTCCCGGTCCAAACCGAACATGCGGACCAGATTGAGCCTGGCCTCGCTGCTGTCCCGCTGCGGGGCGAGAACGAGGTTCATTGTAACGTCGTTGAGCTCGGCATTACGCACGGGTAAAACGCCGCCGGAGAATAGATTGAGAAGATTGAAAGTGGCGCTCGCGGAGCCGATCTGCAGAAGCGTGTCGGGGGCTTTCCCCAGGGCACCGCTCTCATAAGGATGGCGGTCAAGCACGACAACGCCGCGGGCAGTAAAGCCATGGAAAGGACGCAGTTGGATCGACTCGAACTGGATTTCGCCATCAATGCCGGCCGTAAAGCGTTCCAGAGCTTTTCGGGCAAGATAGGACTGCACGGCAGGCAGCTGCAGCGCCAGCACGCCGCCGATCACCAGGATCAGCAGCACGCCGAACACGCGCGAGACGATTTTCCGTCCCGTGCGCCTTTTCTCTCCGCCATTTGCCTTCTTTTCCCTGGCCATTGCAGTCTGCGGCTATTCCATCAGCTTTTTGTACTTGAAGCGCTTGGGCTCGACGTTGCCGAGGCGCATTTTCTTGTTCTCCTCGTATTCGGAGTAGTTGCCGTCGAAGAAGACGACCTGGGAGTCGCCCTCGAAGGCGAGGATGTGCGTGGCGATACGGTCGAGGAACCAGCGGTCGTGGGAGACGACGACGGCGCAGCCGGCAAAGCCGTCGAGGCCTTCCTCCAGGGCGCGGATCGTGTTGACGTCCACGTCGTTGGTCGGTTCGTCGAGAAGGAGCACGTTGCCTTCATCCTTCAGCGTCAGCGCAAGATGGAGGCGGTTGCGCTCGCCGCCGGAGAGGACGCCGCAGAGCTTTTCCTGGTCCGCGCCACTGAAGTTGAAGCGGGAGACCCAGCTGCGGGCGTTGATGTCGCGGCCGCCGAGGCGGACCCATTCGCTGTTGCCGGCGATGGTCTCATAGACGGTCTTGTCGGGGTCGATGCTGCGGTGCTGCTGGTCGACGTAGGAAATCTTGACGGTGTCGCCGATTTCGATGGAGCCGGTGTCGGGCTTCTCGATGCCCATAATCAGGCGGAAGAGGGTCGTCTTTCCCGCGCCGTTCGGGCCGATGACACCGACGATGCCGGCCGGCGGCAGCTCGAAGCTCAGGTGCTCGAAGAGAAGCTTGTCGCCGTAGGCTTTGGATACGTCCTTGAACTGGATGACCTTGTTGCCGAGGTGCGGACCGTTCGGGATATAGATTTCGAGGTTCTGCTCCTTCTGCTTCTGGTCGGCGGATGCAAGCTTTTCGTAGGCGCCGAGACGGGCTTTCTGTTTGGCCTGGCGCGCCTTCGGGGCCATGCGGACCCATTCGAGTTCGCGCTCGAGGGTCTTGCGGCGCTTGCTTTCCTGCTTCTCCTCGACGGCGAGGCGCTTGGTCTTCTGGTCGAGCCAGGAGGAGTAGTTGCCCTTCCACGGGATGCCCTCGCCGCGGTCCAGTTCGAGGATCCAGCCGGCAACGTTGTCGAGGAAGTAGCGGTCGTGGGTGACGGCGATGACCGTGCCCTTGTACTGCTGCAGATGGGCTTCCAGCCACTGGATCGACTCGGTGTCAAGGTGGTTCGTGGGCTCGTCGAGAAGCAGCACGTCGGGCTGCTGGAGGAGCAGGCGGCAAAGGGCGACGCGGCGGCGTTCACCGCCGGAGAGATTCTTGATAAGTGCCTCCGACGGCGGGCACTGGAGGGCGTCCATGGCCCTTTCCAGTTTGGAATCGATCTCCCAACCGCCCAGGTGCTCGATCTTCTCGGTTAGCTCGCCCTGGCGCTCGATGAGGGCGTTCATGGCGTCGTCGTCCATCGGTTCCATGAACTTCATGGAGATCTCGTTGTACTCCGCGAGCACGTCCATCACTTCCTGGACGCCTTCCTGGACCACCTCGAGGACCGTCTTGTCCGGGTCCATCTGCGGCTCCTGCTCAAGGTAGCCGACGCTGTAGCCGGGGGCCCATACGACCTCGCCGCGGGTCGGTTTTTCGACGCCGGCGATGATCTTGAGGACAGTGGACTTACCCGCGCCGTTCAGACCGATGATGCCGATCTTGGCGCCGTAGAAGAAGCCGAGGTAGATGTCCTTGAGGATGACTTTGTTGTTGTGGGGCAAGATTTTGCATACCCCGTTCATCGAGAAGATGATCTTTTCGTCTGCCATAGCTAGAATTCGGATAAGCGTGAAACGGGCGCGATATCGAGCGGGGCGCGCTCGCCGGCCTTATAATGGAACCAGCCCGCGACGGCAATCATCGCGGCATTGTCGGTGGTGAACTTGCGGGGCGGCAGGAAGGTCTTCCAGTGCCGTTTCTGGCCCTCGGCGACGAGGCGCTCACGCAGGCCGCTGTTGGCCGATACGCCGCCGCCCATGGTGACCTGGCGGATGCCGGTCTGCTTGGCGGCCTTGATGAGCTTCGACAGGAGGATGTCGATGAGGGTCTTCTGGAAGCTTGCGCAGATGTCGGCCTTGTTCTTTTCCATGAAATCGGGATCTTTGGCCATCTCGTCGCGTACGAAATAGAGAAGAGAGGTCTTGACGCCGCTGAAACTGTAATCCAGCCCCGGAATCTGGGGCTTGGCGAAGGTGAATCGCTCGGGATCGCCCTGCTTGGCGAGGGCGTCGATGATGGGGCCGCCGGGATACCCCAGGCCCATCATCTTGGAGCATTTGTCGAAAGCCTCGCCGACGGCGTCGTCGATCGTCTGCCCGAGAATCGTATACTCCAACGGGGAATCGACCCGGACGATCTGGCTGTTGCCGCCCGAGACCAGCAGGCAGAGATACGGGAACTCCGGCTCGTCGGGCTCGACACCTTCCTCGCGGATGAAATTGGCGAGGATATGGCCCTGAAGGTGGTTGACCATCACCATCGGCACATTGAGGGACAGCGAAAGGGCCTTGGCGAAAGAGGTTCCTACCAGGAGCGATCCCAGCAGGCCCGGGCCCCGCGTAAAGGCGATGGCCGAGAGCTCCGAAGGCTTCACGCCGGCGCGGGAAAGCGCCTCCGAAACCACCGGAACGATGTTCTGCTGGTGCGCCCGCGAGGCTAGCTCAGGAACGACGCCGCCGTAGGCCTTGTGGACATCCTGCGAGGCGATGACATTCGAGAGAAGGTATCCGTCGCGAAGAACGGCCGCTGAAGTGTCGTCGCAGGAGGATTCTATGCCGAGAATAATGTCTGCCATAGGTCTTGATATAATTATACAAATATAAGTATTATCGGCGAATATTTCGTACCTTTGCTTCGCAAAAAGGCAAATGTATGTATCCGCTCAAATTCGAACCCTTCCTGCGAACCATGGTCTGGGGCGGCGAAAAGATCGCCGCCTACAAAGGCATTGAGACCGACATTCCGAAAATTGGCGAAAGCTGGGAAATCTCCGGCTATGCCGCGCACCCGACCGTCGTTTCAGAGGGACCTGACGCCGGGCGGACCATCAATGAGCTCGTCAGCATATACAAGGAGAAACTCGTCGGAAAGAAGGTCTACGCCGAAAACGGTGACGAATTCCCGCTTCTGGTGAAATTCATCGACGCAGGCAACGACCTCTCCATCCAGGTGCACCCCAACGACGCTATCGCCGAAAAGAACCACGGCAAGGGTTTCCGCGGGAAAACGGAAATGTGGTACGTCATCGGCGCAGATCCCGGCGGCGCCCTCTATTGCGGTTTGAATAGGCCCATCACGCCGGAGGCCTATTCGGCCCGCGTCGAGGACGGTACCATTACCAAGGTCCTGTCCCGCTACGAGGTCCATCCCGGCGACGTCTTCTTCCTGCCTGCCGGTCGGATACATGCCATCTGCCGCGGTTGCTTCGTCGCCGAGATCCAGCAGACCTCCGATCTGACCTATCGCATCTTCGATTATGGCCGTAAGGGTTTGGATGGAAAGCCCCGTGAACTCCATACCGAACTGGCCCGGGAAGCCATCGACTACCACGTCGAAGAGGACTACAGGACTCATTATAGACATTCTTTAAATAAAGAAATCGAAGTTGTTGGCTGCGAATTCTTTACGACCAGCGTACTGGATCTTGACAAGCCGCATGAAAAGCCGCTCTCCAAGTTGGATTCCTTCCTCGTCGTGATGTGCGTTTCCGGCAACGGTACCCTTGTCGATCAGGAACCCGAAGGCCCCGTCTCCGTCACTCTTCGCCAGGGCGAAACCGTCCTCATTCCGGCGACATCCAAAGGCGTCCGTTTCGCGCCGGACGGGAGGATGAAGGTGCTTACCAGTTGTATTAAGTAAATTTTGTTTGTCAATTCGAGAAATATTGCTACCTTTGCAATCCGCTTTGAAAAGCACCTCTGGATGTAGCGCAGTTGGTAGCGCACCTGGTTAGGGACCAGGAGGTCGCTGGTTCAAGTCCAGTCATCCAGACACAAAAAGACTCCGCAGTTCGCTGCGGAGTCTTTTTTCATGATGACGGGGGATTCTAGAACAGATCGTTCAGGGCATCCTCATAAGAATCCTGAAGATCTTTCAGTGCATCGTCATAGGCGTCCTTAATCTCATTCATGGCATCGCCGTAGGAATCCTCGACCTGCTTGTAGGCGTCCTTGTAGGCATCCTCGACCTGATTATTGGCATCATCGTAAAGAGCGCGGATGTCGGAATCATCATAGTCGAGATCGTAGTCATCGCCTTCTTCCAAGGCATAGTCCTCATCGTCAAAGTCGAGCTTCTCACCGGTGATTTCCTCCATGTGGGCCATGGCATAGAAAGCAATGGTCATCTGGTCGGACTCGGAGAGGGCGGCCATAGCCGCTTCGGCATCCTCATCATCGAGAGTATCCATCACCTCGAAAATAGCCTTAAAGGCAGCAAGATCGTCGCTCTTGGCAGCTTTGAGGAGGGCCTGGGCGAGATCGGCGGGAGCCATCTTGGCGTAATCAACCGTCTCAGTCGCAGCCTCACCCTTGGCATCTTTTTTCTTGTCATTGCCGCAGGAAACGGCAAATACCATCATCGCCGCAACGGCGAGCATCATAAAGAATTTTTTCATAGTTTTTGTATGATAATTAATAATAAGGTTTCTTCCGATTTCACAAAGATAGAAGATAATCCGCAAAAAAGCACTATCTTTGAGGAAATGATTACGCTATGAAGGCACCTTATCCTCTCCTGAGCGGCTGCGGCACTGCGCTCCTAACCCCTTTCAAAAAAGACGGCAGCGTCGATTACGACGCCTATATACAATGCGTAGAGCGGCAGGTTGCCGCCGGCATCGATTTTCTCGTTCCGCTGGGAACAACGGGGGAGACGCCGTGCCTGAGCGTGGAGGAACGGCGCGAAATCCTCCGCCTGACGCGGGAGCATGCTCCTGGCCTTCCCATCATCGCCGGTGTCGGTACGAACTCCCTGACCGGTACGCTGGAGAACATCAAGAGCCTGGAAGGCGTGGATCCCGACGCCTATCTCGTCGTGGTACCTTATTATAATAAACCCACGCAGGAAGGCTTGTACCAGTATTTCACAGCCGTAGCGAATGCGGCCAATAAGCCCATTATCCTCTACAACGTCCCCGGCCGCACCGGTGCCAACCTCGCCGCCGAGACGACCCTCCGCCTGGCCAGTCACCCGCACATCATCGCCGTCAAGGAAGCCTCCGGCAACTACGCCCAAATCAGCACCGTCATCCGCAACCGCCCCGCCGGATTCACCGTCCTCAGTGGCAACGATGACGAGACCCTCTCGCTGATGGCCACCGGCGCGGAAGGCGTCATCTCCGTCGCCTCCAACATCGCCCCGTCCGAGATGGTCGCCCTGACCCATGCCCTCATGAAAGACGACATGGCGACGGCCCGCGAGTTCCACTACCGGCTCATGCCGCTGTTCAAGCACTGCTTCGTGGAGTCGAACCCGATTCCCGCCAAAGCCGCCATGGCCCAGCTCGGCCTGATGGAGAATGTGCTCCGCCTGCCGCTCGTCCCCGCAACGGAGAAGACCGAAACCCTCATGAAAGAAACCCTCACCGCCTTATGGAAATAACGCTCCAGGAATTCAACGAAACCCTCGAGGCTCTCGAAAAAGGCCAGATCCGCGTCGCCGAAAAGAAGGACGGCGTCTGGACGGTCAACCGCCACATCAAGGAAGTCATCCTCGCCGGCTTCAAGCTCGGCGCGGTCCGGGACATGTCCCAGGGCCAGTTCTCCTTCTATGACAAGGAAACCTTCCCGGTGCGGCATTTTACCGCTGAAGACGGCGTCCGCATCGTTCCGGGCGGTTCCAGCATCCGTCGCGGCGCCTACCTTGCTCCCGGCAGCATCGTCATGCCTCCAGCCTATGTCAATGTCGGCGCCTATGTCGGCACGGGAACCATGGTCGACTCCCACGTCACCATCGGATCCTGCGCGCAGGTAGGGGAGCATATCCATATCTCCGCATCCACCCAGATCGGCGGCGTCCTCGAGCCCGCCGGTGCCGTCCCGACCATCATCGAGGACGGAGCCTTCGTCGGCGGCAACTGCGGCATCTATGAGGGCACCATCGTGGAAGAAGGAGCCGTGATAGCCTCCGGGGTCATCATCACCTCCTCGACGGCCATCTTCGATGCCACGAAAGGAGAATTCATCAAACGGAATGCGGAAGGACGCATCGTCGTGCCAAGAAACGCCGTCGTCGTCTCCGGTTCCAAGCCCATCCTCAAGGACGGCAAGCCCGTCCCTTCGGGCGTTCACCTCTACTGCCCGGTCATCGTGAAATATCGCGACGACAAGACAGCCGGATCCATTACCCTGGAAGATTTGCTCCGTTAAGAGCGGTCAGACTCGATCAGTTCGACCAGCCGGTCAACAGCCTCGGTGTCGGGAATATGCCTGAGCACCGGGGTCTTTCCTTTATAGATTGTTACGCGGCCGCCGCCTTCACCGACATAACCATAGTCGGCATCGGCCATTTCGCCGGGGCCGTTGACGATGCAGCCCATCACGGCGATGACCACGTCCTTGAGATGCCCCGTCCGTTCCTTCACGGCCGCAAAGGCGCCCTGGAGATCATACATCGTGCGTCCGCAGCCCGGGCATGCGATATACTCCGGCCGATAGAACCGACGCCGGCATGCCTGCAGCAGCTCGTCCGTCAAATACGCCGAGAACTCCGGCGAAATCGCCACCGTCCGGCCGTTTTCTTCGACATAGGTCCCCTCGATGGCGACCGTATCGATCTCCTTGTCCAGCAGCTTCTTGCCCCAGTCGCAGGCCACCGCACACAGCAGTTCTTCCCGAGAAGTCGCATCATAATGGGCGGTACAGCAAGGAGCAGGCGATGGGAGGGGCCGAGCGAGCGAAGCGAGTGAGTCCTTTTGAGGACACACTGGCTGCTCCTTGCTGTACCGCTCACAGAGGTACCTGGCGACGGGGATTTCATTGACAGGGTCTTCGGTCAGGGAGACGCGGACGGTGTTGCCGATACCTTCGGCGAGAAGGGCGGAGATGCCGACGCAGGATTTGATGCGGCCGGAGTCGCCGCCGCCGGCCTCCGTGACGCCTACGTGCATGGGGAAGACCACGCCCCGCTCCTGCATCATTGCCGCGAGCTGTCGGTAAGCCTCGACCATAACGACGGTATTGCTGGCCTTCAGCGAGACGACGACCTGGTAGAACTCGGCCTCGATGCACATCTCCAGCCATTCCATGGCCGCCTTGGCCATGGCGAAGGGCGTATTGCCGTAGAGATTCGTGATATAATCGCCCAGAGAACCGTGGTTCAATCCGACGCGGATGGCGGTGCCGTGCTCCTTGCAAACCGCGAGGAAACGGGCGAACTGACGGCGGGCCTCTTCATGGTCCTTGTGGAAATTGCCGGGGTTGATGCGGACCTTTTCGACGACGGGGGCAACGGCGATAGCCGTTTCGCTCGAGAAATGGATGTCCGCCACCAGCGGCGTCAGGATACCCTCTTCGCGCAGCCGGCGACGGATTTTGGCGATGTGCGGTACGTCCTGGAGGCCGGGCACGGTGATGCGGATGAGCTGCGAACCGGCTTCCGCCATGCGGCGGCACTGGGCCACCGTCCCTTCGATGTCGTTTGTATGGGTATTGCACATCGTCTGCGGGACGATGGGGTAGTCGGATCCGATATGCACGCGGCCACCGACGGTAACGGTCAGGGTTTTCATCTTACTGGACGGGTACTATTTCCTCATTCACGGAAGGGTTATACACGGCGTCATAGGCCTCGCGGCGCAGCTGGGCCTTGCTCTTGCCGGTGCGGCGGCTCAGTTGGAAGTGGATGCCGGCCGTAATCATCACGTCGAACGGATAGGCGAAACGGTAATAATATGGACTCGCGTAATCCGGCTGATAGAGCGAAGACCAGCCGTATTTGAGCAGGGCGTTGACGTGGAACTCGAAGGGATCAAAGACGAAGGCGACGCCGAGGCCGCCCTCGAGACCATAGTCGTAGCGGTTGTCGATGTCGCGCCACTTGTCCGTATAGTCATGGACATTGAAGCCGGTGATGACCACCCCCTCGTAATCGGCATAGTTCTCATGAACGGTCCGGTGAATATCCCAGCGATAGCCGGCGTAGATACCGGCTTTGGCCATCACGCGGAAATGCGGTGCATCCACGCGGAACATCATCAGGAAGGGCATTTCGGCCACTTTCCAGGTCGCTCCGCGGTATCCGTCCAGGGAAGGCGTGACCTTCGTTTCCTTGTCGGTCTTGAACCAGTAGCCGCCGTTGGTATACGCAAACCCGATCTGGAAACCGAAATACGGCATATATCCGAAGAGCTTGGAGTAGTGCGTGAACAGGAGGTTGAACGCAGGACCGTTCAGGAAGAACTTCGTATCCTTCGGCGGATTGAAAAGGATGTTGCTGAGCACGAGACCGCCCTCGGCGCCGATGGTGGAATAGTCGTTGACGACAAAGTCGCGCTTGACGACCTGGACCGTATCGATCTGCAGGCCTGCCGGAAGAGCCGGACTGTCAGACTGGGCACGGGCCGGAAGAGCCGGACTGTCAGACTGGGCACGGGCCGGAAGAGCCAGACAGAAGAGGAGGGGAAGAAGAAAGTATCGTTTCATGGCATCCTCCTATTTAAAGAGTTCCACGAGATCCAGATCCTGCTCCCACTCGGTCCGCTGCGGAATGTCAATGACGGACGCATCGTCAATCTTGAAGAAGCGCACCTTCTCGGGCTGCCTGCGCTCCAGCAGGTTGCCGGTATCCACGAGTCCGTTGCCGTTGAGGTCCTCCGTTACGCGGATGGAGTACTTTCCGGCCTTGACATAGGGGAAGGTGAGGGTCTGGTCGCTGCGGACCTGGAAGGAGCGGAGGACCTTGTCGCGCTTTTCATTCAGCAGGTCCACGATGTAGCGATGGCCGTTCGCGCCGCTGACCTTGAGAATCAGGGTGCTGAGCGTCTCATCCTTGGGGAGAGAGACCTTGACTTCCGTGCTGTCATTCCAGAAGCCGTTGATATCCTGGAACTTACGATGCGGGAACTTAAGGAAATACTCATAGCCTTCCTGGAGTTTCTCCTCCGGCATGATGGTATAACGTCGGAGGTTCAACGAATCGCGCGTTACCCGGTAACGGCCGATGCTTTCCTTCTGGCGCGGGTTGACGCTGCGGAAAATGAGCGAGTCGAATCCGTCAGCCACCAGCGGATACTGGAATTCGACCGTAAAACCGTACTGCTCGACCGTTTCGGGGGAGACCTCGGGCTTGAGTACGCAGAGCGTATCCTCATGCTTGAGATTGCGGCGCGGGGTCTTCGCCTCTGCCTTCAGCTTTTTGTCGATGACGAGTTTGACCTCCTCGACCGTCGGCTGGAGGACACCGAGCGTGTCCGTCTTCTTGTACTTGACGAACATCTTGAGCGTATCCGGCATGCGGCGCGGGTCGTTGACCCAGATCTCGAGGGAGTCGCGCTGGGGGTTGAACTGGGTGATGAGGCGGTCGGGCTTGATGCCGCGGATCCAGATGGAATCCACCTCCGCGTTCGGAGCCATGAACGTGATATAGGCCGTGCGCCAGCCGACTCGTTCCTTCTTGACGATCAGCTGCTTGGAGGGCTTTTCGCGGAACATGTTCATTTCCAGTTCGGTCCGGCGGGCCAGACAGGCGGCCGTGTCCTTCATGTCGTATTTCATCAGCTCCGGCAGACTGTCACGGACGACAGAGGTCGGCCGGAAGAGCGTATCGAGGAAGGCGATACGTTCGCTGTCCATCTCGTAGAGATTGTTGGAGTTGGCGTCCAGAATGGCGTACACACGATAAACGGTGTCCTGGATGTTTCGGACGCTGAAGAAGCCCCAGTCGTCCGTCTTGGCGGCGGCATTCGGCCGGTGGAGGAAAAGGGCGGAGTCCGCCTGGTCCTTGTAGAACATGACCGTAGCGCCCTTGACCGGTTTCAGCGTCTGGCAATCCTGGATGATGCCCGTCACCATCATGGAATCGATCTGGTCGCCTGTGGAGAATACGAGCGTGTAACCGGGGAAGGGGTTGCCTTCATTGTTGTCCGTAACGGCACCGGTAAGGTCCAGCGAATAGGTCGTCAGGCTGTCAAGGTCGCTTTCGAAATAGATGACGAGCGTCTTGCCGCGCATCTTGAAGCGCGGGGACTTCTCCAGCGGCGGAGACAGGAAAATGGCCTTGGGATCCTTGATCTTGACATACTCGTCGAAGGTGAATTCCAGCCGGGGTTTATGGGTCGGAACGCCGACCGTACCGGGAAGGGGAGCCACCTTGCGGAGAACCGGGGGAATCGTATCCTTCGGGCCGCCCGTCGGCGGGGTCGTCGTGTTGGCGCAGCCATGGGCCAGCATCGCGTAACCCAGGACCGCCGCGACCGGAATGAGCGGGGACCAGAAGGGGAGATGGAACTTGGTATGACGGAACATGCTGTATTATAATTCTTTACGTACGACGGACTCGATGCCGTCAATTTTCTGGAGCTTGGACACGATGGTGTCCAGATCCTTTCGGCTGCTGACGAACACCTCGATGTAACCCTCGAAGAGGCCCTCTTCGGAAGCGAGGTATATCTTGCGCATATTGGCATTCAGCAGGAGGGAAACCGTCTTGGTCAGGTCGTTGACGAGGCCGATGCGGTCGATGCCCTTGAGTTGGATCTGGACGGCGAACTGCTCGGCGGACGGGTCCATACCCCATTTCGGGACCACAATCCAGTCGCCATGCTTCGTACCGACGCTGTCCGCGACAGGACAGGATTTCTTGTGGACGGTGATGGTCCCGTCGGGGGATTTGATGCCGATGACGGAGTCACCGGGGACGGGGTTGCAACAGGTGGCGATGGCATAGCCGCCCTGAACGGGTACCGGGCCATCGTTCTTTTTCTGGCGCCACCAAGGGAGCATCCAGAAGCGGGAACCGGCGCGACCCGTCTTTTTGGCGAAATACTCATGCAGATCACCGATCTTGACGATACCGAGTCCGACGCGGAGATACAGATCGTCCATCGATCCCAGCTGGTAGTGGAAGAGAAGGCGGCGCTTGGTCTCGTCGTCCAGCTCGTCATAGCCGAGGGCCTGGAGCTGCTCGGTCAGCATTTTGCGCCCCTGTTCGATGCTCTGTTTGCGCTCGTCGCGGAAATAGTCCATGACGACATTGCGGGCGCGGCGCGTCTGGAGGAACTGGAGCCATTCTTTCTTCGGAGTGCCTTCTTCGGCCGTAATGATCTCGATCTGGTCGCCGCTGCGGAGCACCCGGCTCAGCGGTACGAGACGCATGTTGACCTTGGCGGCGATGGCCCGGTTGCCGATCTCGGTATGGATCATATAGGCGAAGTCGAGAACCGTAGAACCTTTGGGGATGGTCCGCTGCTCGCCTTTGGGGGTGAAGACAAAGATATCGGAACTGGTGAGGTCGTTGTGAATGATGTCCAGCAGTTCCAGCGAGCTGACGTCGGGATTCTGGAGGATATCCTTGACCCGGGAAAGCCAGGACTCGATCTCGCTGTTCTCCTCGCCGATGTAGCCGTCCTTCTTGTAGGCCCAGTGGGCGGCAATGCCTTTCTCGGCAATGTCGTCCATGCGGCGGGTGCGGATCTGGACCTCGAACCAGACGCCGCCGGGGCCGATGAGCGTGCAGTGCAGGGCCTCGTAGCCGTTGGCCTTGGTATTGCTGACCCAGTCGCGCAGACGCTCGGGATTGTAGCGGTAGATGTCGGTAATGATGGAAAAAACGCGCCAGCACTGGTCGCGCTCCGTGTTGCCGAACTTCTGGTCCGCGTCAAAGATGATGCGGATGGCGTAGAGGTCATAGACCTGGTCAAAAGAGATCTGCTTGTCCCGCATCTTGCGCCAGACCGAGTAAGGGGTCTTGACGCGCCGTTTGATCTCATAATGGAATCCCGCCTTCTGCAACGCGGCGTCCACCGGTGCGAGGAAAGCCTCCATGTCCTTGCCGCGCTCCCGGACGAAGGCGCCGATCTTGGCGCTGATTTCCTTGTAAGCGGCCGGTTCCTTATACTGCAGCCAGATGTTCTCCAGCTCGGATTTGATGGAGTAGAGACCCAGCTGGTGCGCCAGGGGGATAAAGACGAACATGGTCTCGCTCAGGATCTTGTCCCGCTTGTGCTCAGGCATGTGCTGGATCGTCCGGCAGTTGTGGAGGCGGTCCGCCAGTTTGATGAGCACGACGCGCACGTCATCGTTCAGGGTCAGGAGGATACGCTTGAAGTTCTCGGCCTGAAGGCTCTGCTGGGCGAGGGGGTCGGAAATGGTCTTGTCACCGGTGTCGAGAACGTTTTTGATCTTGGTCAGACCGTCGACGAGGGTCGCGACTTTGTCCCCGAAGAGGTTCCGGATGTCGTCCACCGTGTAGTCCGTGTCCTCGACGACATCGTGGAGCAAGGCGGCTGTAATGGACTTGCAACCCAGGCCTATGTCCTCGACGACGATGCGGGCGACGGCGATCGGGTGCAGCATGTAAGGCTCCCCGCTGCGGCGGCGGATATTCTTGTGGGCGTCGTTGGCGAAATCGAAGGCTCGCTGGACGATAGCGAGTTCCTCCTCGTCGGCGCAGCGCCCCCGGGCTTCCTCCTTGAGGATCGCATACTCGGCGGCAATCAGCTCATAATCTTTTTCAGTAAACTCGGAATAAGCCATGGGGGAGGATTGTCATTTGCGGTTCGACTTGACATCGCGCATGATGTCGGAAACATGATCGTAGGAATCTTCCTGACCCGCACGGCGGCTGCGGGCCTGGAATTCGTCCAGTTCGCGGACGGTGATGTCGCGACGGCGGACCGCCTGGATGGCGTAGGTCAGCTCGGCGCCGAAGAGGATAATGGTCCAGCCCATGTTGAGCCAGATCATGAAGAGAGGCAGGGCGGCAAAATAGCCGTAGACGACGCTCTGTCCCGTCAGGAAGGCCTGGGAACCGAAGTAGACATATTCCAGCACCGTGAAAGCAGTACCCGCGAAAACCGCCGAGCGGAGAGCATAGCGGTAGCGGACCTTGACGGAAGGAATATAAGTATACATCAGCGACAGGACCAGAACGGTGACGAGACCGAGCGTGAACCAGTTCAGGAAGGATTTGACGGCGGGATCGCCCGGGAATACGAAATCGGCCACCCGGTTCATCATCAGGAAGCCGCCGACAAAGATCAGCAGCATCAGGGGCATCAGGACCAGCAGGATGATGACGGCGATGAAGTTCCGGCCGAAGGAACGCTTGCGGATATTGCCCCAGACGTTGTCGAACACCACGACCGTGCGGAGCATCATCCAGATCAGAATCCAGAAGAAGGAGAAGCAGGAAACGAAGCCGAAGAGGCCGGTCGTGGACGTCGCAACGAGATTGCGCGCAGCGGACAGGACCATCTCAATGATGCCCTGCTCCTTCACATGCGACAGGATAAAATTCTCCAGATAGCCTTCAAACCCCATCTGTGACAGGCCGAAGAGCAGGACGGCAATCAGCGGCACCATCGCAAGGATGGTCCGGAACGCCAGGGCCGTCGCCTGAAAAGCAATCCGCCGCTTCGAGAAGGACAGGACGAGGACCATGATGACCTTGAGGTCCGTGATCAGGCGGGTCTTCCACTTGGAGATGTTGAGCAGGTTCTCATCGATATTCCAGAGGTCATGCGTCAAGAAACGGACGACATAGCCGACGAGAACTTTCGCCCGCCTCATCTGTTTGCGAATCCACCAGAAAATATCCTTGAAAAACTTTTTCATCGGCATCAAAAGAGGCTGAGCTGCCCGTCTTCCGGGATAGCGGGGGTTTCACTTTCGGGAAGGGCGCCTTCGGGAAGAAGGGTACGGAAGGCGGCCTCGTCCAGGACCGGGACACCCAGTTCGCCGGCTTTGCGGATCTTCTCCGGGCCGGGTTTGGAGCCGGCCAGAAGGAAGGCGGTTTTGCCGCTGATGGACCCGCTGTTCTTGCCGCCGTTGGCCTCGATGAGCGCCTTCATGGCGTCGCGGGAGATGGAGAAATTGCCGCTGATGACGATGACCTGGCCGGCCAGGACGTCGGAATGCTGAGGCTGCCGGGCTTCTCCCACGGCCAACTGGAGACCGGCCTCGCGAAGACGCTCGATTTCATCTGTATTGCGCGGATCCGCGAAGAAGCGGAGGATGCTGTCGGCGATGACCTCTCCGACCTCGGGGACCGCCAGGAGTTCTTCCCGGGAGGCCGCGGCGATCTTGTCCATGGAGCCGAAATGCCTGGCTACGTCGCGGGCGGTCGTCTCGCCGACGAAACGGATGCCGACGGCGAACAGAACGCGCTCGAAGGGCACTTCGCGGGATTCGCGGAGGCTCTGGAGGAAACGCTCCGCGGAACGGTCCTTCCAACCCTCGAGGCGGAGGAGGTCCTCCCGGCGGAGGCTATAGAAGTCGGACGGGGTCCGTACGAGGCCGAGACTGTAGAACTGTTCCACCGTCGCCTCGCCGGCCAGTACGTTCATGGCCTTGCGGGAGAGGAAATGGATCAGCCGCCCCTTGACCTGCGTCGGGCAGCCGAGGTTGTTGGGGCAGAACCACTTCGCCTCGCCTTCCTCGCGAACGAGCGGCGTTCCGCAGTCCGGGCATAGTTCCGGGAAAGCGGGCTTCTTCGCGCCGGGAACGCGCTTGGAGGGCTCCACAGCCGTGATTTTCGGGATGATTTCGCCGCCTTTCTCGACATAGACCCAGTCGCCTTCGTGGAGGTCGAGCGCCTCCATCTGGTCGGCGTTGACGAGGGTGGCGCGACGGACCATGGTCCCGGAAATGAAAACGGGGGAGAGGTTCGCCACGGGTGTGACGGCGCCTGTACGTCCCACCTGGTAGTCGATGGAAAGGACCGGAGTCAGGGCCTGTTCGGCCTTGAATTTATAGGCGACCGCCCAGCGCGGGGACTTGGCCGTATAGCCGAGCGCCCGCTGGCAGTCCATTTCATTGATCTTGATGACGATGCCGTCTGTGGCGTAGGGGAGGGTCTTCCGCGCCGTATCCCAATGGGCGATGAAGGCCTCAATTTCATCGATGTTCCGGCAAATGCTGCGGTCTGTCGAAATCGGGAGCCCCCAGGCGGCAGCGGCCTGCAGCGCAGCGTCATGGGTCGGGAAATCGACCTGGCCGACGGGAATATGATACAGCGTGCAGAAAAGACCGCGGCGGGCCACTTCGGCGGGATCCTGGAGCTTCAGGGAACCGGAGGCGGCGTTGCGGGGGTTGGCGAACGGCGGATCCTCGGCGAGCTCGCGTTCGTGGTTCAGCCGGTCAAAGGATTCATAGGGCATCAGCACCTCGCCGCGGATTTCGAATTCGGCGGGCCAGCCGGTGCCGGAAAGGACATGGGGAATGTTGGCGATCTGCAGGGCATTGCGGGTCACGTCGTCGCCCACCACGCCGTCGCCGCGGGTCAAGGCGCGGAACAGGCGGCCGTCCTTGTAGGTCAGGCAGATGGCCGTACCGTCGAACTTGAGCTCGCAGCAATAGGAGAAATCGCCCTCCAGGGTCTTGGACGCCCGCTCGGCAAAGGCTTCCACCTCTTCGATGGAATAGGTGTTACCGAGCGACAGCATGGGGTATTTGTGGGGGAACTTGGCAAACCCTCCTTCCTCGAGATCGGAACCCACGCGGTTGGTAGGGGAGTCGGGGCTCTGGAACTCCGGCCAGGCGGCCTCTAGGTCCTCGAGCTCATGCATCCGCTGGTCGTACTCGAAGTCGGACATCGTCGGCGCATTGTCGACATAGTACTTCCGGGCGTTCTCCCGAAGGAGCTCCCGAAGCTCGTCGATGCGCGCTTGCGCCTGTATGCGGTCGAAATCTGCCATTATAGCTAACAAAAATAGTATATTTTACCCAAATCAGCAAATCTAATTCACAATACAATTTTTTATTGCCGAACCGGATTTTATTGGTAAATTTGTAAGAATTTACATCGCAAATCAGTAACGTAAACATATTCGCACCATGAAAGATTCCATTATCATCCTCTGTGGCGGCGGCCCGGCTCCGGGCATGAACACCGTCGTGATGTCTGTCGCCAAAACCTTCCTCTCCAACGGTTACCGTGTCATCGGTCTCCATGGCGGCTACAGCGGTCTGTTCAGCAAGAACCCCCGCACCGAGGATATCGATTTTTTCAAGGCGGACGCCTACTTCAACCGCGGCGGTTCCTACCTCCAGATGAGCCGTTTCAAACCGACCCAGGAAGATTTCGACAAGAATTTCAACCTTTCCCTTTTCCAGGACAACAACATCAAGCTCCTCGTAACCGTCGGCGGCGACGATACCGCCTCCACGGCCAACCGCATCGCCAAATTCCTCGAGGACAAGAAGTACCCGATCCACAACATCCACATACCGAAGACCATCGACAACGATCTTCCGCTGCCGAACAACACCCCGACCTTCGGTTTCAACTCCGCCAAGGACGAAGGCGCCCACCTCGCCCGCACTGTATACGAAGATGCCCGCACCTCCGGTAACTGGCTCATCATCAGCGCTATGGGACGCAGCGCCGGTCACCTTGCCCTCGGTATCGGCGAAGCGACGCACTGCCCGATGACCATCATCCCCGAGATGTTCAATAAGACCGCCATCACCCTCGACAAGATCGTGAACCTGGCCCTTTCCTGCATCCTCAAGCGCAACATCCTCGGCATCCCTTACGGCACCGTCGTCGTCGCGGAAGGCGTCTTCCATGATCTCGATCCCGAAGAAATCAAGAACGCCGGCGTCTCCATGACCTATGACGAGCACGGACATCCCGAACTTGGCAAGATCAGCAAGGCCGTCCTCTTCAACGACATCCTCGAGAAGAAGTTCAAGGCCATCGGCCTCAAGGTCAAGACCCGTCCGGTCGAGATCGGCTACGATGTCCGCTGCCAGGACCCGATCGCCTATGACCTGACCTACTGCACCGAGCTGGCCATGGGCGCCTACGAGCTCTTCCGTAAAGGCGAGACCGGCTGCATGGTCTATGTCGACGCCTTCGGCGAGGCCAAGCCCCTCTACCTGAAAGATCTGCAGGGTGCCGACGGCAAGATTCCGCCGCGCCGTGTCGCGATTGAAGGTGGCATCGCCCAGAACTACTTCAACCACATCTGCCACTTCATTACGCCGGCCGATTACGAAGCCGCGAAGAAGTATGTTCCGAATCCGGAGGCCTACGACTTCAAGAAAATCCTTAACTGGTAATACATAACTGCTTATGTTAGCTACTTTTAGAGGAGGCGCACGCCTCCTTTTACCTTTACTGCTGCTCCCCGTACTCGCGGCCTGCGACAAGAAGGAAGAGGAGCAGAAGGAGCCGACTGTCCTGAACGTCAGCGGCCCCAACAGCTGCAGCGCTGTCATCAAGACCCTTGAATTCAGCGTGGTCTGCGACCTCAAGTGGACGGCAGAGCTGGAGAACGCCGAATGGGCCAAGGTCGAATCGACGGCTCCCACGCCCAACGGCGGTTCCGTCGTGGT
Source organism: uncultured Bacteroidales bacterium (assembly GCA_946415345.1). GTDB lineage: Bacteria > Bacteroidota > Bacteroidia > Bacteroidales > UBA932 > Cryptobacteroides. The sequence goes on along the minus strand of CAMKRY010000001.1, from coordinate 36,256 downwards.
CCGCTTCGATGTCAACCGTGAAGCAGGGGAACGCACCGGGACCCTGGTCATCACCTCCGGCACGAAAACCTTCCGCAAGACCTTCACCCAGGGCGGTCTGGACGAATTCTTCATGCCGCACGAACTCCATCTCGCCGGCACACAGGAGAGCTATCTGATCTTCGACTCTCCCTACGCCTGGAAGGCCTCCATCGCGGAAGGAGCCGATTGGATCGACCTGAAGGCCACGGAGGGTGATGCCGGCTATGCCCGCATTCCCGTCGTCGCCAAGGATCCGAATGAGAACATCGGCGACCGCAGCGGCAGCCTGACCGTCTCCGTAGCCGGGGAGGATTTCTCCATCCCGGTCGTCCAGTCCCAGACGGACATCATCCTAACGGACAACGCATCTGTATCCATGGGCTACCGGGGCGGCAATTTCACCGTCATCACCCAGTCGAACGTCACCTATAAGATCGAATGTGAGGCCGAATGGATCCAGCATGCCGAGACCAAGGCCTTGAACGTCGCTCAGGAGTCGTTCACGGTGGAAGCGAACAGCCACACCAGCAATTCGCGCGAAGCCATCATCAGCTTCATCCCGACAGAAGGCTCCGAGAAGGTCCGTGTGGACCTCCGCGTCCGCCAGGCCGGCGTGGATGAGTTCGTGTTCAATGTCCGCATGCCCGGCATCTTTTACATGGGCGACACGTCTTACCCCTATGGAGTGGATGGCTGGAACCTCAGCAGCACGGTCCTGCATGCTGACGGCAGTCCGGAATTCCGTATGCTGAACCGGAGCAAAGTATCCGCCATCATCATCACGGGTTACGATCCGGCCGGCGAAGAGGGCAGTGTAGCTCATCTTTCCGTCGTCGGCTTGCATAGAGCCGAGACGTTCCTTTCGAAGGAATTCAACGCCACCCTCATAGATTCCAATGAGGAACTGATGTGGTACAGGACGGCCGACGGAACAGGCTTTGTCATTCAAAAATAAGGAGGCACGCATATGAAACTGAGACACATTCTTCTCGCGGCAGCAGCCGCCCTCGTCTGCACCGTCTCCTTCGCTGTTCCCGCGAAACCCGGCGCCTTCAAGTACACCCAGCCCGACGGCTCGGTGATCATGCTCGAGCGCCACGGCGATGAATTCTTCAGCTGGACCACGCTCGCCGGCACCTCCCAGATCGTCGTCCTCGGCGAGGACGGCTTCTGGCGCAAGGGTTCCATCGACCCGCTTGCCCGCAAAGCCGCCAAGAAGAGCCGTCAAGAGGCCAACCGCCTTCGCGCCCGACCCCGGACCCACAACGACGATCCGATGACCCATGGCGCGCGCCACATCCCGGTGTTCCTGGTCAATTTCTCCGACATATCCTTCTCCATCTTTGACCCGGCTACTGCCTTTAACAACCTGCTCAACCAGACAGGCTATTCCGAGAACGGCGGTACCGGTTCCGTCCGGGATTTCTACATGGACAATTCCCACGGCGCCTTCGAGCCCATCTTCGACGTGTACGGTCCGGTGACGCTTCCCCAGAAGATGTCCTACTATGGCAAGAACCAGGGCGGTCAGGATGCCGGTTACGCAGCCTATGCCGTCCGGGACGCCGCCCAGATCCTCGATCCGGACGTCGACTTCTCCCAGTATGATGCCAACAACGACGGCTACATCGACATGGTCCTCATGTACTATGCCGGCTACAACGAGGCGGAAGGCGCCAGCTCCAGCACCATCTGGCCCCATCAGTGGGACCTCACGCAGATGGGCATCAACGCCCAGGTGGACGGGAAGACGCTGGGCGCCTATTTCTGCACTTCCGAGCTCAAGGGAATCTCCGGCACCAACATGTGCGGCATCGGCACGACCTGCCACGAATTCGGCCACTCGCTGGGTCTCCCGGACTTCTATGACACCGACTATGACGAAAACGGCTACAATGGCGCCCTGTACTGGTTCTCGACCATGTGCTCCGGCAGCTACAACAATGACGGACGTACACCGCCGTACTTCAATTCCGAGGAAAGGATTTACCTCGGCTGGATGACGGACGACGACGTGCCCGCGCTGCCGGAAGGAGCCAGCTCTATCGGTCCCGTTCAGGATGACATCGCCTTCCGGACCTACACCGACATGGAAGGGGAGTACTTCCTCTACGAGTGCATCGACGGCAACGGCTGGAACTCCACCCTTCCGACAGGCCTCCTTGTCTACCACGTGGACAAGTCGAAGGAACGGAGCGTCGGCGGCGTCTCGCCTTATGAGCTCTGGGCCAACTGGGGCAGTTACAACGCCATCAACGCCTATGGCAACCATCCCTGCTTCTATGTCGTTCCCGCCGGAGAGCCCACCTCGCTCAACTATAGCGGCGAGTACGCCAACGATTGGATGTTCCCCGGGACAAAGGAAGTAACCGGGTTTATCCCGATTGACTGGGAAGGGAACGAAACGGGCACCACCATCTCCAACATTGCCTACAACGCCGGCCTGGTCTCCCTAAACGTCACCTATTCCTTTGGAAGGTCCATTGTCGGTACGGTTGTCGGCCAGGACAGAAATCCCATTTCCGGGGTCCAAGTCATTCTGTCCGAGCCCGCCGCCTCGGCACCGCTCCCGATCAGACTGCGTTCGCCGCGCCCCCGTACTTATGAGGCCGTGTCGGACAGCGACGGCGTCTTTACCATTTCTCTGGAAGGATATGACGGCGATTCCGCCCATCTGACCCTCTCCAAAGACGGATATCAGACAAAGGGTATCGATATCTCGCTCAATTCCAGAGCCACAAGGGTGAGTGTGACCCTGCTCATGACCGGAGAAGCGGAAAAGAATGTATATAGCTATTATGATCCGGACGGATCGCTCTACTACGGCGGCTGGTCTTCTTATGGAAACTCCCAGATGGCTTCCATCCGGATTCCGGTCGCAGATCTTCCTTCAGGCGGCGGAGAAGTCACTTCCGTCAAGTTCTGGCCGTACATGTCCGCCGAGGCCTATTACCTCATTATCGATGCAGGGGAAGAGCGCATCTTAACCGCAGAAATTCCTGAATTAGCCGGAGGATCGTCCAATATGGTCTCGGTGAATCTGAGCGGCGCGGAGTTCCCAGCCGGAAAGGATCTCTATGTCGGTTACGCCGTCAAGAATGCCGATGCCCCTTATACGGGATATACCTTCATCATCGGCGAAGGCACGACCAACCACACATGGTATTCCCAGTTCTCTCTGGAGAATAGCAATTGGGACCAGACGGAAGATGGATACAATCTGGTTCTTGAGGCAACGATTGCCGGCAAGACGCCGGAAGAACCGGAAGATCCCGAGAATCCCTGGACGCTCGCACGGATGGGATTTAACTCGATTGCCGATCCCGGCAACGGGGAATACAAGGCAGATGAGTCCTTCCAGCTCGAGCTGAACCTCGTCGAAGGCGTGACAGCCACGTCCGAGACATGGCTTTATGACCAGAAAGAGGTCACCGGAGCCAAGTCGGTTTCCCTGACGGTCGGTCCGCATTTCATAACAGCCAAAGTCAGCCTCTCCGACGGCACGAAGGAGACGCTTCACCTGATGATTAACGTCACCCCGTAACGATCAAAACCCAACAAAAACCGGCAGGAAATTTGCCGGTTTTTTTATCTCTTTTCGAGGGCGACGACGTTCTCGACGTGCATCGTATGGGGGAACATGTCGACCGGCTGGACGGCCGTGATGCGGTATTTCGCGCAGAGGATGGCCAGGTCGCGGGCCTGGGAGGCCGGGTTGCAGCTGACATAGACCATCCGCTGCGGCTCGGCGTCGAGGATGACCTTGGCGACGTCGGGATGGATACCGGCGCGCGGGGGATCGAGGATGATGACATCGGGGCGGCCGTGTTTGGCGATAAAGGCGGCGTTCAGCACATCCTTCATGTCGCCGGCGAAGAATTCGCAGTTGTCGATGCCGTTGGCCGCCGCATTGATCTTCGCGTCGGCGATGGCCTCGGGAACATATTCGATGCCAACGACTTTGCGGGCCTTTCCGGCGACGAACTGGGCGATGGTTCCTGTGCCGGTATAGAGGTCATAGACGACCTCGTTTCCCGTCAGGGCTGCGAATTCGCGGGCCACGCCATACAGACGCTCCGCCTGCAGCGAGTTGGTCTGATAGAAGGACTTGGGGCCGATTTTGAAGCGGAGGCCTTCCATGGTCTCGTAGATGGCATCAGCGCCCTTGTAGAGGACAGTGGACTGGTCGCCGATGGAATCGTTCTTCTTCTCGTTGATCAGGTACCAGAGCGAGGTGATCTGCGGGAAAGCGGCGCTGACGGCGTCCAGGAGGGCTTTGCGGCGAAGCTCGTCCTCATAGGCGAAGCAGACGATGAGCATCACCTGGCCGTCCTCGGTCGTCCGGACGAACATGTTGCGGAAATAGCCGCGATTCTCGCGAATGTCGTAGAATTCGTAGCCGTTTTCAACACAGAACTGCTTGATAAAGAGACGGATAGCATTGCTTGGCTCAGGCTGGAGATGGCAGGTTTTGATGTCCAGGACCTTGTCGAAAAACTTACCGACGTGGAAGCCCAGACCCACACGTTCAGCCTGGCTAAGCGCCTCAGGATCAACACCTTTCTCGAGAAACCAGCGTTTGTCGGAGGCGCTGAATTCCAGCTTGTTGCGATAATACTGCGTCTTGAGGGAGGGGAGAGTGGGGCGGATCTCGGGGACGGTCAGATGGCCGATGCGGACGAGCTGGTCCTCGACCTGCTGGCGTTTGGCCTCGAGCTGGCGCTCATACGGCAGCGGCTGCCAGCGGCAACCGCCGCAGACGCCGAAATGCTCGCAGAACGCCGGAAGACGCTCGGGGGACGGCTTTACGATGCGCTCGATGCGGCCCTCCATGTAATTCTTTTTCTTCTTGAAAACGCGGATGTCGACGACGTCGCCGGGAACGGCGAAATCGACGAAAACGACGATGCCTTCGTAATGCGTCAGGGCTTTGCCTTCAGCGGCAACAGCCTCGATCGTGATGTTTTCCAGCAGTAAATCTACCGGTTTGCGCTTGCTCATGCTCGTTTTATCAAACAGATGCACAAAGGTACGGCAAAATCCGCCGGAATCCAAGCAAGGGGAGTTCTTATATACAGCTACTTAACATAATATAAATTGTATAACATAACGCACATCTAGTACTTTTTGCTCATTTTACACGTTTCTGACAGATTCGATTGACCTTTTTATTGTATTTAAAGAAATATTCGGTATATTTGCCTTGTATGTAAAACGATTCTTTATGAAAAAGTTCACAGCCTTCCTCCTTGTTTTGGCGTGCTCCCTTTTCACGCTGAACGCTTTTGCTCAGGATAACGAGAATGAGACGCCCAAGAAAGACCAGCTGATCTTCAATCACCTCAGCGCCGGCGTTTCCGTCGGTCTGGACGGTGTCGGTGCCCACCTGGCCGCTCCTTTGACCCCGTATGTCGGCGTTCGTGCCGGGTATACCTTCATCCCCAGCTACAATACGACCATCATGGACATCCCGTTCGTAGGCAGCAAAATCGATCAGGAAGACCTCAAATTCAAGGTGAACGAAGGACAGTCCAACGAGCGCGAATTCGATCTCTCGAAGGTAGATTTCGGCTTCGATCTCAATAACTTCGGTCCTCATCTCCTCTTCGACGTCTATCCCGGCAAAAAGACGGGCTTCCACTTCACCCTCGGCGCCGTCATGGCCCAGAGCGAGAATTTCCTCGCCGTAACCGCCGACCTCAGCAAGCAGCTCCTGCCGAATGAGTACGCATCCTTCGGCATCTCCTACAAAAACGTCGAAGATATCACGACCGACCAGAACGGTTTCCTGCACCTCGATCTGCGCAGCAACAAGCTTCATCCTTACCTTGGCATAGGTTTCGGCCGTCCGCTGAACATGCGCCACCGCGTGAGCGTCAACTTCGACCTCGGCGTCGTCTATCTCGGCAAGGCTGAAGTCTACTCCTACGACTTCAACGCCCCCGGCCACACGACCGCTGACGTCCAGATTACTTCCGCCAAGCTCGAAAACGAGGACGACGGCGTCATCGACGACATCATCGGCAAGTATCCGTTCTTCCCGGTCATGAAGCTTTCCATCAACGTAAGACTGTTCTAAAACCGCTAATATTTTAATAATCAATATTTTACTATGAAAAAAAGCATTCTTCTCCTCGCGCTTTCCGCGATGATGCTCCCTGCTTTTGTCTCCTGCAACAAGGACGACAGCAAGGACGAGACCAAGGTCGAATTCCAGGCCCCGAAGTTCCAGAAAGAAGCCAAGAAGCTCACTTTCAAGAGCGGTGACATCAAATCCATCGAATTCACCGAGTCCGGCCGTTACATTATGGAAAAGGCCGTCACCAAGGCTGATGATACCGTCTTCATTACCGGTACCTTCACCGTCAACGGCACGACCTACACCCTCACCGGTGACTTCAAGGGTACCGTCACGGTTTCCGGCACCGGCACCAACGTCGAAGTGACCGTCACGGAAGACGGCAACGCTTCTGTCACCGTTACAGCAGAGGCCGAGACCCCGGAATCCGACGAGGCCCTCTATCGCACCTGGGAAATCGACAACCTTCGTATCAAGGTTACCGGCGGTGACCTCAAGGAAGCCGGCGTCTCCTACACGACCACCAAGGGTGCCGACCTCGACGAAATCGCCAAGTACCTCAAGGACAACGGCGTTAACTTCAACGCTGACGAGTACAAGGGTTACAACATCAAGACCATCACCATTTCCGGTTGCGGCGGCTTCATCGTGGACTTCCAGGGTGCCGATGCATACGTCGGTTCCTGTGATGTCAACAACCTTAACTTCACCTACGACTTCACGGTCTCCGGCGGCGGCAACAACATCTTCAACACCAAGGGCGACGGCAACATCAAGTATGTCAATTCTATTTGCGTCCTGACGCTGAACGGTACCATCAAGGGCAATAGCAAAGAATACAAGGCTTCCCTCGAGTTCCGTCTCAAAGAAGTCAAGTAATCCACTCCCCTTTTGAATCCGTCATGCCCCGGCTCTGTCCGGGGCATCTTTTTTTACCTTAATCGAATCGCCAGGAAGAACTCCAGGAAGGTATCCAGCCGCTGGTTCTTATAGATAAATTGCTTAGGGACAGGCGTTTCCGTGTCCGGATCGATGATATCCGGGCGATACCATACGGCCGTCAGGCGAACGCCGGCGTCGACGAAGGAATGACCACCCAGCCGATACCGCCAACCATAGCCAGCCAATCCCTGCGCGGCGGAATGCACCCGCGCATCACGGTTGTAACCCACGCCGGCCTCGGCGAAGAACCAGCCTGTATCGGCGGCATGGCTCCGGTGGTAGCGGGCATAGCGCAGGCCGAGAGGATAGATCCGGTCACCGGTCCCCACTCCCCTCTTGCCGAGCGTCAGGGACAGCGTCTGGCGCTCGGAAATGTCATATTCAAAAGCGAAAGTGACAAAGCCGTTGACATGCTGACTCCCCTTCCAGCCCTCCCGGTCGATGCGATAGCGGGCATCCGAAAGGAATATCTCGGAATGATCGTACGCCGGCAGATAGCCCATGCCCCATTCCACGCCGATTCCGGCCCGTTCCTGGGCATGCAGGAGCGACGGAACGGCCAGCAGGACGGCCAGCAGGATATGACGGGCGGTACGCATCAGAATCGGTAGCTCAAGTGGATTTCCGGCATCCAGATGCGACGAAGACCGCCTCTGTACAGCCGGAGGACATTGGTATTCTGCCCTGCCACGCGCTGCATGTGGACGCCGAGATCGCCGCTGATGGCGAAGCCCAGCGTAAAGGGCCTTTCCGGGAAAATGAAACAAAGGCCCAGGACACCGCGCAGCGCCACCATGGGCCCCTGGAAGTCCTCCCCATCCCGTACGGCACCGGCAACCACTCCGGGCCCGTAAAAGAAATCCAGGTCCGTTCCGTCCGCCAGGCGGTAAACGGGCAGGGAGAAATGTTTCTGGTAGCCAAGCCGGAAGCCGGGACGACGGGTATGCCCGCGGAAAATGCCGTCGAAATCCAGGGCGAAGGAAAAATGGTTCAGCTCCGTGCGGGAGCCGTAGGCATAGAAAAAGCCGATGCCTTTCGGCGACTGTACCGTACCCAGATGCCGTTCCTGCGCCTCGCCTTGAAAGACACAGCAGAGGAATACGATCACTGGAACCAGGACTTTTCTCGGGATAGGGGTCATGGCGGCTTGGTACACGTTTCCACAAATTTAGTCAATAATTCCTGAAAGCGCGGCAAAAATCGACCAATTTTCCGTATATTTGTCAGTTACGAAAACCAAAGCCCATGTCCGTTCAGATCGTCCAAATCAAGTCCCGGAAGGAGCTCAAGCGCTTCGCCGAGTTCCCGAACCAGCTCTACCATAAGAATCCCTATTTCGTTCCCCAGCTGATTTCCGACGTTGTCGATACGCTCGATGAGGCCAAAAACCCGGCCTACGCTTTCTGTGACAGCCGCATTTTCCTCGCCTATGATGACAAGGACGGCCAGGTAGTCGGCCGCGTGGCCGCCATCTACAACCGCCGGGCCAACGAATACTGGAAGCACCATGAGCTCCGCTACGGCTGGCTGGACTTCATCGACGACCGCGAAGTCTCCGCCGCCCTGATGGCGAAAGTGGAGGAGTATGGCCGTGAACTGGGCGTAGACAAGGTGGTGGGCCCGCTGGGCTTTGCCGATTTCGACCCGGAAGGCATGCTCGTCGAGGGCTTCGACCAGATCAGCACCTTCACCCTCCCCTACAACCACCCCTATTATATGGAACACATGGAGGCGCTGGGCTACACCAAGGACATTGACTGGCTCGAATACCGCGTCACCGTGCCGCCGGAGGGCATTCCGGAGCGCGTCACCCGCATCGCCAAGTTCGTGCGGGCACGCTACGACATCCGCATCCGCAAGATTACCAAGCGCGAGTTGAAAAAAGAAAAACTGGCCCACAAGATCTTCGAACTGATCAACCGCACCTACTGCCAGCTCTACGACTTCACGGTCCTGACCCCGGAAATGATCGACGCCTACGTCAAATCCTACTTCCCGTTCCTGGATCTCAAGCTCGTTACGCTGATTGAGGACATGGACGGAAAGCTCATCGCCGTCGGCGTGTCAATGCCCTCCATCGTCCGGGCCATGCAGAAGGCAAACGGGCACATCCTCCCCTTCGGATGGTGGTACCTCCTGAAGTCCCTCTGGTGGAAGCACGAGCCGTCGGTGGAGCTCCTGCTCATCGCCGTGGATCCGGAATGGTCCGGCCGCGGCCTGAATGCCGTCATCTTCGACGACCTCGTCCCCATCTACCTCAAATATGGTTTCCAATGGGCCGAGACCAACGCCGAACTCGAGACCAACACCAAGGTCCAGGCCCCGTGGGAGAACTTCGAGACCACCCAGAACAAACGCCGCAGAATCTATGGAAAGCAACTCCAGTAGGCTCCTTCCCCCGCTGCCCGAGCGGATGCGTCCCTCCACTTTGGAGGGTTATGTCGGCCAGCGCCACCTGGTCGGCGAAGGCTGTATCCTCCGCAACATGATCGAGAGCGGCAATCTGTCCTCCTTCATCCTCTGGGGGCCTCCCGGCGTCGGCAAGACGACGCTGGCGCAGATTCTCGCCAAGACCCTGGACCGCGAGTTCTATACGCTCTCAGCCGTTTCCGCCGGCGTCAAGGACGTGCGGGACGTCATCGACCGGGCCCGCGGCGGCAGCGTGTTTGCTTCAGCCAAGGGAGCACCCATCCTCTTTATCGACGAGATTCACCGTTTCAACAAGGCCCAGCAGGACGCCCTGCTCGGAGCCGTCGAAGCCGGAACGGTCATCCTCATCGGCGCGACCACCGAAAACCCCTCCTTTGAAGTCATCACCCCCCTTCTGTCCCGTTGTCAGGTCTTCGTCCTCAAATCTCTTGAGGTGGCCGACTTGAAACAATTACTGGATAATGCTTTAAAGGAAGATGTCATCCTTAAGGAAAAGCCGATTGAGCTGCGCGAAACCGACGCCCTCTTCCGTTTCAGCGGCGGCGACGGCCGCAAGCTCCTGAACGTCCTCGAGATCGTCGTGGACTCCTTCGCCGGCAAGAGCGGCCCCATCGTTATCGACAACGCCACCGTAGCCGCCTGCATCCAGGAAAACATCGCCATTTATGACAAGGACGGAGAGATGCACTACGACATCATCTCCGCCTTCATCAAGTCCATCCGCGGCTCCGATCCCAACGCCGCCATCTATTGGCTGGCCCGCATGATCGACGGCGGTGAGGATCCCCTCTTCATCGCCCGGCGGCTTTGCATCAGCGCCGCCGAGGACATCGGCCTGGCCAATCCCAACGCTGTTTTCCTCGCCAACGCCTGCTTCGACATCGTCGCCAAGGTCGGCATGCCCGAGGGCCGCATTCCCCTCGCGGAGGCGACGGTCTACCTGGCCTCCTCCCCCAAGAGCAACGCCTCCTACCTGGCGATCGACGCCGCCCTCGCCGAAGTCAGGCAGTCCGGTAACCTCAGCGTCCCGCTGCACCTTCGCAACGCCCCGACCTCCCTCATGGAGGAGCTCGGCTACAGCGACGGCTACAAGTATGCCCATGACTTCCCCGGACACTTCGTCGACCTCGAATTCATGCCCGACGCCCTCCGTGGCCACGTCTTCTACGAGCCCGCGCCCAACGCCCGCGAAAACACCCTTCGCGATTACCTCGCCTGGTGTTGGCCAAAGTATTATAAGAAGTAGTTCGGTCGTTTTCTATAACTAGTTGATAATTAGAAATATACAGAAAATCTCCTATGATATTTTACATAGGAGATTTTTAATATCTCATTGACTATTAATAATTTACAAATAACGCATGATTAGAACGGATATCCGACTCCGAAATGGACCGCGTAGCCGTTGGCATCGAACCACTGGTTAGGTTTACACCAGGGTTGGGTACGGGCCGGATCGTGGAGACGGATGCCCAGGTCTATGCGGAGGAGAATGTAGGAAAGGTCCATGCGGATGCCGGTGCCCCAGGAGGCGGCCAGACTTTCCGCGAAGGTGCTCATTTTCAGCACGGCACTTTCGTCCGTCGCCGTTTTGGCGTTGTTCCATACGTTGCCCACGTCAACGAAGGCGGCTCCTTTGAGGCGCCAGAACAGCGGGAAACGATATTCTACATTGGCCTCCAGGCGGATATCACCTGTCTGGTTCGGGATGACGAAGGTCTCGTTGAGGGCGGAACGGCCGGGGCCGACACTGCGGGCCTGCCAGCCACGGAGGCTGCCAGCACCGCCGGCATAGAGCTGCTTTTCGAACGGCAGCGTCTCGGAGTTGCCATAGGCATAGCCGGCGCCGGCCAGCAAGCGCGTCGCGAGGGCGCGCTTGTTCTCCTCGCCGAATGTCCATGTCCGGCCGACGGACCCCTCCAGACGTACATATTGCGCGAAAGGCGTATCCCAGATCATGCCTGCCCCGTTCGCATCCTTTTTCATGAGGCCCTTGGCCAGCGCCAGGATATTGCCGGAGGCATCGACCTGCAGGCGCCAGTAGCGGTAAGCGGTCGTCGGGTTGGCGTCGGCATTCGTCGTATTATATAAGGTCATGCTGGCGCCGGCGTCGAAGTGGTCCATATAGGCGTTCGCGAGGAACGGGTTGGTCGCCATGGACTCGCGGAAGGAATCCTTGAGGTCGTAGAGACGGACGACGCTCAGCTGCAGGGGCGAAATCTGATACCACATCCGATTGCGGAGATTGCCGATGTAGCTGAAGGAGGTCGACAGGATGTTGCGGGTGTATTCAGGGCGGTCCTGGAAGTTATAGGACAGGGCGATATCGGTCCTCGGCACGGAACGGCCGCGGAAACGGGCTACAGGGAAGAGCAGGAGTTTGGGAAAGCTGATGCTCGTTGATACGCCGAATTCGGTCGAACGGACGGACCTGTCGACCTTGAAGTTCTTGCCTACCTTCATCTGGAAGTTGCCCATGAGACCGACGTTGAGCCATTCTCCGCCATGGAAAATGTTCTTGTGGTAATAGCTGATCTGCGGCGACAGACCCACCAGGCCGTTCGAGTTGGTCGAGGCCTCGATGTTGAAACGAAGACCGCGGGGATTCGACGGCTGGATGCGGATGGCGCAGTCGACCTTGGCGGAATCCCCCGGCGTCAGCTGGACGTTGACGCTGCTGAAATAGCGGATGGCGGACAGGCGCGCGTAAGTGTTCGAGACGACAGTCTCGCTGTAGGGACGGCCGGGAACGATGCCGTTGACCTTGCGAAGGAACTTCTCGCGGAAAGGCATGGTTTCCGGGTGAGAGATGGTCACGTTGCCGAAGCGGTAGCGGACCAGTTCCCGGGCGCTCTCTTCCCCTTCATTGCGGGCATGCTCGAGAAGTCTCATCGTCAGGACGGCCTCGCCGGGATAGGCCAGCGTATCGGCGAGGAAGACGTAATTGTTCTGGGAAAGGTCGAAATAGCCGCGGTTACGGAGCCAGGCGGCGGAGCGCATGCTTTCCTCTGCGAGGGCGGCTTCAGACAGGTAGGAGCCGCGGCGGATCGTCACGTTGGCGGTATCAGCATAGAAATCGGCGGCGATATCGCCCCGCGTCGGGACATCATAGAGGATATCGCGGATTGGATAGCGGCGACCGGGACGGATTTCATAGCGGACGCTGACGCGCTTCCCCTTGGGCTCATCCGGATGTCCGTCGACCTCGGAACCGTAATAACCGATATACTCCAGGTGATTCCTTAGATTGTCCACCGAGACCTGCACGAGATCGGGATCATAGACCACCGGAGCCTCGCCGAGATTGCGAATGGTCTTGTTGATCCATTTGTCGGCATCGCGGCCGGACCAGTTGTAGATGTTTACGAGCGGGCTCCAGCCGAAGATGATGCTGGAATTCGGCTGCTGGCGGATATAGTTCTCCAGTTCGGGATCACGGAAGCCGGGCGCATCTTTCACGTCAATGATATTGCGTTCCAGCCGGTACTGGCCCATCTCCAACAGGCGGGTCGTACTGCAGGCCCCCGCGAGGAGGCCGGCCACCAGGATAAGGGCGATCCGTATGATGGACTTTTTACGCATGTTTCATCTAACAAAAGTAACCAAATTCTCGGATATAGCCAAATGATGGTTCTACTTGTTTTTCTTACAAAGGATTACTATATTTGCTTATTCACATCAAATCTAACACACGACATGAAACGTATCCTTACTTTCCTGACTGTCGCCTTCTGCGCGACCGTTATCGCCATTTCCTGCGGCAACGACAAGAAAAGCGCCGAATCAGGCCCCGTAGGCACCTTGTTCAATATGGCGGAAAAAGCCCAGGCCCTTGAAAACAGCTATCGCGAAGGCAAGCTTGATTACGCCGCTTTCCGGGAGCAGAACGAGGCCCTCGAAGAGGAGGCCAAAGCGTTCCTCGAGGCCAACAAGGACTATGAACTGACCGATGCCGACCGTGACTACCTCTTCGAGAAAGCCAAGGCCATGGCTGCAGCGGAAGGCGAGAAGATCACTCCCGAGGAAGAAAAGGCCGCCAAGGAGGCGATGAAGAGCATCAAGACCCTGGGCGATATGCTGAAAATGGGGATGTTCGATTAACCCTGCCTACGACGGAATTCCGCCACGGTGACAGCCGTTGCAACGGCCGCATTGAGGGATTCCGAGCCGGGATCATCCGCCGGGAAAGGCGGAATGTAGAGGCGGTCGCTGACGACAGCGGCCGTCTCTTTTGAGATGCCATGGGCCTCATTGCCGATGACGATGACCGACGGTGCGTTCTCGCCGCAGGAAAGGGCCTTACCATAGAGATTCTCCCCGTCGAGGAAGGTACCGTAAACCCGGCCGCCGGCATTCAGGGCCTTGCGACAGAGACCGGGAATGTCCCGATAATGGAAACGGACGCGGAATAGGGCGCCCATGGTGGCCTGCACGACCTTCGGATTGAAGAGATCCGCCGTGTCGGGCGAGGCGTAAACCGCATCAATGCCGAACCAGTCGGCGATGCGGAGAATGGTTCCGAGATTGCCGGGGTCGCGGATGCCGTCGAGGGCCAGATAGAGGCCCTTTCCGGGATCCGGAGCATTCCGGACGGTCTCCGGGATGCGGACCAGGGCCAGCACCGGAGACGGGGTCGCGAGCAGGGACATCCGTTCCATCGCCTTTTCCCCCACCTCTTCCACGCGATAGACGGCTTCGACGGTCCAACCGGAACGCTGCGCCTCGGCGACCATCTTCTCTCCCTCCACGACAAATAAACCGCAAGCCTCGCGCTCCTTTTTCTGCGCGAGGCTGCGGATCAGTTTGATTTGAGCGGCGGTCAGCACCTTCCTACATATCGTTGAGGTCGAGATCGTCCGTCAGGTCGCCGAAGGTCTTGTAGGAGTTCAGTTCCTCCCGCAGTTCGGCGATTTCGTCCGCGGTCATTCTCTCGCCGTTTAACTTCTCATTGGTCGTGCGGGCCCAGCGGACAAGCGTTTCGCGATCGGCGGCGGTAAGTTTGTATGACGAGTACTTGGCCTTCAGATTCTCGATTTCCTGGGCGATCTGAAGGAATTGGCTCATCTGTTCCAGCGTCATGTCGTCCGTCGTCATATCGTTCCCCATCAGGGCGAACAGTTTGTTCATCTGCTTGATGAGATCATCAACCGGCGTAACGGCAGTTGCAGTAACGGTCACGGGGGCAGTCAAGGCCTCGGCGCGAAGCAGGCCGGGAGCGGCCACAAAGGCGACGGCAAGGGTCAAAAGGATCTTTTTCATATCTAAAGGGTTGTGTTGTTTACAAAAGTAGGAAAACTTTGCGATACGGCCAAATCATTCCTCCACAGTCAGGCCCAGCCGCCGGCATACATCCGCGAAGGTCTCACAGAGCCGGAGTTCCTCTTTGAGAGCCGGAAGAAGCGTGTCATGAAGCTTCCCGTCTACGGGAGAAACAGCCGCAAAACCCTCTGCGAGCCGGTTTCTGTCTTCCTCACTCAGCTGATAATCACCATAGGTTCCGGCCAGCGCCATTACTGTCTGCTCCGGCAAGTCGTATTGCCCGGCTATGACCGCCAGGAGGGAATCCACCGGATTGACCGGATTGACCGGCTCTGCCGCGGGAGAAGAAGAACGGCCGGCGCTGCTGGTGCAGGCCACGGCGGCTATGGACAGGGCCGCCAAAAGAATCCATCTGCGCATATTACGATATTTTAATGGTTACAGCATCCCAGGCCGGAATCTCCACCGGCACGCCCGGCGGCAGTTCCAGACCGAAATAATCCCCTGCCTCCGGCGGAATCCGCAGTGACATCTGCACCGGCCCATCACCGAAATGCGCCGCCACCAGCCAGCACTGCTTTCCGTCGCAGCGGAGGAAGGCATAGTTCCGGTCGGCATCAAACCAGTCCCCCTGGCAATAGCAGAGGTCGAAGCTCTTTCCCGTCGCGAAAGCGGGCCGGCGAGAGAGGGCCAGAAGCTCGCGGTAATGCGTCAGCACGGCCCGTTCCTCCTTGTTCAGTCCGCAGCGATGGTTGCCGATCCATTTTTCAAGACGCGCCAGCGAGTCGACCGTCCACCAGTCGAAGATGGAGGTACGGCCGTTGACGCCGCTGAAAGGCTCGTCGTCCATGCCCCGCTCGCCGATCTCCTGCCCGAAATAGAGCATATGAGAGGCATCGTTCTGCAGCAGCGATACGGCCAGGGCGGCATAGCCCTTCTGCGCCGAACCGGCAAAGAAATCCGAGGCCACCCGCTGCTCGTCGTGATTCTCCAGAAAGTTCAGCATGTTTCCCTGGAGGTCCCCCAGAATCTGCCAGTTCTGCGTCAGGCAACGGGCCGAAGCGCCGTCGCAGGTCACCGCACGCAGGCGGTCGTAGAGGCCGGACTTGTCGTAGAGCAGGTCGAATCCCACTTCGTCGACATACATCCGGTATTTTTCGGTTTCATAGACCTCGGCAATGAAGCGGACGCCGGGGAATTCGGCCTTGACGGAGGCGATCAGCCAGCGCATATAAGCCGGCGGCACCAGCTCCACCATGTCGCAGCGGAAGCCGTCCACGCCCTTGGCGGCCCAGAAACGGACAATATTTCGCATCCGGTCCCAGGTCGGCGTATGGCTGTCGCCATAATTCAGTTTCACGGTCTCATACCAGTCGTTCACGTCCGGTGAAGGCGTGAAACTGTTGCCGGAAGCCCGCGCAGGGTATTCCGCATAGCCGTCGCAGTCCACGGGAAGGCGCAGCGGCGTGCCGGGATAATAGTAGAAATCATTCTCCTCCTTCCAGTGCTGATTGGGGTCATCGGCGGCGCCCAGGCGGGTCTCCCCTGCCGGGGTCATGGTCCCGTCGTACTCGCGGGCAACATGATTGGGGATGAAATCGATGATCACCTTCAGGCCGGCGGCATGGGTGCGGGCCAGGAGAGCCTCGAACTCGGCCATGCGCCGCGACGGATCGTCGGCGAGATAGGGATTGACGTCATAGTAATCCGCTATGGCATAGGGCGATCCGGCCTCGCCTTTGACGACTTTGGCGGGGATGCAGCCCCCGTCCGCCTTTTTCGTGGCATGGCGGATCACGCCGGTATACCAGACCGTGTCGACACGCAGGTCGTCGCGAAGATAGCCTAGAAAGGCCGCATCGACCGAGGAGAACTTTCCGTTCCCCCAGAGTCGCGGCAGCATCTGATAAATAATTTGCTTCATATAGCGCAAAGATACAAAGAAAAATGATTATCTTTGTTTGATTGGAGCAAAGATGGAAACCGCACAGGTCATACTGCTTCTGCTGCTGGGTCTGGCGCTGATCGTAATCGGCGCGGACAAGCTTGTCGACGGTGCTTCGAGCATCGCCCGACGCTTCCGCATCAGCGAATTCGTCATCGGCATGACGATCGTCGGCATCGGCACATCCGCGCCGGAGCTGGTGGTCAGCCTGGTCGGCGCCGTGGAAGGCAACGCAGACATCGCCGTCGGCAACGTCGTGGGTTCCAACATCATCAACACCCTCTTCGGGCTCGGCATCACGGCCTTGATCTTCCCGATGCTGATCACCCGCAGCAACCGCCGCATCGACATCCCGATGCACCTTGGCGTCACGGTCCTGGTCTTCGGGCTCGGCATGACCGGCGCCCTGCTGGGTTTCGGCGACAATACGCTCAGCCGCCTGGACGCGGGGATCCTCCTCGTAGCCTTCGCCGGTTACATCTGGTGGATGCTCCGCAGCGGAAAGACGTCCGAGGATGAGGAGACCGGCAAGATCAGCCCCCTGTGGCTGTCCCTGCTGATGATTCTCCTCGGCCTGCTGGCGCTGATCTTCGGCGGACGTCTCTTCGTCAACAGCGCCACGCACCTGGCCCGGATGCTCGGTGCCTCCGACAAATTCATCGCCATTACGGTCCTCGCCATCGGCACGTCCCTGCCCGAACTCGCTACCTGCATAGTCGCTGCCGCGAAAAAGAAGGGGCAGCTCGCCCTTGGCAACATCATCGGCTCGAACATTTTCAATCTCCTGCTGATCCTCGGCATTTCCGGCCTCCTGACCCCGTTGTCTTTCAACGGCATGGACCGGGCCGACGCGGTGGTGCTGCTGGTAGCCGGCATCCTGCTGGCGACCGCTTCCTGGACCGGCCGCAACAACAAGCTGGACCGCTTCGACGGAGCCCTGCTCCTGCTGACCTGGCTCGGCTACATGTCCTGGTTGATATATAATTTATAAGAGAATATGCCCAGATTTACCCCCACTCAGTACGAACTGATGAACGTGGCCGACGGCCGCGTCTTCAAGGACAAAGGCTGGACCCTCGTGGATCCCGAATCCGCCTCCCCTTCCCTTGTCAGGGCCGTCTACAATGAAAAGCTCTTCACCCCCAGGGAAGACCTGGAAGGCATCTACCGCTACGCCTCCTGGCTGCCGATCCGCCGCATCCTGAAGAATGCCCAGGGTCCCGTCACCTACCGGAGCAAGGGACTCGCCCGGGAACTCGGCCTGAAGAATCTCTACATCACCTTCACCGGCTACGCCCCTGAAATCGGCGCCGAAGTCGCCACCTGCTCGTTCAAGGCCACGGAAGCCTATTCCGTCTGCGCCCGCCTGCCGAAAAAGACCGACAAGATCCTCGTCGTCCAGAGTGCCGGCAACACTGCCCGCGCCTTCGCGCAGGTCTGCTCGGACAACAACATCCCTATCGTCATCTGCATCCCCCGCGACAATATCGACGCCCTGTGGTTCCACAAGCGCCTCCGTCCCTGCGTCAAGATCATTTCCAGCCCCCGTGGATCGGACTATTTCGACGCCATCCAGCTCGGAGACAAGCTCTGCCGCAGCGAACGCTTCCTCGCCGAGGGCGGTGCCAAGAATGTCGCCCGCCGCGATGGCATGGGAACGACCCTCCTGAGCGCCGTCGAGGCCATCGGCGAGCTGCCCGACGCCTATTTCCAGGCCGTCGGCTCCGGCACCGGCACCATCGCCGTCTGGGAGAACAACCTCCGCCTCATTGACGACGGCCGCTTCGGCCGCAAGAAGACCCGCCTCTATGCCGCCCAGAACGCCCCCTTCTCGCTGATGTACGACAGCTGGAAGGCCCACCAGCGCGCCCTTGTGCCCATGACCGCCGAGGAAGGCCGCATGAAGGCCGCCGAGATTGACGCCAAGGTGCTGTCCAACCGCAAACCTCCGTACAGTCTTGCGGGCGGTTTGTTCGATGCCCTCGAGGACTCCAAGGGCGACATGTACAAGGTCACCAACGAGGAAATCAACTACTGGAAGCGCAAATTCAACGCCCTCGAGCACATCGACATCTATTCCGCAGCAGCCTGCGCCGTGGCCTCCCTTGCCATGGCCGTCAAGGACGGCAGCGTCAAGAAAAACGAGATCGTCATGCTCAACTGCACCGGCGGCGGCGAGGAAAGCGCCAAGGCCGGCGGCTATTTCATGGCCGTTCCGGACCTCGTCCTCAGCCCCGATCTCCCGGAGGACCAGATCATCGATCAGGTCAGCCGTCTGTTTGACTGATAACACCAAAACACTACGCATATGATTCCATTCTTACAGGATTTGACACCGCTCGGCGAGAAACTCGCCAGCCAGGATTCCCTGCAGGCAGGCGTCCAGACAATTCGAGAGACCATCACGTCCAGCACTCCGCAGGAACTGATGACCAGTCTGGGCCAGGAAGCTATCAATTTCGGTCTCAAGGTCCTGGCCGCCCTCGCGATCTACATCATCGGCGGCTGGATTGTCCGCCGCATCAAGAAGCTCCTCAAACGAGGCTTCGAACGCAAAGGCACGGACAAGACCATCGCCACCTTCACGGTCAGCGTCGTCACCATCGGTCTCTGGGTGATCATCATCATCCTCACGGTCGGTTCCCTCGGCGTCAACACCAGCTCTCTGGCGGCCCTCCTGGCTGCCGGCGGCATGGCCATCGGTATGGCTCTCGGCGGCACGGTGCAGAACTTTGCCGGAGGCATTATGATTTTGGCTTTCAAGCCTTTCAAGGCCGGTGATTACATCGAAGCTTTAGGTTTTGCCGGTATCGTCCAGGAAGTTTCTATGGTTTCCACGAAGCTTCTGACCCTCGACAACCGCATCGTCATTCTCCCCAACGGTGCCCTCTCCGGCGGCAACATCCTGAACTATTCCTCGAAGGACCTCCGTCGCGTGGACCGCGAGATCAACATCTCCTACGGCGTCGACGCAGACAAGGCCAAAGCCGCCATCCTCGAGGTCATCGCATCGAACCCGAAGATTCTGAACGGCAAGACCGAAGGCGCCGCCGATCCGTTCGTCGCCGTCCTCGATCTGAAGCAGACCAGCGTCACCTACGTAGTCCGCGCGTGGACCCGTGCCGAAAACTACTGGGACGTCTTCTTCTTCCTGAACGAGACGCTCTACACCGAGCTCCCCAAGAAGGGCGTTACCTTCCCGTTCCCGCAGCTCGACGTTCACATCAAACAGAGCTAACTTATGCTGCTACGTGCAGCATATTTACCGTCATGCCCGACCTGATCGGGCATCTGTAAAATAGTCAAAAAGACGAATCCCGCCCCTCGATTTGAGGGTCGGGATCGTTTTTTAGAATGCGTTGATAATCAATATTTAACCGTTTTGAAACAAATATGTTACGGCATTTAACAATATTGTTTTATTAATGAATTATCAGCGATTTAATTGTTTTTGGATTTCCAGGCGTAATAAATCAAGGGCGGAGGCTGCGAAACGCTCGATATTGTGCAAACGGTCGTTTTTATATTGACGCATCGCAGTGACCGTTCCGACCTTGGAAGCGACCGCAATCCATACCGTTCCGACCGGATTGACCCCGTCGCCGTCGGGTCCGGCGAGGCCGGTCGTGGCGACGGACCAGTCGCTGCCGGTCAGGCGTCGGACGCCTTCGGCCATGGCGGCGGCGACCTCGGAACTGACCACGCCGAAGCGGTCGATGGTCTCCGCCGGGACGCCGAGGACGCTCTCCTTGACAGCGATGGCATAGGAAGTCACGGAACCGAGGAAATATGCGGAGCTGCCGGGGACGCCGGTCAGCATGTGGGCAATCTCTCCTCCCGTGCAGGATTCTGCGGCAGAGAGGGTTTGGCCGGCAGCCTTCAGAAGACGGCCTACGACGCATTCCAGGCGGTCATCCTGGTCCGAGTACACCAGAGCCCCAAGAAGGGCCTTTAAAGCCCCGATTTGGGCCTCCAGGGCCTGATCTCCGTCCTCTCCCCCGCCGAACTGCGAAAGGCGCAGACGGATGCCCGTAAGCGGATCCGGCAGATAAGCCAGGTGCATGTCCGCCGGCAGGGCTGTCTCCCAGGCCTCGATCTTCTTGGACAGGGCGGACTCGGCGATGCCGTAGACCATGATGTTGCGGTGGCGGATCTTCTCCAGTGGATAATGGGCCTGAATGTCGGCCAGCACGTCCGGGAGAGCCCCGACAGCCTCGAAAGGAACGCCGGGAAGGGCGTAGAGGGTTTTGCCGCCCTCGAGGCGGAAAACCATAATGGGAGCCGTTCCCAGGCGGTTGACGATGACTTCCGCGCGATCGGGGACAAGCGCCTGTGCACGGTTGATGTCAAGGACGTCCAGGCCGCGACTGCGGAGGATTTCATGGACCTTCGCCAGCTGGCCGGGATGTTCATAGTATCCCTGGCTGCCGGAAAGCTCGCGAAGAGCGTCTTTGGTAATATCGTCCTTCGTGGGGCCCAAGCCGCCGGTGACTATAACAATATCGCTCTGAGACAGCTCCTTACGGAGATTGTTGATGATGTCCTCACGGCAATCTCCTATGGAAAGCATGCGCGAAGTCCGGATGCCTAGTTCGCCGAGGGCGCGGGAAATCCGGGAGGAATTGGTGTCGACGACCTGGCCGATGAGAATCTCATCACCGATCGTGCAGATGGAGGATGTGGTCATGGGTTTTCTTGGCGATTTTCGGCCCCTGGTACCAAATGGCGGAATAGACTTCCACCAGCGAAGCACCGGCTTCCAGGGCCATCTCGGCGTCTTCCGGGCTCAGGATGCCGCCACAGGCGACAACGGGCAGACGACCCTTGCTGCGGGCGGAGATATGACGGACGGTCTCCAGCATGCCCTGGAAAGCGGGACGGCCGGAAATGCCGCCTTCACCCAGCTCCTGAAGCCGCTGGGGGGATGTTTTCAGTTCGGCGCTCCTCCCTGCAGGACCGCCGGCGACGATGCCGTCGATGCCGGAAAGGAGCGCGTAATCGAGGATGGTATCGAGTAGATCCGGCATCAGGTCGGAAGAGATTTTCAGAAGGATGGGCTTGTAGCCGTCATAGACCAGGCGCATTTCCAGCAGTTCGTCCAGCACCTCCGACATCAAGTCCGTATCGGCCTGCAGGCCCGCATCCGGGCGTCTCGAATCCGTCAGATTCACGACAAAAAAGTCCGCGAAATCGTACATTTGCGCGAAGGAGGTACGATAATCCGAAACGATGGCCTCGTCTGTGAGGCTTCGGGCATTGGCAGAGATGTTGACGCCGATCCTGATGGGCGTACGAGGGTTGGGATTGCGCCGGGAAAGGACGGATATGGCCTGCTGGACACCTTTGTTGGGGTTGCCGGTCCGGCTCAGGAGCGCCTTGTCGCGCGGGAGGGTGAAAACCCTGGGCCGGGGCTCAACGTCCTGCGGAAGCGGTGTCAGGGAGCCAATTTCAATGAAAGAAAAGCCGAAATCGGAGAAAAGATCGGCATACTCACCCGAACGGTCCAGCCCCGCGGCAACGCCGACAGGTGCCGAAAAACGGATGCCGAAAACCTCCTTCTCAAGGGACTTGTCTTTCACGCGGTGCCCTGCCCGGATGATCGGAGCGACCAGCGGCAGGCGACGGGCGCCTTTCAGCATCCGCAGCAGTACGCCTGTCGAAGACTCCGGCGGGAAAAGGGACAGGACCGGTCTGACCAGCAGTTTGTATAACATAAGGCAAAAATACACAAAATCCCGGGGATTTCATAACCAGCCCGGGAAAATGCACATCTCAAACACGGATCTCCTGGAAGGTTCCGTCATCGAAAAAGACGCAGATTGAAGTAATTTTGCGCTGATTTACAATTGTTTGCTTAACTTTATCTATAGTTGGTACTTCAGCTGTAGAAGATAATAATCCCGCAGAGCCGTCCTCCGGGAGGGAAGAATCGGCCTCTGAGCGATACATACGGCCTTTTCCCGTGATCAGCCACTCGATGTTCAGCGAGGGGTAGTGGAGCATCAGCGATTCGATAAAATCATAGCCTGGACGGTTCCTGCCCGCTAAAATGTTGGAAACGGAGGCCTTCGCGACATCGAGGGTTTCCGCCAACTGGGTCTGTGTAATGTTTTCGGCCGCTAAAAACTGCAGCAAACGCTTGTTCATTTTTGAAAACAATTTTTCACAAAAATAAAAAGAAAGCAGGAGAAAAGCAAGGGGAAACAAAGAACCACCATTAGCCCCAAAATGGCAAATAAGGCCTATTAACACATAAAGTAGAAATAAAGAAGAAAATATATATATAACTGATAATTGGCTAATTAAACATGACTAATTAATTGTTTTATATAGGTTTTCCGCCGAACTGCGTTTAATTTCCTAAATATTTATTTTACTAAAGGTATATATAATAACTAGTAAATTACTGATTTTACATAAGTTGCATTTTATGCAAAAATAACATAAAAAAATCTTATTAAAACAATTACGAAGAATCAAGAACCTAAAGTAAAGATTCTAAAACCGTTTGCAAAAATGGAGTAAAATACACGAACTATTGTTTAGATAACTGAACAGAGAGTGCTTGTTTGAATAATTGCGCGAGATTGTGTAATTTCGCAGTAGAATTTTTGCAATACGCGAAGAATGATTCCTGAGATTCATATGGAGGATTACCGCTATCCCCTGACCGACGACCGGATTGCCAAATATCCGCTCGAGCAGAGAGATGCATCGAAACTCCTCTATTATCATAAGGGCGAGATACTGGAAGACGTATTCCGCTCTCTCCCCTCTTTCCTGCCGGAAGGATCGCTGATGATCTTCAACGAGACCCGTGTCGTTCCGGCCAGGCTCCATTTCCAGCGGGAAACCGGTGCACAGATAGAGATTTTCTGCCTCGAGCCGGCCGATCCGACGGACTACAACCTCAATTTCGCCGCAGTCGGCACCTGCGCCTGGAAATGCGTAATCGGCAACGCCAAGCGATGGAAAAACGACATCTTGACCTTGCTGAACCCCGAAAACGACCCAGTCGTCAGCGCCATGAACCTGCGCGCCGAACTCCTCGGCCGCGATGAGCGCACCGGCACGGTCCGTTTCACCTGGGACTCCCCCGACCCCTTCTCCAGGGTGCTGGAAATCTGTGGAACGATCCCGATTCCGCCCTATCTCAACCGCGAATCCGAGGCCATTGACAGCGAGCGCTACCAGACGCTCTACGCGCGCATCCGCGGCTCCGTGGCGGCTCCGACCGCCGGCCTGCATTTCACGGACGCCGTCCTGGAGGACATCAGGGCCCGCAACGTGGACATTCGCAAGGTCTGCCTCCATGTCGGCGCCGGCACCTTCCTGCCCGTGAAATCCTCCGAGATTGCCGGCCATACGATGCACCGGGAGCCGTTTTCCGTGAGCCTGGAGTTGCTGAAGGCCATCCGCCACCGTCAAGGCCGGCTGATTGCCGTCGGTACGACCTCCGTCCGCACCCTCGAGTCCCTCTACTACGCCGGCGCCCGCATCCTCCGCGACGGCGAGCCCTCCGACGTCGCCCAGTGGGATCCCTACGAGCCCTTTGTCATTTCGAGCGAAGTCGAGACCCGAGTCGGCAAAGGCACTGAGCCCACGAGAGATGTCACGAATGTGACAAAATCTCATGAGATCTCCACCGACGAGGCCCTCGACGCCATCATCTCCTACCTCGAATCCCATGGCGCCAGCGAGCTCCGCATCGGTACCCGCATCATCATCGTCCCGGGCTTCCGGTTCCGCCTCGTGGACTATATGGTTACCAATTTCCACCAGAGCGAAAGCACGCTCCTGCTGCTGATCGCTGCCTTCGTCGGCGACGACTGGCACCGCATCTACGATTACGCCCTCTCGCACCAATTCCGATTCCTCAGCTACGGCGACAGCTCCCTGCTGGTGCGCGCCGGCCTTGAATAATCCGCCTATGAACCCTGCCTTTGACGACATCCGCCCCTACAACGACCCCGAAGCCGTTGCCGCCCTCCGACGTGTAGCGGCCCATCCCGTAGCGGCGCAGATTTCCCGCTATCTCTTCCCCGAGCTGCCGGAAACGGCCCTCAGCGACATCCTGAACGGGGTTACGGGCGTGGACGACTTCCAGCACAAGGTCATGGATCCCGCCGTCCGCCGCATCCTCGAGACCACGACGACCGCCTTCTCCTACGCCGGCACGGAGGATCTCCCCGAGGGCTGCCACCTCTTCCTGTCGGACCATCGCGACATCGTCCTGGACCCCGCCATCACGCAGGAGGTGCTCGTCCAGTGCAACCTGCCGACAACGGAAATCTGCGTCGGCGACAACCTTCTCAGCGATCCCCTCGTCGAGGATCTGATCCGCTCCAACCGCATGGTCAAAGTCAAGCGCGGCATCTCCGGTCGCGAACTCTATGACGCCCTCGCGACGCTGTCGATCTACATCCGCGAAAGCATCACCACCGGCCGCAGCTCCGTCTGGCTCGCCCAGCGCCAGGGCCGCACCAAAGACGGCCGCGACGGCACCGAGGAGGCCCTCATCAAGATGCTCGGCATGAGCGGCACCGCCGACTTCGCCGAGACCTACAAGGCCCTCCGCATCGTCCCGCTGAGCATTTCCTACGAACTCGAGCCCTGCGACCTCCTGAAGGCCCGCGAGACCCTCATCAAGGAAAGCGGCGTCAAGTACGTCAAGCAGCCCGGCGAGGACCTCCACAGCATCCTGACCGGCATCCGCCAGCCCAAGGGCCGCGTCCATCTCCAGTTCGGCAAGGCCCTCACGGACGCCGAGATCGACACCATCGCCGCCCTCCCGAGGCCCGAGCGCGCCAAGGCTCTCTGCGCCCTCCTCGACGAGCGCATCGACGCCGGCTACCGCCTCTGGGACACGAACTACATCGCCCGCGACATCCTCGACGGCAACGAGGCCCACGCAGAGCATTACTCCCCTGCCTCCAAGGCCCAGTTCCTCGCCTACATGGAGCACCAGCTCGCCTCCGTCGCCGGCCAGGGCCTCGACCCTGACGCCCTCCGCGACCGCTTCCTCCGCATCTACGCCAATCCGGTCAGGGAAGAATAAGTCCTCTACTGAGCCATGCCGGCATCCCCGCATGACCAGAATCCTTCAACAACAAGATATGAGTAAGCACGCACGGAACATCTCCTTCCTTAAGCAGTCCGCGGCTGCTCTTGTTTCCTGTATCGTTATGGGCTGCTCGCAGCAAATGCATATTCTTGTCGGGACCTATACGGAGGGAACGACGGCGGAAGGGGTTTACCTCTACTCTTTCCAGCCTAAAACGGCCGATGCAAAGCTTCTGGATGTTGCTCCCGCGGGGAATCCTTCCTTTGTCATTGCCTCCGGAGACCGGGCCTTTGCCGTTAACGAATACAACGACGGGAGGCAGGGAGTAAGCTCGTTTGCCCTGGGCAGAAACAGCATTAAGCTCCTCAACAGCGCGCCCATTCCGTCGGACCAGGTCCCCGGAGAAGACCCCTGCAACATCCTTTTCACAGGGAAGGCGCTCGTTACTTCCAACTATACAGGCGGGTCTGTAACGGCCTTCCCCATTGCCGGCGACGGCAGTATCGGCCGGATGTCACAAGCCTATATCCCGGAAAAGGGTGCGGAGCCTGCGAACATGCACTGCGCCGTGACTTCGCCCGACGGAAAGTATGTCTTCGTCACCAACCTGGGGATGGACTGCATCCACCGCTTTACCCGGAGGGATGGGAATCAGCCCCTCGGCGAAGCCGCCATTGTATGGCAGAATCAGGACCGCGTCAAGTACGGCCCCCGGCATCTCGTTTTCAGCGCAGATGGCCGCTTCGCGTACCTTATTTGCGAGCTCGGCGACAAGCTGGTGGTCTTTTCCTATCAGGACGGCGATCTGACCCCCATCCAGACACTCACGGCTTATGATGGCCAGGGCCACGGCAGTGCCGATATCCATCTCTCGCCGGATGGCCGGTTCCTTTACACCAGCCATCGGCTCCAGGAGGACGGAATCGCCATTTTCTCCGTTGACAAGGCCTGCGGCAGGGTCGAAAAGACCGCCTACCGGAAGACGGGCCAGCATCCCCGCAATTTTGCCATTTCTCCCGACGGCCGCTACCTCCTCTGCGCCTGCCGGGACGACAATCGGATCGAGATTTACAGTATTAACAAAGACGCGGGCACGCTCACGCCCACCGGAAAGGCCATCCTGGTCGGCGCCCCTGTTTGTGTCCAGTTTGTAAAATAACGATCCTTTTCAGCGGCCCATAGAGGTGTCCACCTACTGCTGGAATGAAGTCAGGCCGGCAATGACGGCCGCGGTAAACCCGGCATCTTCCATGGCATTGAGGCCGCGGATGGTGATACCGCCGGGGGTGGTCACCCGGTCAATCTCCGCCTCGGGATGGGCACTCCGGCTCTCCGCCAGGTCCACGGCGCCCTTCATCGTCTGGTACACCGCTTCCATCGCCTCTTTGGGGTATAGCCCCAGTTGGATACCGCCCTCCATCGCCGCACGGGCATAACGGAGCGCGAACGCTGTCCCGCAGGATGCCACCATCATCCCGGCCTGGAGGCGTTTCTCATTCACAATCAGCGTCTTGCCGAGTTTATCAAATAGGGACTTGACCATCTGGTCGGCCTCACCGAGGATAGCCGATGCGAAGGTCATGCTCTCCCCTATTTCAGCCGCGAGATTCGGGATCACCGTATAAGCCGCCCGGACGCCAGTCCCAGC
Organism: uncultured Bacteroidales bacterium; assembly: GCA_946415345.1. GTDB lineage: Bacteria > Bacteroidota > Bacteroidia > Bacteroidales > UBA932 > Cryptobacteroides. Next base: position 8,868 of record CAMKRY010000001.1, on the reverse strand, counting down.
GAGCCACTCCTGCATCTGAGCCGCCGGAATTCCCGCTGCCAGGGAGAGCAGCAGTTTCCCGGAAAGGCAGGGCCTGATCTGCTCCAGAACCGACTGCACCAGCCATGGCTTCACACCCAGGATAACGACATCGGCCCCTTCTGCCGCGACAGCATTGTCCAGCGTAGTTTCCATACCCAGCGCTGCATATTTCTCCAGCGTAGAGGCATGGGCCGTCGTGACCGCAAGTGCTATATCCGGGGCAAACCTGCGCAATCCCAGCGCCACCGCACCGCCCATGTTTCCTGCGCCAATGATGGCTATCTTCTGTATCGGTTCCATATTGATTTGTACTACCTTACCATGGCAAAGATACGAATTCCCCTGCTTTCGTCCAAGACCATCGCCACCCCCGACTTAATCGGAGGATCCTTCGGCAAACGGCGGAGGGAGGTGCCCGATCGGGCCGGGCATCTGTTTTCGTCATGCCACGGCTACATCTTGGATAACAGAGATGGTGCATCCTCACGTCAGATCATCAGGAGCATCCGGGCCAGGTTAAATATCAATGCTCAAATAACCGAAGTATGGGTTTACGACGGTGATAGCGTCATGGACATCTATCCATAAAGAATACAGGAACCCTTTCGGATTCCTGCAAGGAGGTGCACCGTGATGCCCTCTAACTTTAAAAGCTACTGCGAAGGTAAGTCTTTTTCTTGAAACCGCAAATATTTGCTCTTCCAAAATGGAATATCAAGTTAGGCTGGTACGCGAGTCGGAGAAATAGCATCGCTCTCCGCTACGTCGGCCATTGCCATTTCGAGGACTCCGCGTCGCTGCGCGCCGCTCCGGCCCCTCCCATTGTCTACTTCGTCATGGCCCGCGGCGTTTCCGCCGCCACCCATAACTTGTATCCAACGGGCCCCTCCCCCTGCCCGTGTCCGGGGGTGGACACGCCTCTCAATGGCAACGGCCGACCTCCGCTCCGAGCTATAGCGACACCCTCCTCCTGCGCCTTCGCCAGCAGGAAGGCCTCATTGGCCTCCTTATAAAGATTGGGCTTTCTGTGCTTGCTGCTAGACATTACACTTGGTGAGACTTTTGCCGGGCAGGAGAAAAGAGAATAATTAAAACTCAAAGTATAAGGTTAAACTGGAAGAAATACTAATCTTGGAATTAAAATGATGCTTCTTCCCATCCTCGTCTTTGGCGAAGATATTAACTGCAGCGACAGCGTACATACATTCCCGATAATTGCGTATCTTCCATCCAAGTTTCACGTTGGTCACAGCATATACTGCACCATTCCCGGCTCCCAAAGCTTTTGCCCAGACATACCAGTCGTTTCCGATCGTATATTGCCAACATTCATCTTTATAGACATCCCCTAAACCGAAAGAATACAAACTAGGTGCTTTCCCGACCAATGAATAGCCCAGAGATTCCATATACTCATCTATCGACTTTAAATCCTCTTTCTCCTTTTCGTCTTGAGAGATATCCTCTTTTTTCGATTCTGATTTGGTATAAGATTGCAGGTCTTCGCTTGACTTGATTTTTCTAAAGATAGAATTATACGTCTCACCATCCTCGTCCCCGTTCATCATGATAACATCATCTTCAGGCTTAAATAAACCCGATAATGACATATAGTTGTCTAGCGACTCCTTTCCGTATTTTAACGAAGAGAAACGAATATGATTCTCTTCGTCGATCTCATACTTTCCCTGAATATAACCTTTCTCTCCAACCTTCCTCCATTCAAAAGTGTCTTCATAAAACGACAGAATAATCGTCAGAGGATCTGAGGTGGAAGCATCCAATTGATAAACCCACTCAGTGCCAATAAGAAACTCTCTCATGGAAGAGCGCTTCTTTGAGGAGTTACAACCGAAGAGTGCCAGAACAAAAAATGTGGCAATAAAAACAAAGAGAAAAACACGTTTCATGGTTACGGTAATTGATTATTCTGCGGTTTAAATATAGCAATTTCATCAGAATCAAGCAAATTGGAGTATTTGTCAAAGAAAAAACACGGGGTGGGAGTGGGTGGCCGCAGGGACGGAGGAGGCCCGTTGCTGCTGCGGTGCAGGCTCGTGAGCGAAAACGGAAATGCGCGTTGGCATCGTGCAGGGGGCGGTGACGCGTAGCGGCATGACGAGCACTGTTCGCCGACGTTAGGCCCGCGAAAGCGGGACTAAAAGGAGAAGTTGCTCGTCAAGTCCCCGGTGCCGCTCCGTTTTCGCTCTTCCGAGTCTGCACTGCAGCAGCAACACCCGGATTCCGCAGCACCGAAGGACAGATGCCCGATACCGGCCGGCAGGACGGCCACTCGAGGACAAAATCGGCCTGATTTGTAATCGAACTTGGATTTTTTGTGAGTTCGAGGACAAAAGAGGCCGTTTTTGTCACCGAATCAAGAGGGGAAAGACGTAATACGACAAAAGAGCAGCCCCGCGTCAGGAGTTGCACACGAGAATCGTTTTTTGTAAGTTTGCAGTAAACATCATCTGACACACCCATGAAAGGTTTCAACATTGCCCTGTCCGCATTCGCACTGCTGTTGGCATGGAATGCCACAGCTCAGGAAGCGAAGACCTTCCGAACCATCAAGGAACTGCCCATCACCAGCGTCAAGAACCAGTATCGCAGCGGCACCTGCTGGGATTTCGGCACTCTGGGTTATCTGGAAAGCGAGATTCTCCGCAAGACCGGCAAGACCTATGATCTCTGCGAGATGTTCGTGGTCAACAAGGACTACATGGACAACGCCACGCACTATGTCCGCATGCACGGCTACAGCCAGATTTCGGAAGGCGGTTCCTGTGACGACGTAATCGAAGTCATCCGCCGCCACGGCATCTGCCCGGAGGAGGCAATGCCCGCGCCGGGATCGCTGACGGGCGACTCGCTGGCCAATTTCAAGGTCTTTTTCCCGGAGTTGGAACGCACGGTAAGCAGTATCGTTTGGAGCGAAGGCAAGCCGGAACTCAACCGCTACACGGCCGAAGAACAGGCACCGCTGCGGAACAAAGAACCCAAGAAGAACTGGCAGAACGAGGTCCAAGTGCTCATCGACAGCTATGTGGGAGCATGCCCGGAATCCTTCGTATATGAAGGCAAGACCTATACGCCGCAATCCTTTGCCGCCAGCCTGGGTCTCAACCTCGACGACTACGTCAGTCTCACGAGCTACACGCACCATCCTTTCAACGAATGGTTCGTCATCGAAGCGCCATACAAATGGCGCCTCAAGCCCAGCTACAACATCCCTATCGAGAAATTGATGGATGTGCTCGACCGGGCTCTCGATGCCGGTTACACGGTCGCCTGGGGCGGTGATGTATCCGGCGATTTCAACCGGCGGACCGCCATAGCCTCCTTGCCGGACGGCGTTATCCCCACGCAGCAACTCCGCCAGGAGCAGTGGGACGACTGGCGCATGACCTACGACCACGTCATGCTCATCTATGGCAAGGCTGTCGACGAGCAGGGCAAACCTTATTATATGGTCAAGAACAGCTGGGGCAAGAGCGGCCCCTACCAGGGCATCTGGTACATGTCCCGCGACTACATCGCCCTCAACACCACCTACATCTTCCTCAACCGTCACGCCCTCCCCCGCACCCTCCGCAAAGCCCTCCGCTAAATACTTGTCTGTAAACCGCTAATCGTCCAATATATGAGACTCGTCTACAACGTTATTCTTACGATTCTATGCATCCTGTTTGTCGTTCTTGTTTTCGCTTTAGGCTCGGACTTCTTTGGAGAGTATGAAGGGCTCATTGCCACCGTCGGCGATATGGAGATTCTGCGCATTCTTGTCTGCATGCTGATTCTCTTCCTGCTGATCGGACTGGCCCTTCTGTGGCGCCAGGACAAGATCATGGACAAATTGGATGTCCTCGAAGAAAAGCTAACCAAACTGGTCCCCGACGAAGAAGAGGATAGCGATACTCCCTCCGATCAAGCATAGTTGGGACCGCGGTAATCCGTTTTTTTCATCATCAGAGATAGAGAGGGATGCACACTGGCCATATAACCAAAGTGTGGCTGCTCTCCTCAAATCAAGGGAGAGGAGGATCACTTTTCCCCCATTTTCGTAGCCGCTCTCCCCTATTCTCAGGAGAGCAGCCACGCTCAAGATGCCCGATCAGGTCGGGCATGACGATAGGAGATTCCTCGACTACGCTCGGAATGACAGAGCAGTCGAGGACTATAGGTCCTTGATAAGGCCGGTGAGGAGCTGGCTGATGGTATTGTAGCCCTGGAGCTTCTTGTAGATGGTCTTGGCGGACTCGTTGGTCGCCGGCTTGCCGTACAGGACATCATGGTTCTGGACGATGAAGTCCGTGATGGCCGTGCGGTCGCTGTTGTCGACGGAGAGCTCTCCGTATTCTTTGTCGATGGCGTCGAGCTTCTCGAGGACAACCAGGACCTTAGCGGCGTCATTGACAGCTTTCCTGTTGATGCCGCCTTTCGTCTCGCCCTTTGTGGCGGTCGCTTCCTTCTTGATATCGACGACCTCTTTCAACACAGCCAGAATCTGGTTGATGGGGTCATCGCCCCTGACAGTGACGTCAGCGGGAACGGTCATGGCCTCCGCGACAGGAGCAGGGACCAGGAAAAACGCGCAGAGTGCGGTCAGGATCAGGATTCTTTTCATAGGGCAACAAGGTTACTTCGCGGCGGAATAACGGGTCATCGTGGAGGTCTTGATGGAGACGACATTGACGACAGGGTCGTTGTCGAAGATAAGGGTACTCTTACCGGAAAGCTCGACGGAAATCTCCTCGGAAGCGGCCTCGACGAGGGTGGCACCGGTGAGGACGATGTTGGCCTTCTTGGTCTCGAGCTTGAGGCAGTCGATGTTGGCGGAACCGCCGCCCTTGACGTCCAGCAGTTCCTCGGACAGACCGTCCAGGGAAATCTTGGAAGAGCCTTCCGCGACGATGGTCGTCTGGCCGGCCTCGCCGTTGGCGGAGATGAGAGCGCTGTTCTTGCTCTGGACCTTCAGCGTCTCGACATTGTAATTGAGGCGGAGCTGGGTGGAGCCGGAGAGTTCGGCATTGACCTGGTCGGCGTCGATGGTGAGATCGGCAATGGCGTTCTTACTCATGATAATGTCGGCCGAGGCGGCGTCTTCGACGGTCAGGTGGCGGACCTGGCTCTTTCCGCTGAGGTCGAGCCGGAAGGTGCCCGCCGTGAAACTGTTCGTCGTCATCAGCGTGGCGTTGTCCTTCAGCGTGATGTTGCCGAGCTGGGGAGCCGTTACGACGAGGATGTAGGTGGGCTTGTTCTTGCCCTTGAAGAGCTTCTTGACCTCTTTCGGGAGCTTGCCGACAGTGACGGACAGGACGCCGCCCGTTACGAAGCACTGGACATACGGCATGATGGCCTCGTCCACCGTGAGCGTCGTGGCATACTCCGTACCGGGTGTCAGGGTCACCTGGAAATCACCGGACACGTTGATGCCCGTGAAGGATTCGAAGGTCTGCTGCTTCTGCGCAGTCTGGGCCGTGGCCTGCGTCAGGGAGAGGATTCCCGCCGCGAGAAGGGCGACAGCCGTCATCAGATAACGTTTCATAATCGTGCGTGTGTTATTTATTAAATGTATTATCCCAATTCTTCCATTTTCCGTTCCCATTCCGCCGTCCGGGCGTCAAGCTGATCCTTGACACGGAGGTAGTCGCCGGATAGTTCCATGACGCGGGCATGGTCCGTCGTCCCGGAAAGCTCCGTCTCGATGCCGGAGAGCTGTTCCTCCAGCGCCGAAATCTCTTCTTCGAGCCGGGCGATCCTGTTCCGCAATTTCCGTTCCTCTTTGGTTTCTGTTCGCTTCTGCGCGAAGGCGGCCTGGGACTCGCGTTTCTCTTCGGACTTCAGCTGCGGCGGAGCGCCGAAGCGTCGCTCCAACTCCTGGAGATTCTCCAGCTTGCGTTTTTCGAGGAACTCGCTGACGGTGCCGAGATGCTCCCGCACCTTGCCGTCACGGAATTCGTAGAGCTTGTCCACGAGACCGTCGAGGAAGTCCCGGTCGTGGGAAACGACCACCAGCGTGCCGTCGAAGGCCTTCAGGGCCTGTTTCAGGATGTCCTTGGAGCGGATGTCCATGTGGTTCGTCGGCTCATCCAGCGCCAGCAGGTTGTAGGGCTGGAGCATAAGCTTCGCCATGCCGAGGCGGGCCCTTTCGCCGCCGCTGAGCACGGACACCTTCTTGTCGATGTCCTCGCCCTTGAAGAGGAAGGCGCCGAGGATATCGCGGAGCTTGGTCCGGATCTCCCCCACCGCAATGCGGTCCAGCGTGCCGAAGACGGTCTCGTTCTTGTCGAGAACGTTCTCCTGGTCCTGCGCGAAATAGCCCAGGGACACGTTGTGACCCAGCTTCGACTCCCCTTCCGCCGGGTCCAGTTCGCCGGTGATGATGCGCATAAGCGTCGTCTTGCCCTCGCCGTTGCGGCCCACGAAAGCGACCTTCTCGCCGCGGCGGATCTCTATGTCGGCATGGCGGAAGACGACCTTCTGCGGATAGGCAGCCGTCAGGTCCTTCGCGCTGTAGGCCACGTCGCCGCAGCGGACGGCCGGCGGGAACTTGACCGTCAGCGTGGCGCGGTCCTCGTCCTCGACCTCGATGCGCTCGAGCTTCTCGAGGGCCTTGATGCGGGACTGAACCTGGTTGCTCTTGGTCGGTTTATAGCGGAAGCGGTTGATGAAATCTTCCGTCTTCTCGATCATCCGCTGCTGGTTCTCATAGGCGGCGATCTGCTGGGTCATGCGCTCTTTGCGGAGCGCAACATACTGGCTGTAAGGGACTTTATAGTCATGGACCTTGCCGAGGAGGATCTCCACCGTGCGGGTCGTGACGTTGTCGAGGAAGCGCCGGTCGTGGGAAACCAGGAGCAGTGAACCCCGGAAACTCTTTTTCAGATAATCCTCGAACCAGGCGATGGATTCGATGTCGAGGTGGTTCGTAGGCTCATCGAGCAGGAGGACGTCCGGGCGGGCGAGGAGAATTTTCGCCAGCTCGATGCGCATGTTCCAGCCCTGGCTGAAGGTCTCGCGGGGCCGGTCGAAGTCCTCGTCCTTGAAGCCGAGGCCGATGAGCGTCCGCTCGGCCTGTACGAGGGGCGACTCCCCTGCCTCCAGGGCCAGCAGGTCGTTGATCTGGTTCAGGCGCTCGATGAGCCCGGCATAGGCGGCAGACTCATAGTCGGTCCGTTCCGCCAGCTCCAGATTGATGCTTTCGAGCTCCCTTTCGAGCTGCTTGATCTCGTCGAAGACCGTCAGGGTCTCCTCGATGACCGTCCGGCCCCGCGTGTATTCCATCAGCTGCGGGAGGTAGCCGATGCGCACGTGCTGGGGCTTGTCGATCCGGCCCGAGGTCGGGCTCTCGAGCCCGCAGATGAGTTTCATGACCGTCGACTTGCCGGCGCCGTTCTTCCCAACGAGACCGATCCGGTCGTTCTCGCTGATGTGGAAGCCGATATGGTCCAGCAGCGTGAAGCTGCCATAGGCGACCGTCAAGTCATTGATCGAGATCATCTGTCGTTCAGGCGGGATTCGATGAGTTTCACGAGCGGTTCCGGGGCACGGACCGGGCGGAAGGTGGCGCTGTTGATGAAGCCGAGGAGAACCTCCCCTTCGGCGCAGAGCTCGCCTTTCTGGTTCCAGACTTCCTGGCGGATGGTCAGCTTGGCCTGGGGCACGGAATCGATCATGGCGACGGCACGGAGCGTATCGCCGAGGCGGGCCGGGTGCTTGAAACGGCAGGTCACCGAGACGATGGGAATCATCACGTGGTAGTCGTTCTCGCACACCCACATCGGGAATCCGCCGTCCGCCATCATCTGGTTGCGGGCCAGCTCGAAATAGCGGATATAGTTGGAGTGATGGACGACGGCCATCTGGTCGGTCTCATAGTAGCGGACCGGGAACTCCGTTTCGTAATACATCATAAGCGCTATCCTTTGAGGGTCTTGAGCTGCTTCTCGAGGCTTTCGATGCGGGACAGGGCGTCGGATTCTTTCTTGCGCTCGTTGGCGATGACGGCCTCGGGGGCATGGGCAACGAATTTCTCGTTGGCGAGCTTGGCGCGAACGCTGGCGAGGAAGCGCTGCTGGTATTCGAGGTCCTTCTCGGCCTTGGCGATCTCCTCGGCGGCATTGACGAGCCCCTTGAGCGGCACGAACATTTCCGTGGTGCCGACGAGGAAGCCGACGCCTTCACCCTCGGCGAGGGTGCCGTCGACGATCTGGACCTCGGAGACATTGCCGAGCTTGCAGACGATCGCGGACATGGCCGGATCGAAAGCGCCCTTGATGCGCAGCTGGAGCGGCTCCCTCGGGGAGAGGTTCTTCTGCTGGCGGATGGCGCGGACGTTCATAATGGCGTCGGCGGCCATGGCGAAAGCGTCGGTGAAGGCCTTGTCGGCGTCGCCGCCCTTGGGAACCGGCGCGAACATGATCGTCTCCTTCTCCCCACGGGGAGCGAGATTCTGCCAGAGCTCTTCGGTGATGAACGGCATGACCGGGTGGATCATGCGGAGGAGCTCGTCGAAGAAGCCGAGGGTCGCGGCGTGGGTCGCCGGGTCCATCGGAGTGGGCTTGCCGTCCACGAACGGGGTCTTCACGGCCTCGAGGTACCAGGCGCAGAAATCGTCCCAGAAGAGGCGGTAGGTCGCCATCAGGGCATCGGAGATGCGGAATTTGGCGAAGTTGTCATTCACCTCGGTGACGGCCTGGTTGAGCTTGGCGCGCAGCCAGCGGATCGCGACGGCCTGCGCCTCGGACTGCTTGGCTTCGGGGCTGACCTCGAAGCCCTGGATGAGTCGGTAGCTGTTCCAGATCTTGTTGCAGAAATTGCGGCCCTGCTCAATCTGGGACTCGT